>NZ_JBRRDL010000024.1:0-60111 GCF_056759635.1 Stenotrophomonas sp. STEN056
CGAATCCACAGCCTCCGAAACCTCGGAGACCTCCAAATCCGCCCCCTACCCAACCACCGCCGCGCGCAAAGCCGCCCCGGGACGCATTGCCGAAGGAGAGGAAGAACGCCACCCGCGCGGCAATGCCGCCGCCGATCATCGACAACAGCAGCAGCCCGGCGCCACCGGCAACCAGCCCGGCGGCCAGACCGCGCACCGCGCGCGGCAGCCGTGACAACAGCACCCGCGTGAACGCGGCAGCCAACACGCCCAGGACGATGGCGACGAAGAAGGTCTGGTCGCCGTCACCGCCCGGCTCGCGGTTGCTGCTCACCGGCGGCGGCAGTTCCTCGCCGTCGATCAGCTTGACCAGCACGGCGGTGGCGGCGGTGATGCCGCCTGCGTAATCGTCCTGGCGGAAATGCGGCACCAGGTATTCCTGGATCACCCGGTTGGCGATGGCGTCGGGAATGGCGCCCTCCAGGCCGTAACCCGGCTCGATCCGCACCCGCCGGTCATTTCTGGCGACCACCAGCAACACGCCGTCGTCCACGCCCTTGCGGCCAATGGCCCATTGCTCGATGACCCGGGTGGCGTACTGGGAAATATCTTCCGGCGCGGTGCTGGGCACGATCAGCACCTGCAACTGGCTGCCCTTGCGTTGCTGCAGGGCCAGCGCCTGTTGTTCCAGCGCCTGCTTCTGCGCGGCATCCAGGGTGCCGGTGGTGTCGACCACCGGCGAATCCAGCGGCGGAATGGGCGCCAGTTGCTGCGCCCCGGCCCCGCCTGCCCAACTCAAGCCGAGCAGGCAGACCAGCCACCACAACCAGGGCGCGAGGCGGCTCACCGCTGCCGGCTCACTGGGCCGGAGCCGGCGCTGGCGGTGCGCTCTGCTGCGGCTGCGTGGCCGGTTGCGGGTTGCCGAACTGCACTTCCGGCGGCTGCGCAATCTGCGCCTCGTTTTCCACCGTGAAGTTGGGCTTGGCCGCATAGCCGAACATCTTGGCGGTGATCACCTGCGGGAACGAACGGATGTAGGTGTTGTAGTCCTGCACCAGCTGGATGTAACGGCCACGCGCCACGGTGATGCGGTTCTCGGTGCCTTCCAGCTGTGCCTGCAGGTCACGGAAGTTCTGGTCGGACTTCAGCGTCGGGTAGTTCTCGCTGACCACCAGCAGCCGCGACAGCGCACTGCCCAGCTCGCCCTGTGCCTGCTGGAACTGCTGCAGCGAAGCCGCATCGTCAGCGTTGACCTGGATCTGCCCGACCTTGGCACGGGCGTTGGTGACTTCGGTCAGCACCTGCCGCTCCTGCTGGGCGTAGCCCTGCACGGTGTTGACCAGGTTGGGGATCAGATCGGCGCGGCGCTTGTACTGGTTCAGCACCTCGGACCAGCCGGCCTTGACCGCCTCGTCCTTCTGCTGGATGGCGTTGTAGCCACACCCGGAAATCGAAATCGCCGCGACAACAAGCAGCATCAGACGGAGGAACTGGCGCATGGTCGGACCCTTGGACGGCAGAGGCGCCGAGCATGCCACGGTCCGCGTGCAGCGTGTGCATACAGAAAGGGCCGGCAATATGCCGGCCCTTCGCTCGTCGCGGGTAGACGGGGCTGACAGCAATGCCAGCCAGATCAACGCGCTTACCAGTTGTCCGCGCCCGGCACGTGGTGTGCCTTGGCGTTGCGGCGCATCAGCAGGTTCAGCCATTCCACCATCACCGAGAAGCCCATGGCCGCGTAGATGTAGGGCTTGGGCACATGCACGTCCAGGCCATCGAGCACCAGCACCGCGCCGACCAGCAGGATGAAGGCCAGCGCCAGCAGCTTCACGGTCGGGTTGGCATCGATGAAGCGGCCCAGCGGGTTGGCCGCCAGCAGCATCACCGCCACGGCAAGCAGCACCGCACACACCATCACCGGCACATGGTCGGCGATGCCGACGGCGGTGATCACCGAATCCAGCGAGAACACGATGTCGATGATGGCGATCTGCGCGATCACCATGCCGAAGGACGAAGCGACCTTGGTGGTGGTCGGGTCGGCATCTTCGCCGCCGCTGACCAGCTCGCGGATTTCCTTGATGCCCTTGTAGAGCAGGAACAGGCCACCGACCACCAGCACCAGGTCACGGATGGAGATGCCCATGCCGAGCACAGTGAACAGGTTGCTTTCCATGTGCGCCAGGTAGGCCAGCGACACCAGCAGCAGGATGCGGGTGATGCAGGCCACCGCAATACCGACGCGGCGCGCCACCGGGCGCTTTTCCTCGGGCAGGCGCCCGACGGCGATGGAGATGAACACCAGGTTGTCGATGCCGAGCACGATTTCCAGCGCGCTCAACATGAACAGGGTCAACCACACATTGGGGTCAGCAAGAAACTCAAAAGACATGCAGGAAATCCTTCAACAAAACGTCACTACCACCGCCGCCCGGCAGGTGGTTTCTCAATCAAAGAAAGCGCGGCACCAGGATCAGGCCCCAGCACAGAAGAACATTCATCATCAGCACGAACACCGCGGCCGAGCCCATGTCCTTGGCGCGCCCGGCGAGCACGTGATACTCCGGGCCATAGCGCTCGATGACCGCCTCGATGGCCGAATTGGCCAGCTCCATCGCCAGCACCAGCAGCATGGAACCGATCAGCAGTATCTGCTCGACAGGCGTCTGCCCCAGCCACAGCGCCAGCGGCGTCAGCGCCACGAACAGGCAGACCTCCAGCCGGAACGAGGATTCATGCAGCCAGGCAGCCTTCAGGCCCTGCCAGGACCACTGCGCCGCCTTGAAGATACGGGCCGGCCCGCGCGGCATATGCCCGGTCTGATCAGCCATGGGACACCCGGCAGGCAGCCACGCGACGCTTACACCAAGCTTGCTGAAACAGGAAATGTGCCATGCACGAGGTACCGGGAGGCTGGAAAGCAATCGGCGATTTTGCCACATCTGCCCTCACGCCACCCCTGCCCCCATTCGGCAACCTGATTAGTGTCGAATCTCAGCCGAACTGCCAGTTGGCAAGGAGGGCTTAGATCACTCCCTTCTCCCGTTTGCGGGACTGCAGCCCCCTTTTTGGGGGAAGGTGCCCCGAAGGGGCGGATGAGGGCTCTATTGGTGTTTTGGAGATTGAAGTCCACTTCTGAATGCCACCCGCAACGCATTCATCCATCCAACTTCGCTGCCCTCACCCCAACCCCTCTCCCGCACGCGGGAGAGGGGCTCTCAGCTGAGACTCGACGCTAATCAGGATTCGGTAAGGCCTCAGCGGTAGTGCAGGGTCACCGTGGTGCCCTGGCCTTCGATGCTCTCCAGCGTGATGCGCCAGCCGCAGCGCTCGCACAGCCGGCGCACGATGGGCAGGCCCAGCCCGGCCCCTCGCGGTTGGCCCTCGTCACCCCGGAAGAACGGCTCATACACCCGTGACAGCGCCTCGGCGCTCATGCCGATGCCGGTGTCGCGCACCACCACCCTGCCCTCGGCCACCTCCACCTCGATCACGCCCGCATCCGTGTAAAGGCAGGCATTGCGCAACAGATTGCCCACCACCACATGCATTACCCGGGGCGGTGCCACCATCGGCTGCGGGCCATCGATCAACACGCGCAGCTCAATCGGCTTGCCAACCAGCAGTTCGGCAACGGCGTCCACCTCGCTGTGCACCACCTCGCCCACATCGAAGGCCTCGGACAGTGGTTCCACGTCGGCTTCGCGTGCCAGCAGCAGGAAGGCATCAACAATGGCCTCCATGTCACGCCCGGAACGCTGGATGCGCTGCAGGCTCCGTTGCAGGCGTGGGGTCAGGCCCGGATCGGCCAATGCCATGTCGCTGGCCATGCGGATCACGGTCAACGGCGTGCGCAGCTCGTGGCTGGCATCTCGGGTGAAATTGCGCTCGCGGGCGACATGCTCGCTGACCCGGCCAGCCATGCCATGCAGCGCCAGGGCCAGTTGCTTTGCGTCCCCCTGCACTTCGGGCGGCAGCCGCTCCGGCGCCAGCTCACTGGCATCGGGGTAGCGCGGATCCCAGCGTGCCACCCGCCGCGCCAGCCAGTTCACGGGCGACACCAATCGCCACGAGGCCCGGTAGGTCAGCCATGACAGGCCGTAGATGGCCAGCAGCACCAGCACCACCGGCAATACCCCCAGCCAGAACGCGGCACGACGCGCCTGCGCATGCGGGAAGACCAGATAGAGCCGCGCACCAGGGCCCTGATCGACCAACACCAGCTGGTCGGACGCCTCCACTTCATGGAAGCCCGGCGCCAGTGGGCGCAGCGCAGCCGGAACCTGTCCGTCGGGCTGGCCATCGGCCAGCAGATAGCCACGGATATGGCGGGTGTTGGGCAAGGGCGCTTCCGCCGACTGCGCATGCTGGGCCCAGTAGTGCTGGGCCTCGTCCTCCAGCACCACTTTTACCAGGCCATGCTGGATCAGCAACGACACCAAGTAGCCGCCCAGCAGTACGCCCAGGCTGGCCAACAGCGCCTGCAGAATGAAGGCGACCCTTATCTTGTGCGGCAAGCCGTACGGCATTGCGTCCATCCCCCTGAACCGCCGTGATTATAGGGAGTGACCGCCTGCCACCGACGCCATACCCCGCAACCGCCGCCCTGACCACCGGCGGCGGCCCTGCCCGCCGGAGCCTCAGGTCATGGGTTGACCGATATCGGCGATGCGGTACCCCGCGCTCTGCACGGTGTGCAGCAACGGACGGTCGAACGGCTTGTCGATGATCTTGCGCAGGTTGTAGAGGTGGCTGCGCAGGGTGTCCGAGTCCGGCAGGCCATTGCCCCATATCTCGCGTTCGATCTCCTGCCGGGTGACCACCCGCGGCGATTCGCGCATCAGGATGGTGAGCAGGCGCAGGCCAATGGGCGAAAGCTGCAGCTCGCTGCCGGCACGGGTTGCCCGCATGCTCACCGGGTCCAGCACCAGGTCGGCCACCTTCAGCACCTCGGCACCCACCTGGCGGCGCTCGCGGCGGATCAGCGCCCGCAGGCGTGCTTCCAGTTCCTGGATGGCGAACGGTTTGGTCAGGTAATCATCGGCGCCATAGCCCAGGCCGGTGAGTTTGTCGTCGAGCGTGTCGCGCGCGGTCAGCATCAGCACCGGCGTGGATTTGCGTGCCTCGTTGCGCAGGCGGCGGCAGACTTCAATGCCATCCAGGCGCGGCAGCATCAGGTCCAGCACCACCACGTCGTAGCTGTTCTCGGCAGCCAGCCGATAGCCGTCCAGGCCATCAACCGCGTAGTCCACCTCAAAACCCTTGCCTTCCAGGTACTCGCCGATCATCTCGGAGATGTTGCGGTTGTCCTCGACAACCAGCACGAGCCCGGACGATTCCTTGGTCTGTCGCATGGAGCCTCCTCAGTCTTCAGCTTTGTGAAAGATGCCGGATGGGGAGTAGAAACCATGTGAAGGCACTGCCGGACAACTGTCTCATATGTAACCAATGGCCCACCCGGCAACGAAGCTCCGATTCTTTCGGGGCCAGACGGCCAGCCGGACCTATGCTATCGGCCCATTCCGATGACGCCGCCCATGCCCGCCCCCTCCTTTACCGCGTATCTGTATCCGGTGCTGCTGCTGGTCGCCAGCAATGTCTTCATGACCGTGGCCTGGTACGGCCACCTCAAGTACAAATCCGCGCCGCTGCTGACCGTTGTCCTGGTCAGCTGGGGCATCGCCTTCTTCGAGTACTGCCTGCAAGTGCCCGGCAACCGCCTGGGCAGCGCGGTGTACTCGGCACCGCAGCTCAAGGGCATGCAGGAGGTGATTACCCTGCTGGTGTTTGCGGTGTTCTCGGCCACCTACCTGGGGCAGCCGTTGAAATGGAACCACTGGGCGGCGTTCGGACTGATCCTGGTGGCCGCGCTGTTGATGTTCAAGGAGTGAGGCTACGGCGGCTGACAGGTAGGAGCGCCTTCAGGCGCGAAGCCAGGGCGCCATCCGCCAATGTGGTTCCTGCAGTTGCAGGCGGTATCGGCTTCGCGGCCGAGGCCGCTCCTACACCTGCCGCGTCGGTAGGAGCGCCTTCAGGCGCGAAGCCGGGGCGCCACCCGCCAATGCGGTTCCTGCAATTGCAGGCGGTATCGGCTCCGCGGCCGAGGCCGCTCCTACACCTGCCGCTTTGGCAGGAGCGCCTTCAGGCGCGAAGCCGCGGCGCCATCCGCCAACGTGGTTCCTGCAATTGCAGGCGCTGGCGACTTCGCGGCCGAGGTCGCTTCTACGGGGCTGATTCGACGTACTGCGCGAACACCGCGTCGATCTTGCTGGTGTCCACCGCCGCGCCGTCCTTGACCGCTTCGGCCTGCTCGAACAGCGGGATGATCATCGCCATGCCGTCCAGCTTGGTCTTCAGGTGTACGCCCGGCGCCTTGCCGAGGAAACCGTCCCAGCGCTGCCGCACCTGCGCCCAGAAACCCGACGTGCCCTTCCAGTACGCATAGGCCGGGGCGAAGTCGACTTCGGTGGTCTTGATGTAATCGTTGAAGCCGAACTCGCGGGCGATCTCCACCTGGCTGCCGTCGGCATTGCGCTGCACCTTGGTGTTGAACTGCTCATGCGTCCAGCCATTGGGCGTAAGCGTATGCCGGTTCACCACCGACAGCGCGTTGTAGTCGCTGCGCCTGGTGTACTCGCGACGCGGCAACGGGCGCCAGCTCAGGTCGCTGGTCCAGGTCGGCACGTTGTTGTCGTAACGCCACTTGCCGGTGCCGCAGTAGCGCGGTGCGTCGCTGACTTCATACACGCACTGCGTCCACGCGCCCTGGTTCACCGCGGCCGGAATGCTGCGCACCTGCCAGGTCTGGTCAGCGCTGAACTCAAAACGGTTGGGCGCTTCGTACACCCAGTCCTGCCGCCAATGCTTGGTCACGTGGCCGCTCTTTTCGTCCACCAACAGGTGCTGCAGCACGATCCGCTGCGGCGTGTCCTCGATGACGATCACCACTTCATTGCCACCGCTGCGCATGGCTGCCGCGCGCTCGTAGCCAGGCTTGAGCAGGACGGTTTCGTCGAAGGCGAAATCCACCGTGTACTCGCCCTGCATGGCCAGGATGGAATCATGGTCACGGACGATGCTGGCGGGTGCTGCGCTGGCGGCACCGCAGGCGGTGGCGAGCAGCAACAGGCTGGCGTGATGAAGCTTCATTGAGCGCTCCTTTGAGCGTTGCGAAGAGAGAATGGCCTTCCGTGGCCGAGATCGATCCTTCAGAACCGGCCCTTGCGGAACCAGAGAGAGAAGCTGCCGTTACCAGGACACCGAGACGCTGGCCGATACCGTGCGCCCCGGGTTGCTGTAGCGGTCGATGACCGTGCTGCCGGCGGCCAGCGTCGAGGTGATGCTGGACCAGTCGATGTAGTTGCGATCGGCCAGGTTGAACACGCCGACGTTGAACTTGGCGCCGGGCGCGAACTCCCAGTGGCCCATCAGGTCGAGCACGCCATAACCGGCCGGACGATAGGCATCGGCCTCGGCGACGCGGCTCTTGCGCTTGGCAAAGGTGCCGGCCAGTTCCACGCCCCAGGCATCACGGTCGTACATCAGGCCGACGGTGCCGCGCAGCGGGTCCACCGAATCCAGCGGCACATCCTCGGTGCGGTTCTGGCCATGCGACCACGCCACCGCGCTGCGCAGTGACCAGCCTTGCAGCGCTTCGCTGAGCTGGCCGAAATCAACACCGGCTTTCAACTCCGCGCCATAGATGCGGGCTTCGGAAATATTCTGCGACTGGAACACCAGCAGGCCCTGCGCGTTGCGGCCCACATTGCGCTGTGACTCGATGAAATCCTTGTAGTCGTTCCAGTAGCCGCTGACGCTGACATACGCGGCCGGGGTCAGGTAACGCATGCCCAGCTCAACACCATTGCTGGTTTCCGGCTTGAGGTTGGGGTTGGGAATGGCGGTGTAGCCAAACATCACGTTGGTGAAACCCAGGTTCACGTCGTTGTACGGCGGCGAGCGGAAACCGTGCGAATAACCTGCGAACAGCGACCACGCATCGTCAAAGCGCCACACCATGCCCAGCTTCGGTGACACGCTGGTCTTGTTCAACGAGGCAACGGCCATGCCCGGGTTGTCCTCACGGAAGATGTCATCCACCTCCGGCTTGAGGCGGTAGTGATCCACGCGCAGGCCCGGCACCAGCGACAGATGCCCCTCGGCCAGGCGCATTTCATCCTGCACATAGAGCCCAAGCTCGGTGGTCTTGCTGATCGGGAAATCACGCACCGGGAAGGCATCGGGAAGAATGGTGGTGCTGGTGCTGCCATTGGCCAGCACCTGGAAGCCATCACGCTTCTGCTTCACTTCCGTCCAGGCACCATCAAAGCCCCAGGTCAGTGCATGTTCGACGCTGCCGGTCTGCAAGGCCTTGTTGAACTGTGCCTGCGCGCCGTATACACGCTGGTCGAAATTGAACTCGCGGTGACGACGGCTGCCGTTGGTGCGGCCTTCATCGGTGATCTGCGTGGTCTCGCTGTCCTGGCGGTACACCTGCCAGCGCACGCTGTCGGCAAACGCTGCATTCAACGCATCCATTTCATGCGCGAACGAAACACGCGCGCGCGTCTGCTTGTCGTGCGCCGTCATGCTGGTGGTGGTGCGTGCCGACGGGGTTGGATGCGTGGCATTGACCGATGAATAGACATCGGTATCGGTGATGTCTTCATTGCCTTCCACGGTCAGCCGGAAGCGCTGGGTATCGTCCGGCGCATAGACCAGCTTGGACAACACGCTGCGACCATCGCGCTGCTGCGGGTTGGCCGCCGTTCGCGTGTAGTCCTGGCTGCGGACATCACCCTTGTTGTCGGTTTCCTGGCCTTGCCGATGGTTGACGTTGACCATGCCGCTCCAGTGGTCGCCACCGAAGGCGGTGGTCACGCTGCCCAGCAGGCCCTGCCAATCACCGTCGTAGCCGAACTTCAGGCCGACATAACTGTCCTTGCCGTCCTTCAGATAGTCGGCCGGATCCTTGGTGACGAAGGCCACCACGCCACCCAGCGCATCGGAGCCGTACAACGAGCTGGCCGGGCCGCGCACGATCTCCACCCGCTTGAGCGTTTCCAGATCGGTGAAGTTGCGGTTGGCGTTGGCGAAATTGCCGATGTCAAAGCTCTTGGGCATGGCAATGCCATCGGTCTGGATCAAGACGCGGTTGGCGTCCAGCCCGCGGATGCGGAACCCGCCCACGCCGAAGCGCGCGGCGCTGCGGGTCACCGAGATGCCGGGTTCGTAGCGGATCAGGTCACCGATGTCGTGCACCAGTTGGTTGTCCAACTGCTCGCGGTCGATGACGTTCACCGTGGCGGCGACATCGCTGACCGCGCGCTCGGTGCGGGTGGCGGTGACCTGCACGCGGTCGAAATCACGCGTGTCGGCCGACGCCGCGGTTTCCGCGTGCACGGGAGAAAGCACCGCCCACAGGGCAGCACTGAGAACAGTTGGACGAATCATGGAAAACCGGAATCCATTGGAGATGTAGAACCCTTGGCGGGACGCCCCGGGTTGTTTCACCACCCGGTCGCGGCCAAGGGGGGAGAGAGACTGGCAATTTGGACGGGCCCGCCGCCGCCGCGACGTCGGCCCACAGGCAATGCGGCCTGGGCTTACTTGGTCAGGATCAGCTTGTCGTTGCTGGTATGGCGCAGGCGATACAGCTTGTCGCCGTGCTGGATGACGATTTCACGCTGGCCCTTGAGCAGGGCGCCGCTGTCGACAACGCCGTCGGCCGACATCAACTGGACCGGACGCTGCGGCAGGTGGAGGGTACGGGGACGAAGCAGGATGGGCTGAGCGGACATCGGGGTGATTCCGTGCTGGGGACGGAGTTGATGATAATGATTCTCAATACCAATGCAAGACCCATTCGCAAAAAGATTTCGCAGCGCCCGTAGGAGCGGCTTCAGCCGCGGAGCCCGAAGATTCTTCCGCAATGGCCAGACCCTGCAATTGCAGCCATGCAGACACAAGTTGCATCGCCAATTTCGCGGCTGAAGCCGCGCCTGCCCTGCCCCCGGATAACAGAACGGCCCGGCGGGAGGCCGGGCCGTTCTGGGGGACATCATCGCTACCGGGAACGGCGGCAATCAGCCGAAGATGGCCTCGATCCGCTGCCAGCCCTGCGCGTCCACGCGCGCCAGCACGTCCAGCGCACGCAGGTTTTCTTCCAACTGCGCAACCCGGCTGGCGCCGAGGATCACGCTGGACACATTCGGGTTGCGCAGGCACCAGGCAATGGCCAACTGCGCCGGCGACTCACCCAGCTCGGCGGCCAGCGCACTGAACGCCCGCACCTTGCCCAGGCGATCATCGGCCGGTTCACCGAGCACCGAGGCCTGCAGCCATTCCAGCGAGGGCTGGCCCAGGCGCGAATCGGCGGCAATGCCGTCGTTGTACTTGCCGGTCAGCAGGCCCGAGGCCAGCGGCGACCAGATGGTGGTGCCCAGCCCGGCATCGGCATACAACGGCGCGTACTCCTGTTCCACGCGCTGGCGGTGCAACAGGTTGTACTGCGGCTGCTCCATGCTCGGCGCGTACAGGTGATTGGCGCGGGCAAAGGCCACCGCCTCGGCGATCTGCGCACCGGACCACTCCGAAGTGCCCCAGTACAGCACCTTGCCCTGGCGGACCAGGGTATCCATGGCCAGCACGGTCTCGCTGATCGGGGTTTCCGGATCCGGACGGTGGCAGTAATACAGGTCCAGGTAATCCACCCGCAGGCGCTTGAGCGCGGCATGGCAGGCATCGGTGACGTGCTTGCGCGACAGCCCGCGCTGGGTCGGTGCCGGGTCTTCGGCCGAGCCGAAAAACACCTTGCTGGACACGCAGTAGCCATCACGCGGCAAGCGCAGGTCAGCGATCACATCGCCCATCACCTGCTCGGCCCGGCCCTTGGCATAGCCCTCGGCGTTGTCGAAGAAGTTGACCCCGTTGTCCCAGGCGGCGGCGACCAGGTTGCGGGACTCTTCACGCCCGATCTGGCTGCCAAAGGTCACCCAGGCACCGAAGGACAGGGCGGAAAGTTGCAGGCCGGATGACCCAAGACGACGATACTGCATGGCTGACTCCAGGATTTTCAGGCCGCGCCGGTAGCGCGGAAGGGCTGTCAGTGTAACTGGACGGCCTGCCCATTCAGCGCTTAAACCTTGCCGATACCGGCGCAATCCGGGCAGTTCGCCGCATATGCCCCGAAGATTCTTGCCGGGCATAAGCCGCTGCTCTAGGCTTGCGTCTTTTGCGGGCTCGCCCGGGGATTCATCATGGTCGAAGGTTTGGGCAGGATCGGCTTCGGCCTGTTCGGCTTGGCGGTGCTTCTGGGCATCACCTGGCTGTTCTCCAACAACAAGAAAGCGGTGGACTGGAAGCTGGTTGCCACGGGCATCTCGCTACAGATCGCTTTTGCTGCGCTGGTGCTGTTGGTTCCCGGCGGCCGCGACGTGTTCGACTGGCTGGGCAAGGGCTTCGTCAAGATCCTGAGCTTCGTCAATGAAGGTTCCAACTTCATTTTCGGCAGCCTGATGGATGTCCCCAAGTACGGCTTCATCTTCGCCTTCCAGGTGCTGCCGACCATCATCTTCTTCTCGGCGCTGATGGGCGTGATGTACCACCTGGGCGTGATGCAGGCCATCGTGCGGGTCATGGCAGCGGCCATCACCAAGGTGATGCGTGTGTCCGGCGCCGAAACCACCAGCGTCTGCGCCAGCGTGTTCATCGGCCAGACCGAGGCGCCGCTGACCGTGCGCCCGTACATCTCCAAAATGACCCAGTCTGAGCTGATCACGATGATGATCGGCGGCATGGCGCATATCGCCGGCGGCGTGCTGGCCGCCTATGTGGGCATGCTGGGCGGCGGCGACCAGGCCGCGCAGGCGTTCTACGCCAAGCATCTGCTGGCCGCCTCGATCATGGCCGCACCGGCCACGCTGGTGATCGCCAAGCTGCTGGTGCCGGAAACCGGCACCCCGCTGACCCGTGGCACGGTGAAGATGGAAGTGGAGAAGACCTCCTCCAACATCATTGACGCGGCCGCTGCCGGCGCCGGCGACGGCCTGAAGCTGGCGCTGAACATCGGCGCGATGCTGCTGGCCTTCATCGCCCTGATCGCCCTGCTCAACGCCCCGCTGACCTGGATCGGCGAGGTAACCGGCCTGGCAGCCGCCATCGGCAAGCCGACCAACCTGGCCACCATCTTCGGCTATGTGCTGGCCCCGATCGCCTGGGTGATCGGTACGCCGTGGGCTGACGCCACCACCGTGGGTTCGCTGATCGGCCAGAAGGTCGTGATCAACGAATTTGTGGCTTACATGGACCTGTCGCAGATCATCCAGGGCAACGTTCCGGGCGTCACCCTGAGCGAGGAAGGCCGCCTGATCGCCACCTATGCACTGTGCGGTTTCGCCAACTTCAGCTCCATCGCCATCCAGATCGGTGGCATCGGCGGCCTGGCACCGGATCGTCGCCAGGACCTGGCCAAGTTCGGCCTGCGTGCGGTACTGGGCGGCACCATGGCCACCCTGATGACTGCAACCATCGCCGGCGTTCTGACCCATTTCGGCTGATTCATCAGCCACCTTTGAGACGTAGATTCCATGAGTTCTGTTGTCGTAGCCGGTTCTTTCAATGTCGACCATGTCTGGCGCTGCGATGCCCTGCCCGCCCCGGGGGCGACCATTGCCGGGCGCTACAGCACCGGCCCCGGCGGCAAAGGCTTCAACCAGGCCGTCGCCGCCTGTCGTGCCGGCGCGCAGACCAGCTTCGTCTGCGCGCTGGGTGAGGATGCCGGCGGTGCACTGGCACGCCAGCTGGCCAACGCCGACGGCATTACGCTGGTTGCCGAAGCCAGCAGCGAGCCCACCGGCACGGCCGGCATCTACGTCGATGGCCGTGGCCGCAACTCCATCGTGATCGGCGCTGGCGCCAACGCCTCGCTGAGCACGGAGTTCATGGCCACCAATGCGGCACTGATCAGCGGCGCCAAGGTGCTGCTGGCACAGTTGGAATCGCCGGTCGAGTCCATTGAAGCGGCACTGGGCCTGGCCCGTGAGGCAGGCGTGCTGACCATGCTCAACGCCGCGCCGGCCAATGCCCCGTCCACCATCAGCCTGCTCAAGCTGGCCGACGTGCTGACCCCGAACGAAACCGAGTTCGCCGCCCTGCTCGGCCGCCATGTCGGCGAGCGCGTGGAAGCCGACGACGTGGCCACGCTGGATGGCGCCAGCCTGCACGCGTTGTGCCGCAAGCTGTCGGGCAGCACCGTGGTGGTGACGCTGGGCGCCGTGGGTGTGTTTGTCTCGCATGACGAAGACAAGCTGCGTGGTGACAGCCAGCCGTACTACCGCGTGGCCGCCGAGTCGGTGCAGGTGGTGGACACCACCGGCGCCGGCGACGCCTTCAATGGTGCACTGGCCGCCTCGCTGGCGCATGCGCCGGACGCAGCGTTCATCAAGCACGTGCGCTTTGCCAACCAGTACGCCGCCCGCTCCACCGAGCAGGAAGGCGCAGCGGTTTCGATGCCGCGGATGACCCCGGCTGACGCCTGAGTCCATCCACATCGTTTGAGCACATGACGGCCCGGAAACGGGCCGTCATGCCGTTCAGGCCCCGGGCTCCCGTCGGGCAACTACAATACGCCGCATGCAGATCGGCCCCTACACCATCGCCCCCAACGTGGTGCTCGCCCCCATGGCGGGCGTCACCGACAAGCCGTTCCGGCAGCTGTGCAAGCGCCTGGGCGCAGGTCTGGCTGCGTCGGAAATGACCATCAGCGATCCGCGCTTCTGGAACACCCGCAAATCCATCCATCGCATGGACCATGCCGGCGAGCCAGCGCCGATCAGCGTGCAGATTGCCGGCACCGAACCACAACAGCTGGCCGAAGCGGCCCGCTACAACGTGGACCACGGTGCGCAGATCATCGACATCAACATGGGCTGCCCGGCCAAGAAGGTGTGCAACGCCTGGGCCGGCTCGGCGCTGATGCGCGATGAAGCATTGGTGGCGCGCATTCTTGAAGCAGTGGTCAATGCGGTGCCGGTGCCGGTCACGCTGAAAATCCGCACCGGCTGGTGTGCAGACGTGCGCAATGCACCGGCGATCGCCCGCATTGCCCAGGACAGCGGCATCGCCGCACTGGCCGTGCATGGCCGCACCCGCGACCAGCACTACACCGGCGTAGCCGAGTACGACACCATCGCCGCGATCAAGGCGATCCTGAATATCCCGGTATTGGCCAATGGCGACATCGATTCACCGCAGAAGGCCGAGCAGGTGCTCAAGCACACCGGCGCCGACGCGGTGATGGTGGGCCGCGCCGCGCAGGGCCGGCCGTGGATCTTCCGCGAGATCGGCCACTACCTGGCCACCGGCGAACAGCTGCCACCGCCGTCGCTGCAGGAAGTGCGCGACATCCTGCTCGCCCACCTGATAGACCTGCATGCGTTCTACGGCGAGCCGCAGGGTGTGCGCATCGCCCGCAAGCACCTGGGCTGGTACGCCAAGGATCGCCCGGAGAACGCGGCCTTCCGCAGCGTGGTCAACGCCGCCGAAAGCGCCGATGCACAGCTGCGGCTGACGCGCGATTACTTTGACGCCCTGATTGCCGGGGAGGCGCCGGTACTTTCACCGGCCGCCTGAGCGCCCGCGGGCAGGAGCTGCGCCCCGCCGTTGCGGTTGCTTGTCCTCCGCTACAAACACAAAGCCCGCCGTGATGGCGGGCTTTGCGGTTCAACACATCACACCAGATCAGGGTGGCGGTCGACCAAGAGCTGCTTGCGCTGCTGGAGATCATCGATCTTGGCCTGCAGGCCATCGATCCGCGCGTCCAGGTCTTCGACGCTGGCTTCGATATGGTCATAGGCCTGCTGCAGCAGCTCCCGCGCCTCACGCCGGCTGGACGCATTGGGCGTATCGCCATGCAACGGCTGGTTCGCGGTTTCACGCATCAGCCACGCCGTTGCCAGACCCACCACTGCTACCACCATCAGGTAGTACGCCGGCATCATCAGGTTGCCGGTGGCTTCGACCAGCCAGGCGGCGGCGGTCGGCGTAAGCCCGCAGATGATCACCGAGATGTTGAACGCCGTGGCCAGCGCGCTGTAGCGCACACGCGTGGGAAACATCGCCGGCAGCGTCGAGGCCATCACGCCGATCAGGCAGTTCAACAACACCGCCAGCAACAACAGGCCGACAAAGATCAACCCGATGTTGCCGCTGTTGATCAGATGGAACGCAGGAATCGCCGCCACCAGCAAGCCAATGCTGCCGGCCGCGATGAACGGCCTGCGCCCAATACGGTCACTGGCCCAGCCCACCAACGGCTGCACGAACAGCATGCCGATCATCACCACGATGATGATGAGCACGCCGTGGTCTTCGGAGTAATGCAGGTTGTGCGACAGGTAGGTCGGCATGTAGGTCAGCAGCATGTAGTAGGTCACATTGGTGACCAGCACGATGCCCACGCACACCAGCAACGAACGCCAGTACTTCGTCGCAATCTCCATGAAGGAAATGCGCGGCGCACTGCCCACGGCGTCCTGGTCTTCCTTCTCCATGCGTTCAAGCTGTTCGGTGAAGGCCGGCGTCTCCTCGGCAGCGTGGCGCAGATACAGGCCAATCAGACCCAGCGGCGCGGCGAGGAAAAACGGCACGCGCCAGCCCCATTCCAGAAAGCGCGCTTCGCCCAGGATGCTGCTGAGAACCACCACCACGCCGGCACCCAGCACGAAGCCGGCGATGGAGCCGAAGTCCAGCCAGCTGCTGAGAAAGCCGCGTTTGCGATCCGGCGCGAACTCGGCGACGAACACCGCCGCGCCGGTGTACTCGCCGCCCACCGAAAACCCCTGCGCCAGCTTGCAGACCAGCAACAGGATCGGCGCCAGGATGCCGATGCTGTCATACGAGGGAATCAAGCCGATGCAGAACGTACTGATCGCCATCAGGATGATGGTGGCCGACAGCACTTTCTGCCGGCCGAATTTGTCGCCCATCACACCGAAGAACACGCCACCCAACGGGCGCACCAGGAACGGCACCGAGAACGTCGCCAGCGCCGCGATGGTCTGCACGCTGGGCGATGCATCAGGAAAGAACACCTTGCCAAGGGCATAGGCAACAAAGCCGTAGACGCCAAAATCGAACCATTCCATTGCGTTGCCAAGCGCGGCGGCGGTGACGGCTTTTTTGACTTTGCCCTTGTCGATGACAGTGATGTCGTCGATCTGCAGCGGTTCATTACGAATTGCAGGTTCACCTGTAGACATGCAGGATCAGTCCTCCCGTGGTTGAGCAGGATGCGTGCGGGCCTGGGCACAGTGAATCCGCGCAGGCCGTAATGCGCACGAATGAATGACCCGCAGCATTGCCGCGGGAACGGTCGGGGACAGAAGGAACCAGGAACAAAGCCTGGAAAGGCGAAATGCCGGCTGTCCAGGTATCCGGGCGTGAATACCCTGCGCCAAGCGCGCTGGATACCAAGCCGACCGATTCTACGCGAGCACGCGTTAAGAGCGCCTAAAGATCAGCCCAACGCACACGCATCCACACACGCACGCACCTTCAAGGCGCGCGCTCCAATGGCCTGGAAACAAGCGCTTTCCTGCTGAAAACAACCAATGCAATCACGGCACAACCCACTGCATAGCAGGCGATATCGCCCCACGAGAACGTGTTGCCGATCACCGTGTACATCACATCGCCGCGCACGAATCCAAGCCGCTCGGCAAGCCGGAAGTACTGCGCAAATTCGATGCAACAGGCAAACACGAACACCGCCAACAACAGGGCGTAATCATTGACGCGGACCACGCTGCGCACCGCCGCGTGGATCAGCATCACCACCAGCACATCGCCCAGATAGGCGCGTATCCACGAAACATGCGGCAGCTGCGTGGCGATGATCACCTCCATCACGAACACCGCCACCGCCAGTACCGCATGCGGCCAACTGAAGCCCAGCACCGGCCGTTGCCGCCACATACGCATGTTCGACCTCAGCGCCAATTGGCGTTGTTTTCCCAGAACGTCACGGCGCGACGATACGCATCGCGATCCATCGACACGCCCGAGCCGCCCTCTTCCACGCCAAGCGCGTTGCGCATCATGGTGATCGGTGCCATCGGAATTTCTTCCGGTTCCGCGGTGTACAGGCAACCCACCACGCCCCAGTTCGCAGCAATGACGGAGCCTTCCTTTTCCAGCTGTTCGCGGCTGTACATGATGACCACCAGGTAGTCGGCCACCGGCGATTCCACGCCTTCAAACCAGCGCACCAGCACTGGCAATTCTTCGCGCGTACGTGCTTCGTACGCCGAACGCAGCAGGTGGCGGTTTTCGTCGGTGATTGCAACGGTCAGGCAGCGCGTGCTGGTCCAGTTGCGGTAGACAAACAACTTGCAGAATGGCGCATAGCCATCAATCACCTTGTCCGGCGCGTGTGCATTCAAGTGCTGCTCGAACTGCTCGGCACTGCAATCCTGGATGGTGTTGGGGCGCGCCGTGCGCGGGAACAGGCGGGTACGGGCAAAGTCAGTGAGATGGATGGACATGGCAGGGCTTTTGGGAGGCTGCATGCATTGTCGTTGATCAGCCCCTGCCATGGCAGTCGCTGCGCATTGAACGGCAGCCGAATGCCAAACGCATGCTGGCACGGTTACGACAACACTACGACGCCGCCACGCCGACAGTGGCCGCACGCCCCGTAGAGCACCGCCATGCGCCACGCCCAATCCCACGATTTCATAAAAGTGCCCGCCATCACCCTCGGCTTCTGGGTCATCAAGGTCCTCGCCACGACCTTGGGTGAAATCGGTGGCGATGCGGCCAGCATGTCGATGGGGCTTGGCTACCTGGTGAGTACTGCCGTGTTCGGCGTGGTGTTTGCGATGACCGTCGCCGCACAGATCCGCGCGCGCACATTTCAACCCTGGCTGTACTGGTCCGCCATCATCGCCAGCACCACCGTCGGCACCACCTTGGCCGATTACGTGAACCGTTCGCTTGGCCTGGGCTACAGCGGCGGTGTGGCATTGCTGCTGTCGCTGTTGCTGGCCTCGTTGCTGCTATGGAAACGGGCCACCGGCTCGGTCTCGGTTTCCCGCATCGACACGCCTCTCAGCGAGCTCTGTTATTGGCTGACCATCACGTTCTCGCAGACGCTGGGCACCGCGCTGGGGGATTGGGTTGCCGACACCCAGGGGCTGGGTTACAGCGGCGGCATCGCCTTGTTTTCCGGCCTGCTCGCCTTCATCGCCCTGCTGTCGATCACCACCCGGATCTCCCGGACCGCGTTGTTCTGGTCAGCGTTTGTGCTGACCCGACCACTGGGCGCGGTGGTCGGCGATTTCCTGGACAAGCCCATTGACCACGGCGGTCTGGCCTTGAGCCGTTACACCGCCACGTTGCTGTTGCTGCTGGTGATTGCCGCCTGCGTTGCCTGGTTGCCGCAACGGCCCGCCACACGCGCGCACTGAGCCCGCCCGCCAGGCCAACTGCGGTCTCGGCTGAAACAATTGCATATCCATCTTGATGGAGAGATATAATGCCCGGCATTCGTCATGCCCGGCCCTTTCCATGACCGCGATCAGCTTCGAGTTCTACCCGCCCAAGACCGACGACCAGCGCGCACAGCTGGACCGTACCGCCAGCCGGCTCAAGGCCCACGCCCCCGAATACGTGTCCTGCACGTTCGGTGCCGGCGGTTCGACCCTGAGCTACACCTCTGAAACCGTGCGCCACCTCAACCAGCACCACGGCCTGCAGGCGGCGCCGCACCTGTCGTGCGTGGGCGGCACGCGTGAGGAGATCCGTGAGCTGCTCAAGCTCTACCGCGCCATCGGCGTGAAACGGCTGGTCGCCCTGCGCGGTGACCTGCCCTCGGGAATGGGCTTCCCCGGCGACCTGCGTTATGCCTCCGAACTGATCGCCTTCATCCGTGCCGAGCACGGTGATGCGTTCCGCATCGAAGTCGGCGCCTACCCGGAAACCCACCCGCAGGCCAGCGATGCGCTGACCGATCTGCGCCACTTCAAGACCAAGATCGACGCCGGTGCCGATGCGGCCATCACCCAGTATTTCTACAACGCCGACGCCTATTTCCACTTCGTCGATGCAGCGCGCCGGATGGGGGTCGAGGTGCCCATCATTCCCGGGGTGATGCCCATCTCCAACTTCAGCCAGCTGCGACGTTTTTCCGAGCAATGCGGTGCCGAGATCCCGCGCTGGATCAGCAAGCGCATGCAGGCTTTTGGCGATGACGCCGAGTCGGTACGCGACTTTGGTGCCGATGTCGTCGCCAGCCTGTGCGAGCGGCTGGTTGCAGGCGGCGCGCCGTCCCTGCACTTCTATACGCTCAACCTGGCCAAGCCGACCCACACGGTGCTGCAACGTCTGCGCAGCGCCTGATCGACAACACCACCGCCGTCACTTCCTGCAAACCGGCCCAGCCGCTACGCTTGCGCGATGCGAACCGCGTTGCTGCTGTTGTTGTTGTTTTCCGGCCTTGCCCTGTTGGCACCCCCTGCGCATGCACAGCAGGTCAACCGCTGTACCAATGCACAGGGGCAGACGGTCTACGGCGACAAGCCCTGCGAGGTAATGGGCGCACGTGCGCGGTTGTTGCCGGCTCGGCCCGCAGGAGGCAGCGGCTTGTACCGCGACAGCTGCGCGCGTCGCCTCAGTGAACTGGTAGGCCAGATCCAATCCGCGGCCCAGGCCCAGGACGCCAATCGCCTGTCCAGCATCTACCTGTGGAATGGGCTGTCCAATGCAACGGCAACGCAGGTGATGGACCGCCTGCATGAAATCGTGCAACGCCCGCTGCTGGACATCGCCCCCGTCTTCCCCGAACCACCGGCCTACGAGCCACTGCCGCCGCAGCCCTTCACCTACAGCGACGGTACGCCGGTGGACCCGGCGCAGGAGGCCCCGCTCCCCATTGCTGACAACGCCGCCGCAGCGCCGCGGCGCCCGATTGCGCTGCGCCTGGAACAGACACTGCCACGCAGTGGCACGCCGACCCGTACCGTGTTCCGGCTGCGGCGTCAGTACAACTGCTTCTGGATCACGCTCTAGGCGCAGGCCACAGCGAGCGGATCGCCGCCACGCCCAACGCACCATGCCGGCGCGCGGTTTCCACATCTGCGCCGGCCATGCCGCCGATGGCGTAGATCGGCAGCGACACCTGCTCACGCAACTGCTCGAACGCCTCCCAGCCCAACGGCGCCGCACCTGGATGCGTGGCGGTGGGCTGCACCGGCCCCAGCACCACAAAGTCGCACCCCAGCCGCTGCGCTGCCTGCAACTGCGCCAGGTCGTGACAGGAGGCGGCCACCGGCAGCGATTCCGGCAATGGCCGCGCGCTCAGTGAAAGCAGCTGCTCGCTGCCCAGATGCACGCCCACGCCGAGTTCGCGTGCCAAGGCGATATCCCGGTTGAGCAGCACATCGGCCTGTGACGCGAAGCGCTCGGCGGCATCCCGCGCCAGAGCCACGCGGTCGCCGGACTGCGGTGTGCGCAGATGGATGCGACGAATGCCACTGTCGATGGCCGTGGCAAGGCCTTCCAACCACGCCGACGCCCCCTGTGTGGGCTCGGGCGTGACCAGGTAGCGGTCGGGCTGGCGCAGCGCCGCTACGACAGGCAGGTCGGCCGGCGGCATCGAGTAGCGCGACAGCTTGTCCGGGGTCACCCAGGTGATGGCCTGGCCTTCGCGGCCCCGTGCCGAGCCCTTCCAGTCGCGCACCATCCGCACTTCAAGACGCAGGCGCTTGTCCGGGTAGAGCTGTGGCACGTCCATCAGCCACTCGCCGATCCGCGCGTCGATGCCCAGCTCCTCATGCAGCTCACGCGCCAACGCCTGCTCCGAACTCTCCCCCGGCTCACGCTTGCCGCCGGGGAATTCCCACAGCCCCGCCATGTCGCTGTCGCCGGTGCGACGGTTGAGCAGGATGCGGCCGCGCGCGTCGGTGATGACGGCGGCCACGACATGGATGGAACGCAGGGGGGAATTCATTGACGGAGAATGCCGAAAACCGTGCCAGGCACGCAACAGCCCGGCGCAATCATCCCCGACGGCCTAGCCAAACCCTGCTCGTCGGGCGAGGGCTTCCCCGCCCTGCCGCCCGCAGTGCGTGGCTTGGCTCCACTTCATCGGGACGGCAGGAGGCGTACAAAGAAAAACCCCGCGTTGGCGGGGTTTTTCGTCGATCAGCTCAGCTGCCCATGGCAGTGCTTGTACTTCTTGCCACTGCCGCAGGGGCACGGATCGTTGCGGCCGACCTTGGGCGCATTGGCCTCGTCGATCACATCGGCCGCTTCCTCGTCGGCGCTGTAACCGCCATTGTCCTGGTGCTGGAACTGCGACATCTGCAGGCGGGCTTCGGCCTGCTGGCGCTCCATGGCTTCCATCGCGGCGACTTCTTCCTCGCTGCGCACACGCACGCGCGAGAGCAGGTTGATCACTTCGCTCTTGACGTCTTCCAGCATCTGCGAGAACAGCTCGAAGGCTTCCTTCTTGTATTCCTGCTTGGGCTGCTTCTGCGCGTAACCACGCAGGTAGATGCCCTGGCGCAGGTAATCCATGCGGGCCAGGTGCTCCTTCCAGCTCTGGTCGAGCACGGTCAGCATCACGTGCTTTTCCAGCGCGCGCATGGTTTCACTACCAACGGCGGCTTCCTTCTGCGCGAAGTGATCTTCCATCCGCTCGACCACCTTCTGCGCGATGGCCTCGGCGTCCAGTTCTTCGTGCTGCTCAAGCAGGCCGACCACATCCATCTGCACACCAAGCTCGGTATCCAGCGTGGCCTGCAGGCCCTGCAGGTCCCACTGCTCGTCCACCGAGTTCGGCGGCACGAAGCGCGCGACCAGGTCGTAGATCACATCACCTCGGATGCCGTCGATGTTTTCCTTCACCGACTCAGCGTCCAGCAGCTCATCGCGCTGGGAGTAGATCACCTTGCGCTGATCGTTGTTGACGTCGTCGAAGTCGAGCAGGTTTTTACGAATGTCGAAGTTGTGCGCTTCCACCTTGCGCTGCGCTTTTTCGATCTGGCGGCTGACCATGCGGTCTTCGATGACGTCGTCTTCCTTCATGCCCATCAGACGCATCGCCTTCTGCACCCAGTCCGAGGCGAAGATGCGCATCAGGTTGTCTTCCAGCGACAGGTAGAAGCGGGACGAACCCGGATCACCCTGGCGGCCGGAACGGCCACGCAGCTGGTTGTCGATACGGCGCGACTCGTGGCGCTCGGTGCCGACGATATGCAGGCCGCCGGCGGCCTTCACTGCGTCATGGCGCTCCTGCCAGGCCGCCTTCACTGCGGCCTTCTGCTCGTCGCTGATGTCTTCACCCAGCTCGTGCAGTTCGGTTTCCAGCGAACCGCCGAGCACGATGTCGGTACCACGGCCGGCCATGTTGGTGGCGATGGTCACCGAGCCGGGGCGGCCGGCATTGGCGACGATGCTGGCTTCGCGGTCATGCTGCTTGGCGTTGAGCACTTCGTGCTTCACGCCAGCCTTGCGCAGGTGCTCGGACAGCATTTCCGAGGTTTCAATCGAGGTGGTACCCACCAGCACCGGCTGGCCGCGCTTTGCGCATTCCTCGATATCGGCCAGCACCGCGTTGAACTTGCCCTGGCGGTTGAGGAACACCTGGTCCGGGTGATCTTTGCGCACGGTCGGCTTGTTGGTCGGAATCACCACCACTTCCAGGCCATAGATGCTCTGGAACTCGAAGGCTTCCGTATCGGCCGTGCCGGTCATGCCGGACAGCTTCTTGTACATGCGGAACAGGTTCTGGAAGGTGATGCTGGCCAGCGTCTGGTTCTCACGCTGTACCGGCACGCCTTCCTTCGCTTCCACCGCCTGGTGCAGGCCATCGGACCAGCGGCGACCGGCCAGGGTACGGCCGGTGAATTCATCAACGATGACCACTTCGCCGTCGCGCACGATGTAGTCCACGTCACGCTGGTAGATGGCGTGCGCGCGCAGGGCGGCATTAAGGTGGTGGACGACGGTCAGGTTCTGCGCGGCATACAGGCCGTTTTCGTTGTCCGCGCCGATGATCCCCGCTTCGCGCAGCAGTTCTTCGGCGTGCTCCATGCCCGCTTCGGACAGGTGTACCTGCTTGCCCTTTTCATCGACCCAGTAGTCGCCCTCACCGTCTTCGGCTTCCTGCTTGATCAGGTGCGGCACGACGCGGTTGACGCGGATGTACAGCTCCGGCGAGTCATCGGCCGGGCCGGAGATGATCAGCGGCGTACGCGCTTCGTCGATCAGGATGGAGTCGACTTCGTCGACGATGGCGTAGTGCAGGCCGCGCTGGTGACGGTCGGCCTTGGTCAGCGCCATGTTGTCACGCAGGTAATCGAAACCGAATTCGTTGTTGGTGCCGTAGGTGATGTCGCTGGCATAGGCCTCGCGCTTGTCGCCGTGCGGCATGCCCGGGTAAACCACGCCCACGCTCAGGCCCAGCCAGTTGTACAGCTTGCCCATCTGCGCGGCGTCGCGGCGGGCCAGGTAGTCATTGACCGTGACCACATGGACGCCCTTGCCTTCCAGCGCATTGAGGTAAACCGGCAGCGTTGCCACCAGGGTCTTGCCTTCACCCGTGCGCATCTCGGCGATCTTGCCCAGGTGCAGCACCATGCCGCCGATCAGCTGCACGTCGTAATGGCGCATGCCCAGCACGCGCTTGGAGGCCTCGCGGCAGACCGCAAAGGCTTCGGGCAGCACCTTGTCCAAGGCTTCCCCAGCGGCGATGCGCTCGCGGAATTCAGGCGTCTTGGCCTTCAGCTGGTCGTCGGAGAGCTTCTGGATCTCCGGCTCCAAGGCATTGATCTTGGCGACGATACGGTTGAGCTGGCGCAACTGGCGTTCGTTACGACTGCCAAAAACGCGGGTAAGCAGGCTGTTGATCATTGAAGGAACCGGTTTGAATGAAATGCCGTGCGACGACCAGCCCCTGGACTGGCCTCACAAACGGAACAGGGCGCAATGCGCCCTGTCGATGGCAACGCCTATTGTAGCTTGGGGCGGGGGCTTGGCGATTCAAGCTCCCGACCCAGCGAATTGTCAGCCGCGGCTGAGACGGCCCACCGGCGTGTTGCCACCCTCGCCGAGGAACTTGCGCGGGTTCATCACCTGGCCGTTCTGCCAGACCTCGAAATGCACGTGCGCGCCGGTGGAACGGCCAGTGGAACCGGCCTTGGCCACTTCCTGCCCGGCCCGCACCAGGTTGCCTTCGCGCACGGTCAGGCGCGAATTGTGTGCATACAGGGTCTTGTAGCCATTGCCGTGATCGATCTCCACGACATTGCCGTAGCCGCCCTTGACCCCGGAGAAGCTGACCACACCGTCAGCCACGGCCATGACCGGATCGCCGACGCGGGCGTGGAAGTCCATGCCCTTGTGGTTGCCCGCACCGCGGCCGAACGGGTCAGCGCGGGTGCCGAAGCTCGAAGTGATATAGGTGTTGCTGATCGGCATGCGCGACGGCACGGCGTTCTGCTCAAGCTGGTGATCGAACAACAGCGATTCCAGCACCGACAACTGCTTGCCTGAAGCAGCAAAACGCTGCTCCAGCACCTGTAAGTCGGTGATGACGGCGTTGGCCGGAATGTCCTGGGTCGGGCCCGGTTCGCCTTCACCCATGCCGGGCGTTTCATTGAAGTCGAACTCGCCGTCCTGCAGCTTGCCCATCTGGGTCAGGCGATCACCCAGCGCATTGAGGCGCGTGGCCTGTGCCTGCAGCTCACCCAGCCGGGCAGCCAGTGCGTTGACCTGGGTCTGCGCGTCGGCGCGCACCTTGGCCAGCTCCTGCTCCTGTCGGTCCACCTTGGCCTGCAGGGCCGAATCACCGACCATGCCCAGCGCCAGGCTCAAGGCCAGGCCCACCAGGCAACCCAACCCAAGTACGCTGCCCAGCAACGCCCTGGGGCGATCCTCGAAAAACACCTGAACGCGGGCGAGTGGCGTCTTGGCCTGCCGTTCACGCGTTTTGATTACGATCTTTTTAAATGTCATTGAAGAATTCTTATGTCTGAGCCGAAATCCAGCGTTCGTTCCCGTTCCGCGCCCAAACAGGCGCTGGAAGCGGCAATGGCTGACAAAACTGGAAACCCGTTGCGGCGAGCCCTGTGGCTCGATGCGCTGGACCGGCAGTTGCGCCCCCATCTGCCGCCGGCGCTGGCAAACCGTTGCCGGTTGGCCAATGTGGACGGCGAACACCTCGTTTTTCTCGTCGAATCGCCGGTGTGGCATGCCAAGGTCAGGCTTGCCGAAAACCAGCTGATTGACGCGGCCCGATCCATCGGGCTGAAGGCCACACGGGTGACCGTCAAGACTGCTACCGCACCCCCGCACTCCCCAGTGCGTAATGACCAGCGCAGTACCGCAGTGTCGGATGCCACGCACAAAGGCCTGCGCGACGCCCTGGCTGCCCTTCAGGATGTGAAACCCACGCGTTCCTGAAACCCGGATGCGCTTCCTGCGCCCCGGTTCCTGCCCCTCGCCCGGAGGGTCGAAGCAGGAAGCCGGAGGAATCCTAGCGGCGGATTGCCTCCCGGGAGTTAGTGTTTTGTTAATTTTTCGCTAAATTCAGGCTCAAACCCTTACTGGGTTCACAAATCCATGACATTGCGGATTTCGGTCCTAGGAATCGGGCGGTCTTCTTACGACAGAACAGCCGGACCACTCACCACCCACGAATAAGCGCCCCGGGGACAGCCGTTTCGATTGATCGGCACATCAATGCAGGGACACATTCGGCAGCGGCTTCACGCCAGGCCCGGACGGAATACGGCCCCGCTCCACGCCGGCGCTGCAGGTCACAGACAGCACAACGGCCGGTTCAACCGGCCGCTGCGGGGTTCCAGGCAGGGTCCTGCCTCAGGCGTAGGCAGGCACGCCGTAAACCACCGGGTCGGTGGCCGCCGGTGATTCGTAGCTGGCCCATTCCCAGGCGGTCTGGTCTGCCAGCAAGGCACGCACCAGCTTGTTGTTGAGCGCGTGGCCGGATTTGAAGCCTTCGTAAGCGCCCAGCACCTGGCCGCCGGCCAGGTAGAGGTCGCCGATGGCGTCGAGGATCTTGTGACGCACGAACTCGTCGACGTAACGCAGGCCGTCCTCGTTCAGTACGCGGAATTCGTCCAGCACGATGGCATTGTCCATCGAGCCGCCCAGCCCAAGGTTGCGCTCGCGCATGTACTCCAGGTCGCGCATGAAACCAAAGGTACGGGCGCGGGAGATTTCCTTGATATAGGCCGCGGTGGAGAACTCGATCTCCGCACGCGACTGCTTGGCCGGAATCATCGGGTGGTCGAACTGGATGGTGAAGCCCAGCTTGTAGCCTTCATACGGCTCGAAACGGGCAACCTTGTCACCCTCGGTCACTTCCACCGTCTTGAGGATGCGCAGGAAACGCTTGGGCGCGTCCTGTTCGACGACACCCGCCGACTGCAGCAGGAACACGAACGGGCCGGAGGAACCATCCATGATCGGCAGCTCGGCCGAGGACAGCTCCACGATCACGTTGTCCACGCCCAGGCCGGCCAGGGCCGACATCAGGTGTTCAACGGTCTGGATCTTGGCGCCTTCGCAGGTCAGGCCGGTACACAGGGTGACTTCGGTGACCAGGTCGGCGCGGGCCGGCACAACCACCACCGGGTCCAGATCGACGCGACGGAACACGACGCCATGGTTCACCGGCGCAGGGCGCAACGTCATATAGACCTTGTCACCGCTGTGCAGGCCGACGCCGGTGGCGCGGATCGTGTTCTTGAGAGTGCGTTGCTGGATCATATGTGCCGAACCGGAGAAGCCGCGCATGCGCGGCCGAAGACAAACAAGAATAACACGCGTTAACAACCGTCCCCGGTAACGCCAGCCAACGGCTGCGTCCGTGGGGGCGATGCGGAAAATGCCGCCGGGCCGATCCTGGCCCGGCGACAAAGGACATGGTCTTGCCCGTCAGGGTGGACAGCCCTGACGTGTATTGCCGTGGCTACAGCTCCGATCCGCCTGGGCGAACCCGCCCGGCCCGCGCCGCCGTTGCCGGCAGGCGCATGACCAGACCCGGTCCGCCGGGACGCGCCGGATCCGCCTGCCGGTCAGTCAGCCTGGCGGCGCAGGAACGCCGGGATGTCCAGGTAGTCGTTCGGCAGTTCCGCGGCGGCCGGCGAGGCCGACGAAGCGGCCGAAGACGCTGCGGCGGTGTCGGCGCTGGGACGACGCAGGCCCATGCCCAGGGTGTTGCCCACGGCCTTGGCGACGGCATCGGCCGGGCTTTCGTAGTCGCCGAACTCCGGCTGACCCGTGGTGGCGTTGCGCACCAGCTTGATCGGCGCACGCTCGCCCGGACGCTGCGCGTTCTTGGCGGTGGCACGGTTCAGGCCGGTGGCCACGACGGTCACGCGCACTTCGTCCTGCATGTCCGGGTCCAGCACGGTGCCGACCACCACGGTGGCGTCTTCCGAGGAGAAGCCCTCGATGGTGCGGCCGATTTCGTCGAACTCGCTCATGGTGAAGTCCGGGCCGGCGGTGATGTTGACCAGGATGCCGTTGGCACCGGCCAGGTTCACATCGTCCAGCAGCGGGTTCTGGATGGCGGCTTCGGCGGCAGCCTGGGCGCGGTCATCGCCACGTGCGGTGCCGGTGCCCATCATGGCCAGACCCATTTCCGACATCACGGTGCGCACGTCGGCAAAGTCGACGTTGATCAGGCCCGGACGCACGATCAGGTCGGCGATGCCCTGCACGGCGCCCTGCAGCACGTCGTTGGCGGCACGGAAGGCCTGCACCATGGTGGCGTTGCGGCCGAGCACGGTGATCAGCTTTTCATTGGGAATGGTGATCAGCGAGTCGACGTGCTGGCTCAGTTCCTCGATGCCCTTCAGCGCAACCTGCATGCGGCGACGGCCTTCAAACGGGAACGGCTTGGTCACCACGGCCACGGTCAGGATGCCCATTTCCTTGGCCAGCTGTGCCACCACCGGCGCAGCGCCGGTGCCGGTGCCGCCGCCCATGCCGGCGGTGATGAACACCATGTCCGCACCCTGCAGGGCGTCCATGATGCGCTCGCGGTCTTCCAGTGCGGCCTGGCGGCCGACTTCCGGGTTGGCGCCTGCGCCCAGACCCTTGGTCACGTTGGTACCCAACTGCAGCTGCAGCTTGGCGCCGCAGTTCTTGATGGCCTGCGAATCGGTGTTGGCGGTGATGAATTCCACGCCATCGACGGCGCTGTTGACCATGTGGGCCACGGCATTGCCGCCGCCACCGCCAACACCCACCACCTTGATCACCGCGTTCGGTGCCATCTTTTCAATCAGTTCGAAATGCGCCATGTCCATGTCCTCTCTATTGCCGTGATTGGTTCGGGCATCCGGGAAGCATCCTGCTCCTTCTGTGCCCGCCCGCACCGGCGAGTTGTTGTTGGTTTTACCGCTTGGGTTGCCCTGTCGCGGTGGTTGTTGCCTGTTTCAATGACTGCGTTACTGCACTTCGTCTTGCCCTACTGCCTGCCTTGCTGCACTACTGCCGGCACCGCGCTCAGAACTCGCCGCGGAACCAGTTTTTCAACTTGTTGAACATGCTGCCGGCGCGCCCGGTGGGCAGCGACGGACGGCGGGGGTGTTCGATCTGGCTGCCCATCAGCAGCAGGCCCACGCCGGTGGCATGCACCGGGTTGCCGACCACTTCACCCAGCCCGGTGACGTGCTGCGGGATGCCCACGCGTACCGGCATCTGCAGCATTTCCTCGGCCAGTTCGACCACGCCTTCCATCTTCGAGGCGCCGCCGGTCAGCACCATGCCGGCGCGCACCATCTCCTCGAAACCGGAGCGGCGCAGTTCGGCCTGCACCATTTCAAAAATTTCTTCGTAGCGGCCCTGCACCGCCTGCGCCAGCGAATGGCGCGGCATGCGACGCGGCGGACGGTCACCCACCGACGGCACCTGGATGCTTTCCTCGGCGGTGGCCAGCTGCGCCAGCGCGCAGGCGTAGCGCACCTTGATCTGCTCCGCTTCCGGGGTCGGCGTGCGCAGCATGTGGGCGATGTCGTTAGTGACGTGGTCACCGGCAATCGGCAGCGAGGCGGTGTGGCAGATCGCGCCCTGCACGAACACCGCGATGTCGGTGGTGCCGGCACCGATATCCACCATCACCACGCCCAGTTCGCGCTCGTCGGCGGTGAGCACGGCCACGCTGGAGGCCAGCGAGGACAGCACCAGGTCATCCACCTGCAGGCCACAGCGCTGCACGCACTTGCTGATGTTGGCCGCAGCAGACTGCGCGCACACCACCAGGTGCGCGTGCACCTCCAGGCGCACGCCGGTCATGCCGACGGGGTTGCGGATGCCCTCCTGCGAATCGTCCAGCACGTACTCGCGCGGGATCGCATGCAGGATCTTCTGGTCGGCCGGGATGGCCACGGCCTTGGCCGCTTCCAGTACGCGATCCAGGTCGCCCCAGCTCACCTCGCCTTCGCGGATCGGGGTGATGCCCTGCGAATTGCGGCACTGCACGTGGTTGCCGGAGATGGAGGCGTAGACCGAGCGGATCTCGCAGCCGGCCATCAGCTCGGCTTCCTCGATGGCGCGCTGGATGGACTGCACGGTGGATTCGATGTCCACCACCACGCCGCGCTTGAGGCCGCGCGATTCATGCGAACCGATGCCGATGACTTCGATGGGGCTGCCCGGCGAATACTCGCCCACCAGCGCCACCACCTTGGAGGTGCCGATATCGAGCCCGACGATCAGCGATTTATCACCCTTGCGATTCATGTCCTGTCCTGCGTCTGCTTTGTTGCCGGCGGTGGGGTTCCCCAGCTCAGCGTGAAACCATTGGTATAGCGAAGGTCGGCGCGCTCGATCGGCACCTGCGTGCGGGTGAGCTGCGGCAACACCCGCACAAAACGCGACAAGCGCGTACGTGCGTCGTTGCGGCCGACGATGATCTCGGTTCCGTTGTTCAATGCCAGCGACCAGCTGCCGCGCGCATCCATCGCAACCTTGCGCACGTCCACACCGGCCGGCGCGAACAACGCGCGCGAATCGTTGTAAAGCTCGACCACTTCAGCGGTCTTGGCATCGGGGCCGTCGAGTTCCGGCAACGGCGCGTTCTCCAGCCCATGCGGCACCGCGAACAGGCGGCCCTGCTCGGACAACAGACGGTCCTTGCCCCAACGTGCGAACGGCTTGTGTTCGACGATGGACACTTCCAGCACGTCCGGCCACTGCTTGCGCACGCGTGCGCTTTCCACCCACGGCAATTTTTCCACGGCGTGCTGGGCATCCTGCAGCTTCACCGCGAAGTAGCCGGCTTGCGCGTAGGGCAGCAATGCCTTCTGCAACTGCTCGGCCGGCACCCGCTCGAATTCGCCATGCACGCGCAGCTTGGCCAGCGGCCAGCGCTCGGCACCGACCCAGCCGTTGAGCACGGCAACCACCGGCAAGGCGACCAGTGCGATGGCCAGCAACCAGGCAAGGATGCGCAGCACCGCATTCATTGCGCGCCCTCCCCCGCATTCCACGCGCAGGCGCGCTGCACACACCGCGGTGCGGTGATGCAGGCAGGCAGCAGCGGGAATGCATGAAGGTTCATTCGCCGGTGGCCTCCTTGAAGCCTTCGGTCGCCACGATCTGGGCAACGTGGCCGATATCGCCGGCGCCCATCATCAACAGCAGGTCGCCGTCCTGCAGTACATCGGGCAGCACCGACACCAGGTCGGCGGTGTGTCCCACCACCACCGGCTCGCTGCGGCCACGCGCACGGATGGCGCGCGCCAGCGACTTGGAATCAGCACCCGGAATCGGCGCCTCGCCGGCCGGGTACACCTCGCTCAATACCAGCGCGTCGACTTCCGACAGCACCGCAGCGAACGCATCGAACTGGTCGCGCGTGCGGCTGTAACGGTGCGGCTGGAACGCCACCACCAGGCGCTGCGATGGCCAACCGCCACGGGCTGCGGCAAACACCGCTTCCAGTTCGCGCGGGTGGTGGCCGTAATCATCGATGACGCGGACCCTGGCACCCTTGTGGGTGGTCACGATGCCCAGGTCATTGAAGCGACGGCCAACGCCTTCAAACTTCTCCAGCGCCGAAGCGATGGCTTCCGGCGCCACGCCCACCTGCCAGGCCACCGCAGCGGCGGCCAGCGCATTGAGCACGTTGTGCTTGCCCGGCAGCGCCAGTTTCACCGGCACGCTGCTGCCTTCGGGCAGGCGCAGGGTGAAGCGCATGCACGGGCCGTCCTGCACCACGTCTTCGGCACGCACATCGGCATTGCTGCTCATGCCGTAGCTCATGACATGACGCGGTGTCTTGGCAGCGAGTGCCGCCACTTCCGGATCGTCGATGCACAGCACGGCCAGGCCGTAGAACGGCAGGCGCTGCAGGAACTCGGCAAAGGCCTCCTGCACGCGGGCAAAGTCGTTGCCGTAGTTTTCCAGGTGGTCGGCGTCGATGTTGGTGATCACCGCAACCAGCGGATTCAGGCGCAGGAAGCTGCCGTCACTTTCATCGGCCTCGGCCACCAGCCACTGGCCACCGCCGAGCTTGGCGTTGGCACCGGCTGCCAACAGCTGGCCGCCGATGACGAAGGTCGGGTCCAGCCCACCTTCGCTCAGCACCGCAGCGGTCAGCGAGGTGGTGGTGGTCTTGCCGTGCGTACCAGCCACGGCAATGCCGCGACGGAAGCGCATCAACTCGGCCAGCATGGCCGCACGCGGCATGACCGGAATGCGTTGGCTGCGCGCTTCCATCAGCTCGGGGTTGTCGTCGCGGATGGCACTGGAAACCACCACGCAATCAGTGCCCAGCACGTTGGCGGCGGAATGACCGCGCATCACGCGCGCACCCAGGCGCGAAAGACGGCGCGTGGCAGCGTTGTCGGAGTTGTCGGAACCGGACACTTCATAACCCAGCGTCAGCATCACTTCGGCGATGCCACTCATGCCTGTACCGCCGATGCCGACGAAATGCACGCGCGGGAATGCGCGGACCAGGTCGGTGGTGTCGTGGAGACGGCGGGTCATTGGGCAGGTCCTGTGGTGCGGGGATTGGGGAGTCGGGATTGGGGATTGGCAAAGGCAACGGCGCTTGGCTGTGCGTCCGCGGCTCGGAATTTACGATCGTTGTTCTGCATGTGTTCCTGTTCTTTCTGAATCTCAGGATCCGACCCGTTGCTCCGGGGCGTGTCACCGCCGCCGAATCCCGAATCTCGAATCCCGGCCTCTTCAAGAATGATGTCCGCGATGCGTTGCGCCGCATCGGCCTTGGCCAGCGCACGCGCGGCTTGTGCCATCTGCATGCGACCAGCGGGATTGTTGACGAGCGCGCGCAGCACGCCCTCCAGATGGGTGGCCAGCGCTTCGTCCTGCTTGAGCAGTTCGGCGGCGCCGCGCTCGACCAGATATTCGGCGTTGCGGGTCTGGTGGTCATCGACCGCAGCGGCAAACGGCACCAGCACGGAGCCGATGCCCACCGCGCACAATTCGGCCAAGGTCGACGCGCCGGCGCGGCACACCACCAGGTCGGCCCAGTCATAGGCCGCCGCCATGTCGCCGATGAAGGCATCCACGCGGCCGGATACACCGACGTCGCGATAGGCCTGCAATGCCTCTTCGTGCAGCTTCTCGCCACACTGGTGCCAGACATCAATGGCCACGCTGCCACCCAGTGCGGCCAGCGCCTTGGGCACAGCGTTGTTCAGGGCGCGCGCGCCCTGGCTTCCGCCAAGCACCAGCAGACGCGTTGGCCCATTGCGCTCGGCAAGACGTTGCTCCGGCACCGGCAGCGCAGCGATTTCCGCGCGTACCGGATTGCCGACTACTTCTTCCTTGTCACCGGCGAAGCTGCCCGGGAAGCCGGTCAGCAGGCGCCGCGCGAAACGCGACAGGATGCGGTTGGTCATGCCCGGCGCGCGGTTCTGTTCGTGCACCAGCAACGGCAGCCCATGCAACCGCGCTGCCATGCCGCCGGGCCCGGAGGCGAAGCCACCAAAGGCCACCACGGCACACGGGTTGCGATCACGCAGCACATAACCTGCACTGCGAACTGCACGCAGCACGCGCATGGGCGCGCCCAGCAGCGCCAGCTTGCCCTTGCCGCGCAGGCCGGAGATGGCCAGCGTGTCGATCTGGATACCGTGCTGCGGCACCAGGCGGGTTTCCATGGCGCCATCAGCGCCCAGCCACACCACCGGCACGCCACGCTCGCGCAGTACCTTGGCCACAGCCAGGCCCGGGAAGATATGACCGCCGGTTCCGCCGGCCATGATCATCACCGGGCGCTGCGCTGCGTTCTTCGGCTGATTGCTCATGCAATCCTCCCGAACGTCGGCTCGACGCGCTGCTGCATGCGGCTGGTGCCACGTGCGGAAACGGAACCGGCCTGCATCGCGGCGGCGACCGCTGTCGCCGAAGGCGACGGTGCCGGCTCGGCGTCTTCGATCACCGGCTCGATGTCGTCACGTACTTCCTGACGGCGCACCGCGCGGTTGTATTCGTAGGACACGCGCAGCAGCAGGCCTATCGCCACGCAGGTCATCATCACGCTGGAGCCGCCGGACGAAATCAGCGGCAGGGTCAAGCCCTTGGTCGGCAGAATGCCCAGGTTCACGCCAATGGAAACGAAGGTCTGCAGGCCGATCCACAAGGCAATACCAAAGGCAATGTAGCCGGCAAAATGGCGACGCATCTCGATGCAGCGCATGCCCAGCCAGAACGCACGGCCGACCAGCAACACATACAGGCTGATGATGCCGCACACACCGACAAAGCCCAGCTCTTCGGCAATCACCGAGAAGATGAAGTCGGTATGCGATTCGGGCAGGTAGTTGAGCTTCTGGATTGACGCGCCCAGGCCCACGCCCGTCCACTCACCACGACCGATGGCCATCAGTGCGTTGGTCAGCTGATAGCCCGAGCCCAGCTGGTCTTCCCACGGATTCCAGAAAGACGTGACGCGGCGCATGCGGTAGGGCTCGAAGTACACCAGCAGCGCCAGCGCAACCAGCATCACCAGTGCCGGCAGCAGGATGCGCTTCATCTGCGCGCCGCCCAGCACCAGCATGCAGGTGGTGATGCCCAGCAGCAGCGTCGATGAGCCGAAATCCGGCTGGATCAACAGCAGGCCGACCAGCAGGCCAACCACGCCAACCGGCTTGAGCATGGCCTGCCAGGTGGCATTGACCTCGTCACGGAAGCGCGCCAGGTAGCTCGACAGCCAGACGATGTACAGCACCTTCACCGCTTCCACGGTCTGGAACTTGGACACGCCCAGGTTTATCCAGCGCCGCGCGCCGTTGACGCTGCTGCCCAGCCCGGGGATGAACACCACGATCAGCAGCGCGAAGCAGCCCAGCAGCAACAGCTGGTTGTACTTCTCGATTTCCTTCAGCTCCACCCGCATCGTCACCATCGCCAGAATGACGCCGATGGCGATGAACACCAGGTGGCGGGTGAGGTAGTAGAACGGACTCTGCGTCAGCGCGATGGAGCTGGAAGCCACCATCACGATCCCGACCGATGCCAGCGCCACGGCGGCGCCCAGCAGCCACTTGTCGTAGCTGCCGCCGATGGCTTCAAGCCGGGTTGCCTGACGCGAGTAGTCGTCCATCAGCGCACCTTCAAGGTTGCCAGGCCGATCAAAACAAGCACCACCGAGATGATCCAGAAGCGCACGATCACGCGCGGCTCCGGCCAGCCCTTCAGTTCGAAGTGGTGGTGGATGGGCGCCATGCGGAACACGCGCTTGCCGGTGAGCTTGAACGAGGCCACCTGGATCATCACCGACAGGGTCTCGATCACGAACACGCCGCCCATGATCACCAGCACCAGTTCCTGGCGCACGATCACCGCGATGGTGCCGAGCACCGCGCCCAGCGCCAACGCGCCGACATCGCCCATGAACACCATGGCCGGGTAGGTGTTGAACCAGAGGAAGCCCAGGCCTGCACCGGCAATGGCTGCGCAGATGATGACCAGTTCACCGGCACCGGGGATCTGCGGGATCTGCAGGTAGCTGGAGAACACCGCGTTGCCCGAGGCATAGGCGAACACACCCAGCGCACAGGCCACCAGCACCGTCGGCATGATCGCCAGGCCATCCAGGCCATCGGTCAGGTTGACCGCGTTGGAGAAGCCGACGATCCAGAAGTAGGCAATGGCCACGAAGCTGATGCCGGCCAGGGGCAGCGCGACCGACTTGAACATCGGGATGTACAACGTCAGCGCCGCCGGCACGTCGGCTGTATAGAACAGGAACAGGCCGGCAGCCAGACCGAAGATCGACTGCAGCAGGTACTTCCAACGCGACTTCAGGCCGTTCGGATCACGCTTGGCGATCTTGATCCAGTCGTCGTACCAGCCAATGGCGCCGAAGCACAGCATCACCGCCAGCACCACCCACACATAGCGGTTGCGCAGGTCGGCCCACAGCAGCACCGAGATCAGCACCGTGGTCAGGATTAGGCCACCGCCCATGGTCGGCGTGCCGGCCTTGGAAAAGTGCGATTGCGGGCCGTCCTTGCGGATCGGCTGGCCACCCTTGAGCTGGGCCAGGCGGCGGATGGCCGCCGGCCCCAGCCACAGCGACAGGCCAAGCGCGGTCAACGCCGCCAGGATGCCGCGGAAAGTGATGTAGTTGAACAGCCGGAACAGATCGTCCAGCTGCTGCAACCAACGGGCCAGTTCAAGCAACATGCATAGTGTCCTCGCCACGCCCCAACAGCGCGGTCACAATCTTGTCCATGGCGCTGCCGCGCGAGCCTTTGACCAGGCAACGCACGCCAGCATGAAGTTCGGATTCCAGTGCGGTGACCAAGGCGGCATGGGAGTCGAAATGTCGCGCACCCTCGCCAAATGCCTTTGCTGCGGCTTCGCTCAGCGGTCCCAGCGTGTACAGACGCTTGAGCCCGGCTTCGCGGGCACGCTGCCCGGCCTGTGCATGCAGTGCCTGCGCACCCTCGCCCAGTTCACGCATGTCGCCCAGCACCAGCCAGCCTTCCTCCTTGGCGGCAGCCAGCGCGGTGATCGCGGCAGCCAGCGAACCCGGGTTGGCGTTGTAGCTGTCATCGATCAGCACCGCGCCATTGACCAGCGTGTGCGCGACCTGGCGGCCAGCCACCGGACGCGCCTGCGCGAGCCCTTCAACCACCAGCGGCAAGGCGATGCCTGCCGCCAATGCCATCGATGCCGCGGCCAAGGCGTTGAGCACGTTGTGGCGACCCGGCAACTGCAGTGCCACTTCCGCATCACCCTGCGGCGCATGCAGCTGGAAGCGCGAGGCGGCCTCGCTCAACACGATGCCGGTGGCAGTGACATCAGCGCTGGTTTCCAGGCCAAAACGCAGTACGCGGTGATTGCCGGCACGGGCAACGAAGTACGCCGCGAACGCATCATCGGCATTGATCACTGCCACGCCGCCGTCAGGCAGGTCGTCGTAAACGGCCGCCTTGGTGTTGGCGATCTCCAGCAGGCTGCCCATGCGCTCCAGGTGTGCCGGCGCGACATTGTTCACCACGGCCACATCCGGTGCGGCGATGGCAGTCAGGTAGGCGATGTCACCCGGCTTGCCGGTGCCCATCTCGTAGATGGCGAAATCTGCATCTTCCGGGGCATCGATCACCGCCAGCGGCAGGCCGATCTCGTTGTTGCGATTGCCCGGCGTTGCGTGGACATGCAGCCCCTGCACCGCAGCAGCGTGCTGCAGGATCGCCTGCAGCAGATTCTTGACGCTGGTCTTGCCATTGCTGCCGGTGATGGCAAACACACGCGTGGCGCGGCCGCGCTGCATGGCCGCGGCGATGTTTGCCAGGGCAAGTTCGGTATTGGCGACCAACACCTGCGGCACATCCAGCGGCTGCAACGTGTCCACCAGCAGGGCACAGGCGCCGCGCGCCACCGCATTGGCCGCAAACATGTGGCCATCGAACCGCTCACCACGCAGCGCCACATAGAGACTGCCGGCAGCCAAGGTGCGGGTGTCATTGCTGACAGCGTCGACCGCCAGGTCTTCGCCGTGGATCTCGCCACCGGCCCAGTGGGCAATCAGCGACAGCGGCGTGCGCTTCACGGGCGCACCTCCTGGCCGGCGGCGGCACGCGCCTGCAGCGCGCGAGATGCCACGTCGGTGTCATCGAAAGGATGTTTGATACCTGCAATCTCCTGGTAGGGCTCGTGGCCCTTGCCGGCAACCAGCACGATGTCGCCGGGGCCGGCCTGCGCAATGGCCGCGCCAATGGCGCGGGCACGATCACGCTGCACGTTGACCCGGGCGGCATCGGCAAAGCCGGCCATGATGTCGGCGACGATCACGTCGCCATTTTCGCCGCGCGGGTTGTCGTCAGTGACGAACACCGCATCGGCCCATTTCTCGGCGATGGCCGCCATCTGCGGACGCTTGCCGGTATCGCGCTCACCACCGCAGCCGAACACGCACAACAGGCGGCCGTCAAGATGTCCATGCAGGCTGCGCAGTGCCTGTTCCAGTGCATCCGGGGTGTGGGCGTAATCAATGACCACGGTCGGTTCGCCCTGACCACCGAGGCGGTTCATGCGGCCGGCGATCGGCTGCAACTGGCCCAGCACCTGCGCGATGCTGGCAGCCGGCTGGCCCAGGCCATGCAGCGCACCGGCCACCGCCAACAGGTTGTCGACATTGAAGCGGCCCAGCAGCGGCGAACGCAGCGGGTGGCGCGCATCGCCGATGACCAGGTCAAAACCAATGCCCTGCCCGTCCAGCACCAGGTTCTCCGCACGGATGACGGCACCGGCCTGGCCGGTCGAACTCAAACCAATGGCCTGGACATCCGCCGCCAGCGTGGCCATCAACTCACGGCCGAATGCATCGTCCAGATTGATCGCAGCAGCCTTCAGGCCCGCACGGTGGAACAACTTGGCCTTGGCAGCGCCATAGCTGGCCATGTCGCCGTGGTAGTCCAGATGGTCGCGGGTGAGGTTGGTGAACACGGCCACGTCGTAATGCACGGCATCGACGCGGCCCTGGTCCAGCGCATGCGAGCTGACTTCCATTGCCACGGCCGCGGCGCCGTCGTCGCGCAGCTGCGCCAGCACCTGATGCATCTGCAGCACCAGCGGCGTGGTGAAGCCGGTCGGCACGACATTGCCGTACAGACCCACGCCAAGCGTGCCGATGGAACCACAGGCAACGCCCAGCAGATGCCAGGCCTGGGTCAGCAACTGCACCGTCGAGGTCTTGCCGTTGGTGCCGGTGACACCGACCATCGTCATCGCCCGCGACGGGTGACCGTGGAACTGGTCGGCCATCACGCCCATGCGCGAACGCAGGCCGGGCACGGCAATGGCATCGGCCGGGGCCGGCAGCTCCGCCGGGGCCGGCGGATCGAACAACACCGCGACCGCACCGGCCGCCTTGGCCTGTTCGACAAAACCCAGCCCGTGCGCACCGAAACCGGCGATGGCGACAAAGGCATCGCCCGGGCGAACGAAACGCGAATCCAGCACCAGACCGCTGATCTGCGGATCGTGCGCCAGGGTCAGCTCAGGCAACAGTTTGGACAACAGCATCGTGCGGCTCACTGGCGCACCTCCGTGGTGGCAGGTGCCGGAGCACTGGCGGTAGGCAGCGCGGCATCAAACTCGGCCGCGGCATTGGGTGTATCAACGACTTCCTGCGGAATCGGCAGCGGCGCGCTGCCCGGCTTGCCACCCAGCTTGCCCGCCGCCTGCGCGGCCAGCCACGACTGGATGTCATCCGGCGGCACGTCCATCAAACGCAGCGTGCCTTCCATCACATGCTGGAACACCGGCGCAGAGACAAGGCCGCCGTACTGCAGCGAACCCTGCGGCTCGTTGACCACCACCACCGCGGCAAAGCGCGGCGCAGTGGCCGGCACGACGCCGGCAAACAACAGGTTGTAGCGGCCACGCTCATAACCATTGGGGCCGTTCTTGCGCGCGGTGCCGGTCTTGCCGGCGACGTGGTAACCCAGGATCGCCGCGCGTTTTGCGCCGCCGTTGGTGACCACGGTTTCCATCATCCGCACCACTTCCTGGGCGACCGCCGGATCAAGCACCTGGCGCGCTTCGTTGCGCTGGCCCTTGATGAAGGTCGGCTCGATCACATTGCCGCCGTTGGCCAGCGCCGAATACGCCTGCGCGATCTGCAGCGGCGTCACCGACAGGCCATAACCATAGGACATCGTGGTCTTGGTGGTGCCATACCAGTTCGGGCTGCCAGGACGCGGCACAACACCGGACGACTCACCCGGGAAGCCACTGCCCGGCGCGGTGCCATAACCAAAGGCGCGCACGCTGTCGTAGAACATCTGGTCCGGAATGCGCGCGGCGATCTTGGCCGCGCCGATGTTGGAACTGCGGGTAATCACGCCGGTGACGTTGAGCACGCCGTTGTTACGCGGCACATCGCTGATGGTGTAGCGGCCCAGCGACATGTAACCCGGGTTGGTGTCGATGACCGTGTCCGGGGTAACCACATGGTTCTGCAGCGCGGTGGCGATGGTCAGCGGCTTCATCGTCGAGCCGGGCTCGACCAGATCGGTCACCGCGCGATTGCGGCGCGTATCCGGGGTGGCACCGCTGACCGCGTTCGGGTTGTAGGTCGGCAGGTTGGCCATGGCCAGCACTTCGCCGGTGGCCACGTCCATGACCACGACGGAACCGCCGGCGGCCTTGTTCTCGGTGATCGCGTTGCGCAGCTCGCGCATGGCCAGGAACTGGATGCGGCGGTCGATGCTCAGGGTCAGGTCCTTGCCCGGCTCGGCAGGACGCACCTGGTCGATGTTCTCGACGATCGCGCCCTTGCGGTCGCGGATCACCTTCTTGGCACCGGCCTTGCCACGCAGCCACTCATCGAAGGCCAGCTCCAGCCCTTCCTGACCGCGGTCATCGATGTTGGTGAAGCCCAGCACATGCGCCATCGCCTCCCCTTGCGGGTAGTAACGACGGAACTCGCGCTGCGAAAACACGCCAGGGATCTTCAAGGCCACGATCTGCTCGGCCACATCCGGGTTCATCCGGCGGCGCAGGTACATGAATTCCTTGTCGGCCTTCTGACTGAGCTTGGTGGTCAGCTCATCGGCCGGCAGACCCAGTGCGCGCGCAAGCTCGGGAATGCGCTCCGGCGCCTGCAGCAGGTCCTGCGGGTTGGCCCAGATCGATGCCACCGGCGTGGAGACCGCCACCGGCTCACCGTTGCGGTCGGTGATCATGCCGCGCGAGGTCGGGATCGGCACTTCGCGCAGGTAACGGGCTTCGCCCTGGCGCTGGTAGAAATCGCTGTCGATCAACTGCACATACGCTGCGCGGCCCACCAGCGTCACCGCACACAGGCCCAGGCCAATGCCGACCATCATCAGGCGATTGCCCAGGTCGAACTGGCTGCGATTGCGGCTGCGGTTGCGGCTGGACTTGTTCATGGCCGGATCACCACGATGTCGCCGGCTTCCGGGAACTTCATGCCCAGACGGCCGCGCGCCTCCTGGTCCACACGCGTGGCCTGCGCCAGCGTGGCCTGTTCCAGCTGCAGGCGGCCAAACTCGATGTTGAGTTCGTCGCGCGCGTGCTCAAGCCTGGACAGCTCGACAAACAGCTGCCGATGACGGTGACGCATGAACACCACACCGATCGCCGAAGCGATGGTGCAGGCCAGCAGCACGATCAGCAGCAGGCGGCTCATCCGGCCACCTCACACTTCTGCGCCACACGCAGCACGGCGCTGCGCGAACGCGGGTTCACCGCCAGCTCGTCTTCTTCGGCCTTGATGGCACCACCAATCAATTCCAGCGTCGGCACGAAGGCCTGCACTTCGGGCAGGCGACGGTTGGTCGGCGGCGCCTTGGCATGGCGGTTCATGAACTGCTTGACGATGCGGTCTTCCAGCGAATGAAAACTGATCACCGCCAGCCGGCCACCGGGCTTGAGCCGCGCCATCGCCGCGTCCAGTCCGGCCTCAAGGTCGGACAGTTCACGGTTGATGTGGATACGGATGGCCTGGAAGCTGCGCGTGGCCGGGTGGATCTTGTCCTTGCCACGCGGCATCACCGAGGCGATCAGCTCAGCCAGTTCGGCGGTGCGCGTGAACGGCTGGGTCGCGCGGCGGGCCACGATGGCGCGCGCGATGCGGCGGCTCTGGCGCTCTTCGCCATAGGTCCACAGCACATCGGCGATCTCGCGTTCTTCGGCACGGTTGACCCACTGCGCCGCACTCTCACCCGAATCCGGGTCCATGCGCATGTCCAGCGGGCCGTCCTTGCCGAAGCTGAAACCACGCTCGGCCACATCCAACTGCGGCGAAGACACGCCCAGGTCGAACAGCACGCCATCCAGGCCGGCGGCGGTTTGATCCCAGTTCAACAGGTCGGCGAAGCTGCCGCGATAGATCGACACACGGCCATCCGGCGCGAAATCGCGCTCGGCCACGGCGATGGCTTCCGGATCCTTGTCCATGACCAGCAGGCGGCCAGCAGCGCCCAACTGGCGCAGCACGCCACCGGCATGACCACCCCGGCCGAACGTGCCGTCCAGATAAACACCGTCTTCGATCACCCTCAGGCCCTGAAGGACCTGGGTGTACAGCACCGGCAGGTGACCCGCCGGCGGCTGTGACACCGGAGGGTGACCGGCTTGCGCTTGTCCGCGCACCCGGGCACCCCGGCTCACAACTTCAGGTCGAGCAGCCCATCGCCCAGATCCTCGTCAGACAACGTCTGCTGGATCAGTGCGCGATGCGCTTGCTCGCTCCACAGTTCAAACTTTTCGCCCATTCCCATCAGCACCGCTTTCTTCTCGATGCCCACCGCGCTGCGGTGGCTGGATGGGAGGCTGATACGGCCATTGCCGTCCAGCTCCAGATGAGCGGCCGAACCCACAAGCTTCTGCTGCAGGGTACGTACCACGCGCTGGGTATTGGGCTTGGCCATCACATCATCCCGCACCCGTTCCCACTCCTGCTCTGAGTACAACCACAGGCAACCGGCTTCAAACGGGTTGTAGGTCAGCACAAGGCGGTTGCCGCTGGCACGCGCGACCAGGTCGCGATAAGCGGTAGGCACCGCCATGCGTCCCTTGTCGTCAACCGTGATGGCCGTCTCGCCCTGAAACACCCGTATGCACCCGTCGGTCTGATTGCGTATGGAAAGTCATTGAACCACGAAAAACCACAAAAAACCCGGTTTTCCCTCTGATGCCCACCTTAGCAGTGGCAAAAGGGTTGTCAACAACTTTCAGCAAACAAAATCGCCAGTTGCATCAAGGGTTTGCAGCAATGTTTAGAGACTTGTTCAAGGCTTATCCACAAGTTGCTGTTTCGTCTCAAATTTTGAGATTTCCAAGAAATTCAGCACTGTAGAGACGGCGTGAAAACGGGAGCGCGGCCACCCCACCATTCAGCCAGGGATGGCCGGAAACTGCGCAAAGCCGCACACTCGCCCCATGTGCCTCGTCACCCTTGCCTGGAACTGTCACCCCCGCTGGCGTTTGGTCATGGCGGGCAATCGCGACGAATTCCACGCCCGCCCCACCGCGCCATTGCAGCGCTGGTCACACCCCCACCCTGACGTGATCGCCGGCCGCGACCTGCGCTCCGGCGGCAGCTGGATGGGAGTGAACGCACGGGGACATGCCGCCGTCATCACCAACGTGCGAGACCCAACCGCACCCACGGGAGGGCCTTCGCGAGGCGAACTGATCGCCGGTTACCTTGCCGGCGCGCAGGGGGCGACCGCCTATATGGAAGCGCTGGCCTGCCGTGCGGGTGTGTTTGCGCCCTTCAATCTGCTGGTGGCCGACGCCGAACACTGCGCCTACCTCGGCAACCACCCTGCCGGCTGGCAGAACCTGCCACCGGGCGTCCACGGCATGTCCAATGGCAGCCTGGACGCGCCCTGGCCCAAAACCCGGCGACTGATGCGCGCAATGGAAACGTGGCTGGCGCAGGACACGGCCACGCTGGATGCCCTCTGGCAGGCCCTGGCCGATGAAAGCCACCCTGCCGACACGGAGCTACCGCATACCGGCGTTCCGCTGGAGCTGGAGCGATTGCTGTCGAGCGCCTTCATACGTGGAACCGACTACGGCACCCGCGCCAGCACCATCGTGGTGATCGACAGGGATGGGGGAGGTTTCATCCACGAACGCAGATTCGGGCCAGAGGGTGTTTATCTGGGAGAGACGCGCATGGAGATTGAGAAAGAAGGCTCTGGCTCCTAACCCCCTCCCTTTGGCCGAAGGCCAAGGGGAGGGTTGGGGAGGGGTGCCTTTGATCTCGTTTTGGCCTTGGCTTTGCCCCACAGCCAAAGCAGGATCAAAAGCTCCCCCCATCCGCCCTCCGGGCACCTTCCCCCGCAAGCGGGAGAAGGGAAAGAACACAACAAGGCAAGAGCAACAAGCAAAGCCAAAGCCAAGAGCGACAGCCAGAGCCACAACAAAATCCACAGCCAGAGCTGCGAGCAGAGCAAAAGCCACATCCACAGCCAACAAAAGCTACAGCCGCACTTCTCCCCGCCACGATGCACAGCGAGCCAAGCACTAAATCCGAAGAGCCAGAGCCCCCTTTAGTAAAGGGGGCGTGCCGACAGGCGCAGGGAATTGGAAGGCTAAAGGCCCGGGGCCCATGGTTTCGCCTCGCGAAACCATGTGGCTTTTCCCGCCTGGCAGGCGGGAAAAGCGGCGGAGCCGGCCGATAAGCCGGGTTCTGTCGTGAGCAGTCATTCCTCTAGGCGCCACGTCACCGTGACGCTCAAGCAACCTACCCGGACCCGACGCGGGCCACGCCATTAGGTCCCTATTTGGTCTTGCTCCAGGTGGGGTTTGCCGTGCCGGTCTGTTGCCAGACTCGCGGTGCGCTCTTACCGCACCATTTCACCCTTACCACGCACCCGAAGGCCGTTCGGCGGTATCTTTCTGTTGCACTTTCCGTCGGCTCGCGCCGCCCAGGCGTTACCTGGCACCTTGCCCTGTGGAGCCCGGACTTTCCTCGGCATTCCCGAAGGAATGACGCGACTGCCTGGCCGACTCCGCCGCGCGCATTGTCGCATGCCGCCGTTTCAAACGGGCATTCCCATCACTGTGATCAGTCCGCGATGAAGCCGATGTCGCGCAGGAACGCCAAGGCAATCTGGTCTGCTTCCGCATCAACCGCCATGTCGATTGCCGTGTAATCCGGCTCCTCCTGTTGTTGCAGGTTCCGCGTGAACAAATGACCAACGCCAGGGAAGACCGTCAGGTCGCAACGATTGCCCGAAACCCGCATCCGCTCACAGAAGCGCTGCGCACCTGCGCGGGGCGTGACGCTGTCCTTCTCGCCCTGCAGCACCACCGCCGGCGCCAGGCCAGCGCGGATATGCAGATCCGGCGACAATGCCGCCGCCCGCGCGGGGCCGCCGACAAGCTTTCCGAACCAGCCATCGCCAGCAACGGCCACCGCCGGTGACCAGAGCACCAATGCATCCGGGCGTGCAGCCACGCCATCACCAAAGGGTTCATCGAACACCGCAGTGGCCGCGGCGATATGACCTCCGGCCGAAATCCCGCCCGCGGCAATCCGGCGCGGGTCAACGCCCAATCGCCCTGCATTGCGGCGAACCCAGCGCAGTGCCGCACGCGCATCGGCAACGCTGTCATAGGGCGTGACCGCGGCTTGATCGGCCAGGCGGTACTCCACGGAAACCGCAAGCAGGCCGGCATTGACCATGAGCTGGGCTGTCGGTTCGATCCAGCGCGCCTCTCCCACCGTCCATCCGCCGCCATGGAACAGCACGATGGCCCCGCCCGGGCCATCGGCCTTTACGCCGGGCCGGTACAGCAACAGCGGCAGCGGTTGCCCGGCGCCGCCCTCGATGGTCAACGACTCGGCCTGAGGCAACACGCGCTCCTGCCCCGCACAAGGGAACCCGACGACAAACAGCAGGACAAGCACAAACCACTTCATGTTCATGCGCACTCCCTTTGTGGAGGTTCCCAGGCCATCAACGCCGTGATGCGACGTACTGCCGGATCACGACGAAGGCGGCTAGCCCGCCTGCAACAACGCCATGAAGCGCTCCATCGCGCTCCTGAATTCGGCCGTGTGGATCACCGATTGGTGCGAGGCACCGGCCACTTCAAGCAATGTCTTCTGTGCCGCCGGCAAGGGACAGGCATCGAACAGTTGCCGCGAAAACGCAGGCGCGGTCACCGTGTCCTCGGCCCCCACGGCAAACAGCACCGGCTCATCCAACTGCGCGACCACCGCAAGATTGCCCCGCCCTGCCAGGCTGGCCTCCGGCACGACACGCCAGACCAGCGCCCTGGCCCACCAGGCCTGCCGTGAACGGAGAAAACGCGTCCAGTCTTCGGTCGTGGTGACGGTCGATTCCAGCACCAGTCCCGCCAGCGTACGCTCCTGCGCCACCCGCCCGGCCATGAAACTGCCCAATGAGTGCCCATGCACCAGCACAGGAACGACGGACAACCGCGCATCCGCCGCCACATGGTCGTAGACCACGACCGCATCGGCCATCAGCAGGTCCAGAGTAGGCGTGCCCGTACTGCCGCCATAGCCACGGTGATCCACCAGCACCAGATTCACCGGCAACGAGGCGTAGGCATCAAGCGTCCTGGCCGCATCACGGGAAATGCGATAACCGTTGCCACCAAAGTAGAGCACCGTTGCCCGGGCATCGGCCCGCAGCGATGTCACGCCATACAGGCGTGCACCGGCCAGCGGCAGGTGGAACTCATCCAGTGTGTGCCCGGGAAACGCATCCCGCAGCGCGGCCATGTCGGCACCGCCGGTAGCGCGGGGGAACAACAGATTGGATTCACGCACCTGCCAAGTGCAGCCAGCGGCCATCGGCAGTACCACGCACAGTGCGACTTTCAGCCAGACCTTGCCCCACATACGCCCCCCGACATGATGGCTACAACCGGATTCAACTACCTCACTGCCCGTACAACGCCTTGCGTGGTGCGCCGCTGAGTTCGGCCGCCAGCTTGGCGGCGGTGGACGGCGGCAGGTGCTCGTTGAGTTTGGCGTACAGGCGGCGGCCTTCGGCGATCTTGCCCTCTTCGTCATCGGCAGCGCCTTGCACCATCACCACGAATTCGCCCTTGCGCTGGTTGTCATCGGCCTGAACCCGGGCCAGCAGCTGCTCCAGCGTACCGTCGAGCACGGTCTCGAACAGCTTGGTCAGCTCGCGCGCGATCACCGCCGGGCGCTCGTTGCCGAAAGCCGCGCCCATGTCGGCCAGCGACTCGGCGATGCGGTGCGAGGATTCATAGAACACCAGCGTGCCGGTCTCGCTGGCCAGCCGTTTCAGGCGTTCACGGCGGGCCGAGGCCTTGGCCGGCAGAAAGCCCTCGAACACGAAACGGTCACTCGGCAACCCCGCCACGCTCAACGCCGCAATGGCCGCGCAGGCGCCGGGGATCGGGCTGACCTTGATGCCCGCCGCGCGTGCGGCGCGCACCAGCCGGAAGCCCGGGTCACTGACCAACGGTGTGCCGGCGTCACTGACCACTGCCAGCGATTCACCTGCCTGCAGGCGCGCGACCACCCGCTGGGCCATCGCCTCTTCGTTGTGGTCGTGCAGCGCCACCAGCGGCTTGCTGATGCCGAAGTGCGACAACAACTGCCCGGTATGCCGGGTGTCCTCGGCACAGATCGCTGCCACCGACCGCAGCACCTCCTGCGCACGCGGACTCAGGTCGGCCAGGTTGCCGATGGGCGTGGCAACAACAAACAAGGTGGCAGAAGCGGTACTCATCATCGGCTTTTCCATGGGCAAGGGTAGAATCGTACCGTTTCCCCCGCCCGGCACCGCCGCGCCCTGTCGAACGGATCTCAAATGAACAAGCCTGCCGCCGCCCGGATATCCGCCCTGTCATTGTCGATGCTGCTGTTCGTGGGCTGCGCCACCACCAGCGTCGCGCCCACCACCTCGCCCACCCAGCAGGCCGCCATCGCGCTGCTTGAGCAGGGCAAACCGCGTGAAGCGGCACAACAGCTGGAAGCCGAAGCCGCGCTGGCACGCGGCGCTGCCAAGTCACTGCTGCTGGCCGACGCGGCCTTTGCCTGGCACGAGGCTGGCGACAACGCCCGTGCCCGCATGTTGATCCCGCAGGTGCAGGTACGCCAGCTCAGTGGCGCCACACGGCAACGCTTCAACCTGATGCTGGCCGAGCAGGCGCTGGCGGACCAACAGCCGACCGCCGCCCTGCAGGCGCTGGCCAGCGCGGGCGAGCCGTTGCCGGCGCCGCTGCAGGCGCGTTGGCACCTGGCCCGCGCACAGGCGCTTGAAAGCACCGGCGATGCCTTCAATGCGGCTGCCGAACGTGCCCGTGCCGGCGCCCTGCTCAGCGGCACCGCACGCAACGACAACCAGCGCAGCATCACCCGCCTGCTTGCCGGCCTGGACGACGCCACCCTCAGCAGCCGCACGGCCGCACTGCCGGCCGGCGACCCGCTGTACAACCACGCCGGGCGCGCGCTGATCGCCCGCGGCCTGCCGCTGCCGCGTCCGTTCGAGCGCGGCGAAGCCTGGCAACTGGACACCGGCAAGCGCCCGCCGGCCGATCCCGATGGCTACCGCCCGCCGGTGAAGATGGCCGTACTGCTGCCTCTGAGCGGCACCATGGCCACCGCCGCCGCGCCGGTACGCGATGGCCTGCTAGCCGGCTATTACGCTGAAAACCGCCGCCGCCCGCAGGTTGATTTCATCGATACCCATGGCACCGCCGCCGGCGCCAACGCCGCCTACGACCGGGCGGTGGCGGCTGGCGCTGATTTCATCGTCGGGCCGCTGGGCCGTGACGAGGTGGACGCCTTGTTCCGCCGCGAACTGCAGGTGCCGTTGCTGGCGTTGAACCGTGGCAAGGACAGCCCGCCCGCGGGCAGCGCCGGTTTCTCGCTGGCGCCGGAGGATGACGGCATCATGGCCGCCGAATACCTGCTCGGCCGCGAGCGCGGCAATGTGCTGGTGATCGCAAGCAACGACGATGCCGGCCGTCGTGCCAGCGCCGCATTCAAGGAGCGTTTCGCCGAACGCGGCGGCAAGGTGGCCGCCAGCATCAACGTCGGCGAAACCCTCACCGACATCGGCCCGCAGCTGCAGCAGGCGCAAGGCGTTGATGCCGTGTTCCTGGCGGTCAAGGGCAACCAGGCACGCATGCTGGCACCGCAGCTGGCGCTGGCCGGCCTGTCCGCGGTCAGCCGGGTGGGCACCTCCCAGCTGATGTCCGGCGTCGGCAAGGCCGAGGAAGACCTGCCGCTGGATGGCATGGTGTTCCCCAGCGAGGCGTGGACCACGCGCGGCGTTGCCGGCCTGCCTTCGGCCGGCACGCTTGCCACCACCCTGCCCACCGCGCGCGGCGGTGCTGCGCGCCTGTTCGCTTTCGGCTACGACGCCTGGAAGATCACCGCCTATCTGGAAAAGCTGGCCAACACGACCGGCAGCGGCCTGCAGGGCGCCACCGGCACCTTGCACCTGGACGGCTTCGGCAATGTGCTGCGCACACCGGCATGGTCCACCTTCAGCGGCGGCCGCCCGACCCCGATCGGTGATGGCCGCTGATCCATCGCAGCGCGGCGCGGCGGTAGAAAACGCCGCCCGCGCGCACTTGGAAGCCGCCGGCCTGTGCTGCCTGGACGCCAATGTGCGTTTTCGCGGCGGTGAGCTGGACCTGGTAATGCGCGACCCCGCCACCGACACGCTCGTGTTCGTCGAAGTGCGCTATCGGCGCTCTGCCGCTTTTGGCGGCGGTGCGGCCTCGGTGGATGCCGGCAAGCGCCGCAAGCTGGTACTTGCCGCGCAGTTGTACCTGGCCGGCAATGCGCGGCTGGCCAACATGCCATGCCGCTTCGACGTGGTCGAAGCCAGCGGCAACCCGCCACGCCTGCACTGGATAGCCGACGCCTTCCGCGCCGACGACTGCTGATGCCCAGTATCTTCACCCATGCTGCGGTCCCGCTTGCGCTGTGGTGCGCCAGCGAGCGCGGCCGCATCTCGCCGCGACTGCTTGGCGCCGGTGTGATCGCCGCGATGCTGCCTGACGCCGATGTGCTGGCCTTCGCGCTGCATGTTCCCTATGCCGATGCCTTCGGCCACCGCGGCGCCAGTCATTCCCTGTTGTTCGCCACACTCATCGCACTGCTGGCCTTGCTGTTGGCGCGCCCCTTGCGCGCAACGCGCCTGCAGGCCGCCGCCTTTGTATTCATCTGCGCGCTCTCGCATCCCTTGCTGGATGCCTTTACCTCCGGCGGTCTCGGCGTTGCCTTGTGGTGGCCGTGGAGTGACACCCGCTTGTTCGCACCGTGGCGGCCGATCCGCGTGTCACCGTTTGCCAATAATTTCTTCAGCGCGCGCGGCCTGCAGACCGTTCTCTCGGAACTGCGCTGGGTGTGGCTGCCGCTGTTCCTCTGCGTGCTGGGCTGGAAGGCCATCCAACAGCGCGCGCCGGTGGATTCCCGATGCCCATGACTGCCCTGCCCGAAACCTTCATCCACACCTTGTCGCAGTTGCTGGGCGATGGCTGGCGCACCGACGCCGGCACGCTGGAAGCACACGCGCAGGACAACTCCTGGCGCCACGCCCTGCCACAAGCCGTGGCAATGCCCAGCACCCGCGAACAGGTGCAGGCCATCGTCCGTGCCTGCCGCGAGCATGGCGTGCCGCTGGTCGGCCGCGGCGCCGGCACCGGCACCACCGGCGCGGCCGTGCCTACCGCCGGCGGCGTGGTGTTGTCGTTCGCGCGCATGAACCGCATCGTCGATATCCGTGCCGGCGACCGCTGTGCAGTGGTCGAGCCGGGCGTGCTCAATGGCGACCTGCAGCAGGCCTTGATGCCGCATGGCCTGTTCTGGCCGCCGGATCCGTCCAGCGCCGACATCTGCAGCATCGGCGGCAACCTGGCCTGCAATGCCGGTGGTCCGCGTGCCGTGAAATACGGCACCAGCCGTGACAACGTGCTGGGCCTGGTTGCCGTCACCGGCAGCGGCGAACTGATTCAATGCGGCGGTGCCTACACCAAGGACGCCACCGGCTTCGACCTCACCCACCTGATCGTCGGCAGCGAAGGCACACTTGCGCTCATTGTCGAAGCCACGCTCAAACTGGCGCCGCGCCCGCGTGTGCAGGCCGGCCTGCGCGTGCTGTACCGCGATGCCGCGGCCGCGGCTGCGGCCGTGTCGCGGGTGATGGCGCAGCCGGTCACACCGACCATGCTCGAATTCATGGATGCCCGCAGCCTGGAACTGCTACGCCGCAATGGCGCGCAGGTGCCGGAGGCCGGCGCCATGTTGTTGATCGAAGCCGACGGCGACGACGACACCCTGCCCTATCTGCTCAACGCCCTGGCGCAGGCCGCCGAAGGCGACGGCATGCTGGAACTGGATGTCGCCACCGACGGCAGCGCACGCGACAAACTGTGGGCAGCGCGCCGCGCGTTGTCGCCCGCGTTGAAGAGCATCGCGCCGGGCAAGATCAACGAAGACGTGGTGGTGCCGGTGTCGCGCATCCCGGCACTGGTGGAAGGCGTGCAGCAACTGTCAGCCGAAGCGCGGTTGCCGATCGTCACCTTTGGCCATGCCGGCAACGGCAACCTGCACGTCAACATTCTTTATCACCCGGATGACGCCGACGAGAACGCACGCGCGCATGCGGCATTGCCGAAGGTGTTCGCGCTGGCGCTGGGGCTGGGCGGCACGCTGTCCGGCGAGCACGGCATTGGCATCGCCAAACGTGATTTCATGGCGCAGGCATTTTCCGCCGCCACGCTGGACACGATGCGCGCAATCAAGAAAACGCTGGACCCGGACGGCATCCTCAATCCGGGCAAGGTGTTGCCGCCAACCTCGGCGCAGCAGTGAAACAACACGAAGAGTCGGGATGAAACCCCGGCCCGTCCACGCGCTGTATTCAATGTGGATCGGCTGGCACGGCAAACGGCGCGGGATTGGTTTGCAGACTGCGCAGCGCCTTGTGCGGCGCGCGTGCCAACCGTCGATCAGCCCAGCGTTTCCGCATAGCGGCAGGACAGCAACGCCTTGACCAGGAAATCCACCTGCATGGCCTCGCGCGCGTCCACCCACATCACCGGCAGCCGGTGGCCGGCGGCGGCCAGCCCGTCACGCAGCGCGGCGAACGCGAACGAAGGTACGCGGTCCTGGCAGGTGACACCGACCGCGAAGCAGGCATCGGGCACCAGGCTGCGGAAGCGTTCGAGCAGCGTCAGCGTACTTGGCAGCGCGCGCGGGTTGAGTGCGCTCACAAGTACGACCACGCCGATTGCCCCTTCCGCCACGATGGGCCACATGAAATCCAGATAGGCCTGGCCCGGCACGCCGTAGACGTGCAACAGCTCGCCATCCCCCAGCTCGATGGAGCTGTAATCCAGCGCCACGGTGGTGTGCGATTTTTCCTGCGATGCCTGCAGCGCATCTTCATCGCTGATCGGCATTTCGGTACTGATCGGCTCCATGTCCGAGATGGACCGGATGGCGGTCGTTTTTCCCGCCCCCATTTCACCGACGAAAACCAGCTTGGTTGCCATATGTCAGACCTGAAGCCCTTTGAATGTCAGCCCGAATCGCTTGGCAATGCGCGTGAAGAAACCGGACACCTTGCTGCCTTCCACGCGTGATGCCGCTTGAACGCTGTTGCTGTCCAGCAGGCCGGTGCAGGCTGCGGCCGCCATGATACGGGCAATCTCGGCCGGTGACGTACCGCAGGCATTAGCCAGTTCCGTGCATGACCACGGCCGTTGCATCAATGCCGCCATCGGCAGCAGCCAGCTTACCGGCAAGCGCCCGGCTTCCACTTCCGGCCAGGCGCGCAGCCGCCAGGGCTGCTCCATCTCCACCGGCAACAACGGCTCGGCGGCCAGCGCCGCCGTCTGCCAGCAGAAATCCTCGAAAACATGATGTGCGACCGCATCGTTCAACGCGTCGCCGGCATCCACCGACAACGTCCAGCTCGATTCGCAGGCCGCTTTCAGGAAATTTTCGTAAGGCAGGTCACGCAGCAGCGCCACCTGGGTGCGCTCGGCATTGACCTGCAGTTTGAACAGGCCCATGTGCAGCACACAGGCAACTCCCTTGTTCTGCTCAAGGCTGCCGAACAGGGTACGCGGATGAACACGCTCGGCATCCTCCGGCGCCTGCTGCAACAGCAGTTGGCGGAGTTGCTGGAAAATGTCGCGGACGCTTGCGCCGTAGGCAACGCCGGGGACTGACAAGGCAGCCAGTGTGCGCCGGCTCACTGCCAATACCGGCACGCCGCTGTGCCGGGCCTCGTGCACGATCAGCTGGCCTTCGGCGTCATCGGCGGAAACAACCAGCAGGTCCACTTTCTGCCGGTCCCATGCGTGCACTTCGGCCTGTATGTATTCGGCCATCAGCAATGAGCTGGCAACCTTGAGCCGCATCATGTGCAGCACATCCAGACCATGGCACCCAATCACGGCGGCGGAGATATTGCGTGCGGATGCACTCATCTTTTTGATCGGGCAGCGGCGTGAGGATGCATCGCGGACATCGCTGCCCGCGCGGCGGGCAGCGATGCGTCAACAGATCACTTGAAGTCGAGCGTCTGTTCGAAGGACTTCAGCTCGTGGCGGGCAAGCGCCAGGTTGGCACGGGAGCGGTCCAGCACCACATACAGGAACAGATCCTGGTTGCTCTCCAGCGGACGCACCAGGTGGTACTGCTTGGACAGGGTGATCAGGATGTCCTCGATGTTGTCGGACAGGCCCAGCGATGCAGCGACGCGGCGCTTGGCACGCACGACATCGGTATTGCCTGCAGCAGCGACTTCAAGGTTGATCGGGCCACCGCCCAGCATGCCCAGGGCCATGCCGCTGTCGCTGTCCACCAACGCGGCACCGACGAAGCCGGCGATTTCATTGAGTTTGTCCAGCTTGACGTTTCCAGCCATCTCTTTCTCCGTGCACTCTGATGTTGTCTTTCAAATGTGCGCCGCCACTCCGTGATACGGAATGGTGTGGACGCGTGTGTGTCGAACCTGCTCCCCTCGACGCGGGCATATCGCCAGACAGCCGGCCAACCTGTAGCACGGCTGCCCTACGGCAAGAATTACAGCAATGCTCCGATGCGGGCTGCCGCATCACGGGCTGCGTACAACAGGATCGCAAGCGAGGTATCAGCATGCCCCAGAGCCGCCAGTGTGTAGGGCCGTCCAGCGGTCACGCGCACCAGCACCATGCTCCCCTGCGAGGTGGACATCGTCACGTAATCGGCCGTGCTCAGGCCGAGTTCGCGCGACAGCGTTTCACCCAGGGTGAGGAAGGAGTTGCTCATTGCCGAGAGGCGGCGCGGATCAAGAGCGACATGGGAACGATGGGCCACGGCACGGCCGTCGCCGGTCGATACCAGCAACATTGAAATGCCCGAATTGCGGGAAAGAACGGCATCCAGTGCCGCTTCCAGTGCCTGGTTATCAACAGGCACTGCGTGCGTGCCTGCGTCTTCGATCTTCGCCCTGACCTTTTCCAGCGTTGCCGTTTCCACCACCAAGCCCCCTGCTTGCCGTCACGGATGCGAACCCTCGCATCAAAAAACGCGACGCATATCACGGTTGGATAATAAAGATGAATAGGTGGATGCCATGTGAATGACATCCACACGCCCGCGCGGTGGGGTTTTCTTATTGACCCGCTGCAGAAAAGTGGTCGAAGCCCAACCGCGATGTCGCCAACACCGTGCCCTCCCCATTGACCAGCCGAACCCCATTCCCGGCCCGAATATAGCCAATACGTGTGGCCCGAACTGCTACACAGGCCATGCTTTCAGACACCTGTGTGCGCAGCGATGCCGGCGCGGTGAAGCACAACTCGTAGTCGTCGCCCGCGCTTGCACGCAATGTGCCGAACAATCCGGCCTCCCCCGCCTGCTCGGCCATCGACGAGCCTGGCAACGCGCTTTCCAGCACCTCGGCTGCCACCTGGCTGCGTTCGCAGATGTGTCCCAGATCGGCGAGCAGACCATCGGAAACATCAATCGCCGCCGTGGCCAAGCCGCGCAATGCCAGGCCTGCAGCCGACCGCGGCGTCGGCCGCGCCAGGCGCCCACGCAGGTATTCCAGCGCTGCATCCGTGGAAGCAACCGCTACGTCCAAGCGCTGCTGTTGCCACAGCGCCAATGCCACACCGGCTTCGCCCGGCACGCCGGTCACCCACACATCGTCGCCAACGTGTGCACCATCGCGGCGCAATGCTTCACCGGCCGGCACATGCCCCATCGCGGTGATCGAGATCGACAGTGGGCCGCGCGTGGTGTCGCCACCAATCAAGGTGATGCCGTGCTGATCGGCCAACTGGAAGAAGCCATCGGCGAATGCATCCACCCAACCGGGCGACGCCTCCGGCAACGACAGCGACAAGGTGCACCAGGCCGGTACGGCGCCCATCGCAGCGAGATCGGAGAGATTCACCGCCAGCGCCTTCCAGCCGATATCTGCCGGCGGTGTTTCCGCCGGAAAGTGCACACCGGCATTGAGCGTATCGGCCGTGACCACCAACTGTTGGCCAGGCGGCATCTGCAGCAGCGCCGCGTCATCGCCAATGCCCAGCGCGACATCGTCCCGCGCGCCGGCGCGGCGGCGGATGCGCTCGATCAAACCAAACTCGTCCAGGCTCATGCTCAGGCCTCCCTGAAACAACAACGCCGGAGCCGACGATGCCGGCCCCGGCGCAGCAATGGAATACAGCAGGCGGGAACCGCCGTCCGCGTGGGCTCAGTGGCCCGATTCAACCTTGCGCCATTCCACCGCAGCGCGGTCGAGCACACCGTTGACGTAGGTGTGGCCGTGTTCGGAACCGAAGCGCTTGGCGGTTTCGATGGCTTCGTTGATCACCACGCGGTACGGCACGTCCTGGCGGTAGCGCAGCTCGTAGGCCGCCACGCGCAGTACCGCGCGCTCGATGGCATCCACCTCTTCCACACCGCGGTCCACGAACGGCGCCAGCGCCTCGTCCAGGTCGCGCCGGTTGTCGAGCACGCCACGCAGCAGGCTTTCAAAATAGGCCAGGTCAGCCACTTCATGCGCCTGTTCGTGGGCGAACTGGGCCAACAGCGATTCGGCGTTGCCGCCGGAAATCTGCCAGGCGTAGATCGCCTGCAGGGCACGGCGGCGCGCGCGCGAGCGCAGCACCGGGTCCACGCCATCGCGACGGACCGGCTTTCCGGCGGGCTTGCCGTTGTTCTTGTTGTTCATGGCAGCTGCTCCAGAAGATTGACCATTTCCAGGGCCGCCAGCGCGGCCTCTTCACCCTTGTTGCCGTGGCTGCCGCCTGCGCGGGCCTCGGCATCTTCCACCCGTTCCACCGCCAGTACACCGTTGAGTACCGGCACGCCAAAATCCAGCTGGGCGCGCATCAGGCCTTCGGCGCAGCGGTCGGCCACGTGTTCGTAATGGCGGGTGTCGCCACGGATTACGCAGCCCAGGGTGATGATGGCCGCATGCTGACCGGCGGCGGCCAGACGGGTGGCCACCAGGGGGATTTCCCAGGCACCGGGCACGCGCACCACGTCGATGGCGTCCTCGCCGATGCCGTTGCCGGCCAGGCTCTGGCGTGCACCGGCCACCAGCACATCGGTGATGCGGGCGTTCCAGCGGCTGGCGATGATGGCAAAACGGGCCGGACCGGCCGGGCGGAGGTCGCCTTCGTAGTGGCTCATGAGGGTGTGGGGATCCTGAGGGTGGGTAAGTTTAACGTGCGCGGGCAGCGGGGGTGCGGACCGAGATGTGAGTGGGGCGCGGCGATTGAGGGTAAAAGGCGAAAAGCACCCCTCCCCGGCCCTCCCCTTCGCTCTGCGAAAGGGAGGGGGAAAGCAAGCGCGGCGGCTGCCGTGGATCATGCGGGCTGCAATCTGCCCCCCCCCTTTCGCAAAGCGAAGGGGAGGCTTGGGGAGGGGTACCTCGGCGCTTGCCGCCTCATGCCCCGCCAGACTCAGACCTCAGGCCGGAATGGTCTCGACAATCTCCAGGCCATAACCGGCCAGGCCGATCTGCCGGCGCGGCGTACCCAGCACGCGCAGCTTGCCCAGGCCCAGATCGGCCAGGATCTGCGCGCCGGCACCGTTACGGCGCCACTGGCCCACGTCCTTGTCCTTGCCCGGGACAACCGGCGCCGGCTGCTGCAGCAACCGCGCCAACAGCGCATTGCTGTCGCGCGGTGCCGACAACACCACCATCACGCCGGCACCGGCCGCGTCGATGGCGCGCAGCGCGTCGGTATTGGCCACGCCGAAATCATCGCGCCGCCAATGCAGCAGGTCGGCCAGCGGGTTCTCCACCTGCACGCGCACCAGGGTCGGCGTGTCCTTGTCCGGGGTGCCGCGGATCAGCGCAAAATGCAGGTCGTTGGCGATGCGGTCGCGGTAGGTGACGAGCTTGAACGGACCGAATTCGGTGTCGATCTCACGCGCGTCCACACGCTCGACGGTGTGCTCGGTGGCCAGGCGGTAGGCGATCAGGTCGGCGATCGAGCCCATCTTCAAGCCATGCTCGCGGGCGAACACTTCCAGCTCCGGGCGGCGCGCCATGCTGCCGTCGGGGTTGAGGATTTCCACCAGCACACCGGCCGGTTCCAGCCCGGCCAACATGGCCAAATCCACGCCCGCTTCGGTGTGGCCGGCGCGGGTCAGCACGCCGCCCGGCTGGGCGATCAGCGGGAAGATGTGGCCCGGCTGGTGCAGGTCCGACGGCTTGGCATTGGGCTTCACCGCGGTACGGATGGTGTGCGCACGGTCGTGCGCGGAGATGCCGGTGGTGACGCCTTCGGCCGCTTCGATGCTGACGGTGAAGTTGGTCTGGAACTGCGCGGTATTGGCCTGCACCATCGGTGCCAGGCCCAGGTCAGCGGCGCGGGTGCGGGTCAGCGGCAAGCACACCAGGCCACGGCCGTGGGTGACCATGAAGTTGATGTCCGACGGTTTGACCAGCTCGGCGGCCATGATCAGGTCGCCTTCATTCTCCCGGTCTTCGTCATCGACGATAACGACCATGCGACCGGCGCGGATCTCTTCCAGCAGTTCGGGAACGGGGGCGAAATTCATTGTGCGGCTCCTTGGCCCAGCAGGCGCTCGACATAGCGGGCGACCAGATCGATTTCCAGATTCACCGCGCTGCCCACGGCCGTGGCCGAAAACGCGGTGTTGGCGACGGTGTGCGGAATCAGCGCCACTTCAAAGCCTTCGTCGTCGGCTTCGTTGACGGTGAGGCTGACGCCATCCACGCAGATCGAGCCCTTCTTGGCGATGTACTTGAGCAGCGCCTTGGGCGCGGCAAAACGCCAGCGCAGCGCGCGCGCATCCTCGTGGATGGACAGCACCTTGCCCAGGCCATCGACATGGCCGCTGACCAGGTGGCCGCCAAGACGGTCGGTCGGGCGCATGGCGCGCTCAAGGTTGATGACCGCGCCTTCGGCCAGCGCGCCCAGCGTGGTCAAGGCCAGGGTTTCGGTTGAGGCATCGGCCTTGAAGCTGCTGCCGTCGAATGCAATGACGGTCAGGCAGACGCCGTTGATGGCGATGCTCTCGCCCATCTGCACGTTGTCGAACGGCAGATTCCCGACATGGAAGGTGAAGCGGACGTCGCCGCCGATGGGTTCGCGTGCGGCCAGACGGCCGACGCCTTCGATGATTCCAGTGAACACTAACGTTCTCCGCAGTTGGTGAGCGAAAAACGCCGCAAGGCAAACAGGCGCACGGACCCCGCAAAGGGCCCGAAACACCGTCTTCTTTCATCCGGACTATGACCGTCGGCTCCGGCATCTGACCGGATCTGCTGACCTTTGACTGGCACAACCAGGCAAAGCGCTCGCGGGCTCGCAAGGGCCCCATCGGGGATTCCCTGCCTACCGCCGGTGGGGAATTGCACCCCGCCCTGAAGACGTTTGTGTGATTGCCGGCGAACCGGCGCAGCGATTGTACCAGTGCCGGTGAATGGCTGGCTTAATGTGAATTTTTCGTTAGAATCACCCCGCCGCGACATGAGGTCGCGGAACCAGCCCGCAAAGGGCTGGCCGAAATGGACATCACTTTCTGAACAAAGGAATCCCATGCGCAAGACCCTGATTCTGGCTGCTCTGCTGGCAGCCACCCCGTTTGCTGTGTCCGCTGACGAGCTGAGCTACACCTACGTCGAAGGTGGCCTGACCCAGGTCCGCGTTGACGACGATTTCCTGAACGACCCCCACGCCAACGGCGGCTATGTGCGCGGCTCGTTCGCCATTGCCGAGCAGGTCAACGTGTTCGGCGGCTACTCGCAGGCCTCCAAGAGCCAGCGTGTCTATGGCACCCGCGTGAAGTACGAAGTGGGCCAGCCGGAGCTGGGCATCGGTTACCACATGAACATGACCGACCGCGTGGATTTCACTGCCGATATCGCCGTGCTGCGCCTGAACGTCGAAGCAAAGATCTCCGGCACGCCGGGCTATACCGGCGAAACGATCAAGGACCACACCACCGCCGGCCGCGCCACGCTGGGCGTCCGTGGCAAGCCCTCGCCCCGTACCGAAGCCTGGCTGAAGGCCGGCGTGATCGACGGCAGCGACATCGACAGCGAGTTCGTCGGCGTGCTGGGCGGCCAGGTGAAGTTCAACAAGACCTGGGGCCTGGTGGCCGAACTGCAGATGCTGCAGGACGTCACCCAGTACTCCGCCGGCGTGCGCGCCAGCTTCTGATCCAGCCGCACTGGATTGGACACGACGGGAGCCGAAAGGCTCCCGTTTTTGTTGCGCCACCGCCGTCGCGCCAGTGCGTGCAAAGCCCACCTCCGCCGGCTTGCTCGGATCAGGCAGGGCGCAACGACAGCCGCAGGTCCTTGCCCAGCATCCGCGCATCCTTCACGTCCAGCCGAACCGCCTGCGCCATGGTTTCGATGCCCAGGCCGGCGAGCAGCGGCTTGGCGCTGTCACCCATCAGCAGCGGTGCGATGTACAGCAGCACCTCATCCGCCAACCCCGCGTTGAGCAGCGCGCCACACAGTGTGGGGCCGGCTTCCACATGCACGTCATTGATGCCGCGCGCGGCCAGCAGGGCCATCACCGCCCGCAGATCAAAGCGGCCGTCGGCCCGCAGCGGCGATGCCGCGAACTCGGCGCCTTCCAGCACCGGCGCAGTCAATGCCGGATCGTGCAGATACAAGGTGGCCGCGTCACCTTCGCGCACGCGGGCGCAGTGCAAGGTGCGCAACTGCGCGTCCAGCACCACCCGCAATGGCGGCAGGAATTCGCCGTTTTCGGGCCGTGCGGTCAGCAGCGGATCGTCGGCCAGCACGGTCGCCGCGCCGGTCAGGATGGCGCCGGCCCGCGCGCGCCATTGCTGCACGTCGGCGCGTGCCGCTTCGCCGGTGATCCATTTGGATTCACCGTTGGCCATCGCGGTGCGCCCGTCCAGGCTGCCGGCCAGCTTGATGCGCACGAATGGGCGGCCGCGTTCGATCCGCGACAGAAAGCCTTGATTGAGTTCGCGCGCTCTGTCGCCCATCAACCCCACCGCAACCTCGATGCCGGCCTGTCGCAGCAGTGCGAAACCTCCGCCATCAACATCGGGGAACGGATCTTCCATCGCCGCGACCACACGCGCCACGCCCGCTTCGATCAAGGCCAGTGCACACGGCGGCGTGCGCCCGTAGTGCGCGCAAGGCTCCAAAGTGACGTAGGCGGTAGCGCCGCGTGCACGCGCACCGGCCTGGCGCAAGGCGAATACTTCGGCATGCGGGCCACCGGCGCGTTGGTGCCAGCCCTCGCCCACCACCTCGTCACCGTGGGCAATGACGCAACCGACCATCGGATTGGGCCGCGTGGTCCACGCGGCACGCTCGGCCAGGCGCAATGCGCGGGCCATCAGCAGGTGGTCGGTGGCGGTGAAAGCGTGCATGAAGGTCTCCGATACGGTGCATCGCGCAATGTCGCAACAGGCGCGTCACACGGCGTTTATTGCCGGGAAGAGTAGAGCCAATCAATGGCTGTTGCATTGATGGGCGGGATTGGGGATCCGTAAATGTGCATGACGGCGTTCGTAGGAGCGGGGGGGGGGGGGCGGCCCCGGCCAGGGGAGGGGATTGGGGGCGGCCCCCGCGCGCCCAACCCCCCACCGCACCGCAGGCCCCCCCGCGGGGCGCGTGGGGGGCCCCC
>NZ_JBRRDL010000025.1:0-57531 GCF_056759635.1 Stenotrophomonas sp. STEN056
AAGCTGCGGGTTCGTGTGTGGCGGGGTGGGTCGCGCACGCTTTTCGACGCCGGCGGGCGCGGGCGTGCGCCCCCGGGACCCCAAAACCCGCTGCCCCTCTCCGGGCGCCCCCCCCGCCCGCTCCTACAAGCACCCCATGGAACCGGCGAACAGGCTCTACGTAGCCTTGGTCCCAACCGCCATCACCGTGATCGCCAGCGGCCCCAGCTGCAACTGCGTGTGCACGTGCCAGCCCAGGCTCAGGTACCAGTCCACCATGGGTACTTCGCAGTACAGATACAGCGTCGGCACCCCCAACGCGGCGGCCTGAGTGATGCAATGACGCACCAGCTGCGCGCCAACGCCCTGGCCGCGTGCGCGCGGCTGCACATACAGCGAGGCAAGCCAGGGCGACCAGCCCCGGATCTGTTCGTGATCGTCGTGCAGCAGGCTCACCGAGCCCAGCCAGCCCTGCTCATCCTCCGCCAGCCATGTGCAGGGAATGGCGTCACGCTGTTGTGCGCGCAACTCGGCTTCGGCCTGGGCCAATGTCCAGTCCGGCAACAGCGTGCCGAAGGCCTGCACATGCGCAGCCGCGATTACCGGCAGCAGTTCGCCCCGGTCCTGGAGATTGATGATCTTCATCGGATTCAACTCAAGCCGCCACGCTCGCTAGCCTGTGCAATCAAGAATGCTAATCGCTCACGCGCTGGAACACACCCACGCCCAAGCCATCAAAGCGCGCGCCATCCTCCGCCTGCTCCAGCAGCAAGCCCATCGCTGCCGACTCGCACAGGCCCAGCGCGCAGCCGTCAAACAGCACCTGGTAACTGGGCCGCAGCGGCGGTTGCAAAGGCAGGCGCAGCGGCGCTTCCATGCCAGGGAAGTGCAGGCGCAGGCCAGTCACCACCTGTCCCGGCATCGGTGACGGAAAGCGATCGGTATTTTCCCCCGGCAACTTGCCTTCAGCGGCCAGTTCGCCCTGGGCCAGTTCCAACACCACCTGCACGCCTTCGCTGGCCACACCACTCATGGGATCGTGGAGATTCACATACAGTGGCCTGCCAGCTACGTGCGTGTCCGCCAGTTGCGCCTGCAGCTCCTCATGTTCGTCCTGGCCCCTGCGGTCAGCCGGGTTCGGATGTGCCTGCTGCAGGTCGGCAAGCAACTGCTGCAACTGCGCGCGCTCTGCCGACCTGAGTTCATACGGCACCAGTTGCACGGTGTCGGCGAGGTCATCGTGCGGATGCAGCAACAACATGCCGTCCACCAGCGACCATTGCCCCTTCGAACTGCGCGGCATGGGAGGCATCGCCAACTGCAACGCATAGCTCCCGCCGCCGTCCAACTCCAGGACGGAGCCCACAAAACCCTCTTCGACGATGCGATAACGCCCTGCCAGCGCCTGTGGCGTACAGGCATCCCCCACGCAGGAAGTTGGATTGCGCTGCGTTTGATCCAGCGCGGCGGCAGCGTTGAAAGCCTGCTGCGCAGCCAGCCGAGCGCGCTCGGCCAGATCAGAGGGGCGGGACTGCGCCTGCGCCGCCAATGCCAGCCACAGCACGGCCACAGCCAGTCCATTGCGTGAAAGCCGCCGCCCCCTTGATTGCATCGCCACTTCGGCCTCCCTACCGAGCCAACGGACCGATCAGCGCTTGCCGCTCTTGCCTGCCCGTGCCGCTTCCGCCCGCGCATTCGCCAACAACGGCAGCTGACCCTCGTCACTGGAATGATCCCGCTCGAGCTTCTCGATCTCGTCGCGGAAATCGGCCACGTCCTCGAAACTGCGGTACACGGAGGCAAAACGCACGTAGCCCACATGGTCGAGCTTGCGCAGCTCGTCCATCACGAAACCGCCCACCTTGATGGAGGGCACCTCGCGCTCGCCGCACATGCGCAACTGGTGCACCACCGCGCGCACCGCCGCTTCGATGCGTTCTTCGGACACCGGGCGTTTCTGCAGCGCACGGTCAAAGCCCACGCGCAACTTGCGCGCGTCGAATGCTTCGCGGCCACCATCGCTCTTGATGATCACCGGCAGTTTCAGCTCGATGGTTTCCAACGTGCTGAAACGCTCACCGCATGCCTCGCAGCCACGCCGGCGCCGGATGGTGGCGCCGTCCTCGGAAACCCGCGAATCAATGACGCGGGTATCGATGTGCTGGCAGAAGGGACAATGCATTGTCAGGAACCCACAAAAAGGAACGAGGGACCCATGGGCGCAACCGCGTTATGCATTACCTGTCCCCCGTTCCTCATCGCTGTTTGCTCGCCTGTCAGCCGTAGACCGGGTACTTGCGGCACTGCGCGCTGACCGCATCACGCACGCGCGCGATCACGGCTTCATCAGCCGGGGCGTCGAGCACGTCGGCAATCCAGTTGGCCAGGTCCACGCAGTCCGCTTCCACATAGCCGCGGGTGGTGATGGCCGGGGTGCCCAGGCGCAGGCCCGAGGTCACGAACGGCGAACGCGGGTCGTTGGGCACCGAGTTCTTGTTGACGGTGATGTGGGCCTTGCCCAGCGCGGCTTCGGCATCCTTGCCGGATACCTCCTTGCCGATCATGTCCACCAGCATCAGGTGGTTCTGGGTGCCGCCGGAGACGATCTTGTAGCCACGCGAAATCAGCGTGGTGGCCATCGCCTGGGCGTTCTTCACCACCTGCTGCTGGTAAGCCTTGAATTCCGGCTCCAGCGCTTCCTTGAAGGCCACCGCCTTGGCGGCGATGACGTGCATCAGCGGGCCACCCTGGATGCCGGGGAACACCACGGACTGCAGCTTCTTCTCGATCTCTTCGCCGGCGCCCTTGGCAATGATGATGCCGCCGCGCGGACCACGCAGGGTCTTGTGGGTGGTGGAGGTGACCACGTGCGCATGTTCGATCGGGCTCGGGTACACGCCGGCAGCGATCAGACCGGCGACGTGCGCCATGTCCACGAACAGGTAGGCACCGACCTTGTCGGCGATGGCGCGGAAGCGCGCCCAGTCGATGACCTGCGAATAAGCGGAGAAACCCGCCACCACCATCTTCGGCTTGTGCTCCAGGGCCAGGCGCTCGACCTCGTCATAGTCGATCAGGCCGGCTTCGTTCACGCCGTACTGCACGGCGTTGAAAATCTTGCCCGAGGCATTGACCTTGGCACCGTGGGTCAGGTGGCCGCCGTGGGCCAGGCTCATGCCCAGGATGGTGTCGCCCGGCTGCAGCAGCGCGAAGTACACGGCCTGGTTGGCCTGCGAACCGCTGTGCGGCTGCACGTTGGCGTAATCGGCACCGAACAGCTGCTTGAGGCGGTCGATGGCCAGCTTTTCAGCCACGTCCACATATTCACAGCCGCCGTAATAACGCTTGCCCGGGTAACCCTCGGCGTATTTGTTGGTCAGCTGGCTGCCCTGGGCTTCCATCACCATCGGGCTGGCGTAGTTTTCGCTGGCAATCAGCTCGACATGGTCTTCCTGGCGCTGGCATTCCTGGGCAATGGCCTTGGCCAACTCGGGATCGTAGGACTCGATACGGACATCACGCGAGAACATCACAGCTCCTGGTACGGGGGCGAGGGAGCTGCCGATTGTAGCCCGTTCCCGGCACCAAACCGCCCCTGTTCCCGCATTGCGGCGGCGGGCCGCTGCGCCAGACAAACCGTGACTTTAATCACAAAACCACCGAACTCCCTGAATCCGGTGAGGGCCGGCCTCCGGTTTTCGCGGTTAACCAAGTAAGCCGTCAGCTTTGCCAGGCGCACGGCACCCCTGAATGACAAGGAACACGCTGCAATGCCCTGCCCCGGCCGCCCGCTGTATTACCGCCCTTTCCGCACACTGCCACTGGCTGCAAGCCTGCTTGCACTGGCGCTGGCCACCGCCGCCGGCCAGCCAGCCTGGGCACAGCCGGCCGACGCCGCCGCGGGCAATGCCCACGTGGAGGCCACGTTGCAGATTGCCCGGGTCAGCGTGGAAGGCGTGGGCGAGCACCCGGCCAGCGGCATCAGCCAGGCCGCCATTGATGGCATCGCCAACCAGGCCTTGCGCGAAATCAGCCCAACATTGCCGGCGGCGCTGAATTTCGCGCAGATCCAGCAGATCAGCGCCCGCATCACCCAGGCCTACCGCGATGCCGGCTTCCTGGTATCGCTGGCCTACGTGCCGCCGCAGCAGATCGGCGACAGCCAGACGCTGACCCTGAAAGTCATGGAAGGCCGCGTCGGCCGGGTGCTGGTGCAAGGCAGCCAGCGATACCGCGAAGACCAGCTCACCGCCAGCAGCCTTGGGCTGATTGGCCGGCCGCTGCGCAAGGCCGAGCTGGACCGCGCCCTGCTCTACGCCCGCGACCTGCCCGGCGTGTCGGTCACCTCGGTACTGCAGCCAGGCCAGAACGAGGGCGAGACCGACATCATCCTGGTCGCCACCGACAGCGCGCGGCCTTACGAGATCACCGCCGGGCTGAGCAACCACGGCACCGACAGCACCGGCAAATACCGCGCCGAGCTGGGCGTGAGCGCGTTCAACGCGCTGGGCGCGGGTGACGTGCTGGCGGCCAGCGTCGGCTACGGGCTGAACCCGGCCGACAGCTGGCAGGCGGCGTTGTCGCTGAGCATTCCCTCGTCCCAGGTGGATGGCCTGAGCGCCATTGCCGGTGTCAGTCGCAGCGAAATGGAACTGAACTCCGGGCCGTTCGCCGCCCTCGGCATCAACGGCCCGACCACGCAGTTTTATGCCGGTGGCGATTGGAAGTTCATCCAGCGCACCGACCTGCAGGTGCAGGCCTCGGCCCGGCTGATCCACGAACAATCACGGCTCAAAGGCCTGGGCCTGGAGTTGTCGCGGCATGCCTTCAATGTGGTCGATGCGGGCCTGAGCCTGCGCCATACCGACCGCCGCTGGCGCGGCATCAACCTGGCGCAACTGTCGGTACGCAAATCCTTTGACGACCAATCTTCGCCGATGAACTGGCTGTATCCCGCCCACGCATCCTACTTCTGGGTCAGCCGCCTGACCGCTGCGCGCCTGCAGGCGCTGCCTGCCAACCAGCGCCTGCTGCTGCGCGGCAGCGCCCAGTTCACCGACGACGCGCTCACCCCACTGGAGCAGTTCAGCGTGGGCGGGCCGACCAGCGTGCGCGCCTATCCGCTGTCCGCCGCCTTGGGCGACCGCGGCGTGCAGGCCACGTTTGAGTACCAACTCAGTGCACCGGGTTTTGCCGACCGTGCTTCGCCGTTCAACGGCCGCCGCTGGGGCGATCTGCTGGAACTGTCGCTGTTCTACGACTGGGGCCGCACGTCCCCCGCCGCCGACAACCGCCGCCTCGGCATCCTGCCGACCACCCTGGAAGGCGCCGGCGTTGCGCTTGGCCTGCACCTCCCCTGGCAGCCCGCGCTGAAGCTGGACCTGAGCGCCGCTAAACCGACTGGCAGCTACCGCGCCCCCGATGCTGATGACGTCCAGGTGTGGGCGCGCATCGGCATGAATTTCTGAGGATCTGGACCATGAATCGCATCTACCGTCTTGTGTTCAACCACGCCCTGGGGCAAATCCAGGTGACCTCCGAAATCGGCGCTTCGCCACGCGCGACGACCGGCGTCAGCCGCCGTCTGCCCGCACATCTGCGCCTGCTGCCGTTGGCGCTGGCACTTGCTTGCGCTGGCGGGGCACAAGCCGTGGAGCTTCCGCAGGCTGGGAGCGCCACTGGCGCAACGATCGACTACGGCGCAGCCGGCTCGAACACGATGACGATCAGCCAAGCCCAAGCCAAAGCACTGATCACCTGGGGTAGCTTCAATATCGGCCAGGGTGGTGCCGTCGACATCTTCACCCCAGGTGCAAACAGCGTCACCTTGAACGTGGTGCACGGTGGGTCGCTCAGCAGCATTGATGGTGTGCTGACATCGAACGGTCATGTGTTTCTTATCAATCCTGCCGGCATTGCATTTGGTAGCAACGCGCAGGTGAATGTTGGTGGCCTGGTGGCCAGCTCGTTGAAGTGGAATGAGGTCGAACAGGGCGAGAAATATCAGTTCGACCAGACCGGCGCAGCAGCAAGCGTCAGCACTGCTGCAGGGGCGCAGATCACCAGCACTGGCCCGGTAGTGTTGATGGGAGCGTCTGTCTCCAATAGTGGTTCTATCGCTGGCAGCACGGTGAATCTGCTGTCAGCTGGCGGTGTCACTCTCCAGTACGACCCGCTGGAAGGCCTTACTGCGCTGTTGGGCGCAGCAACCAGTAGTTTGCCAGCCGGCACCTCTGCCGCCGTGAGCAACACCGGCTTCATCACGGCCGGCGGGGTCGTACTGCAGGCAAGATTGGATCCAGCGCTGGCAGCGTCGGCTATCAATCTCGGTGGCGTGGTAGAGGCGACGCAGCTGCTTTCTGCAGATGCTGTCGGCGGGGGGCTGCAAATATCAGGTGATGTCAACGCCGAAAGCATCCGATTTTCCGGTGACAAAGGCGTCAGCCAAAGTACCGGGCGCCTGGTCTCCAGCAGGGGGCTTGAGCTGGCCGTCACCGGCGACGCCGCACTGAGCAGTGCGACCAACGAAGTAGCCAGAATCGGCGGGGTAGTCAGCGGAAATCTTGCTTTGAGCAATTCCGTCGATCTCTCCCAGACCGGGGCGCTGGAGGTAGCGGGTACCACCACACTGAACAATGCATCCAAGGCTGTAGCGTTGACCAATGCCGGCAACCGCTTCGGCGGGAATGTATCGCTGAGTGGCGCAAATGTAGGCATCCGCGCCTCTGGCACGTTGGCCTTGGGCAATGTCCAGGTTAAGTCACTGAATGCAACCGCTGGATCCATATATTTGCCTGCCGCGATCAGTAGTACTGGGGGGCAGAATTACAACGGCGCCGTAGTGCTGGGCCAGAACACCAGTCTGTCCAGCGCACTGGGTGCAATCATATTCGGCGGAGTGATTGATGGCGCCCATGCCTTGTCGATCACAGCGCCCGGGTGGGTCAGTTTTGGTGGTGCGGTGGGAGGCTCAACAGCGCTGACGTCGCTGGATGTCTCCGATGCAGTGAGAATATTGTTGCCGTCGAACGTCACCACCACCGGCATGCAGCGCTACGGCGGTCCAGTTGACTTGTCGGGGACGACGTTTCTGAACAGCCAATCGGCAGGTGCCATCGACTTCAGCTCCACCATCAACGGCGCATATGGTTTGACCGTCAATACCGCGGGAGCCACCACCTTCACCGGCGTCATAGGTGGGACTGAAGCCCTTGCTTCGTTGACCACCGATGCAGCAGGTACTACCCGGTTTGGCGGCAATGTGCGAACAACGGGAAGCCAGACCTACGGCGATACCGTTTCGCTGGGCGGGCCTGTCACGCTGAGCAGCGCGGCGGCAGGCAATATCGCGTTCGGCAGCAGTGTCAGCGGCACGTCCGGCTTGACCGTCAACACCGCCGGGCAGACCGCATTTGGCGGCGCTGTAAACCTGGGTTCGCTGATCACCGATGCTGGTGGCACTACCCAGCTGGGCGGCAATGTGACCACCAGCGGCGCGCAGGCGTACGGCGACGGACTGGAACTGACTGGTGATGTCACGTTGGCCAGTACGCTTGGTGAGTCCATCAGTATCAATGCAGGTGCCAATGGCGGGCATGCACTGGCAGTAAACACGGCAGGAACCACTACGCTGGCTGGCGGTTTTGGCAGCACTACTGCATTGGCATCGCTTGCTACCGGCACAGGTGGCACGACGCGCTTGGCGGGTGTGTTCAATACTCTGCGTGACCAGGCTTATGGCGACAATGTCGTGCTATTCGGCGGCACCACGCTATCCAGTTCTGCCGGTTCCATCGGTTTCAGCGGTGCGGTGGACGGCACATATTCGCTGACGACAAGTGCAGCGGGGGCAACGCGGTTTTCGGGTGCTGTTGGGGCAACCAATGCACTGGCATCACTGGCAGTCTCTGCTGGGTCGTTCAGCGCGCAGGGCATCAGGACCAGCGGCAACCTCAGCCTCAACGTACTCGGCGGTATCGTGCAGGCTGGAGCTTACAACGTTGGCGGCGATGCCAGCTTCACTTCGGGCGGCGATCTAACGCTGACAAATGCTGGGAACCTATTCACAGGCAACGTATCGCTCCACGGCAGCACCGTCTCCATCAAGGCAAGCACCGCGCTGGACATCAGTCGGGCCCAGGCTACCAAGCTGAATGCAGATGCCGTGGGCGCGCTGGCACTGGATGACGCGACCATCGCAGGTGGTGGCGCCATTCTTAGCGGCAAGGCAATGTCGCTGGGTTCCATCACGGTTACCGATGGCGGCGGCCTGGGGGTTTCTGGCTCGTCCATCAGCCAATTCGGGGCACTGGACGTTTCGGGTGCAAGTGCATTCAACGCGGGTGCCGGCAACATCACATTGGGCGCCCTCAATGCGTTTGGCGGTCGTGTCGATCTGGTGGGCCGTGATGTCCTCATCAATGCAGGCAACCTGCTCAGACTGGGCAGTGTCAGTGCACGCAACCTGGATGTTGGTGCAGCGCAACTGCAATTTGGCAACAACATAATAACGACAGGCTACCAACGCTACGTCGGCGCACTTGGATTGACGCGTGACACCTCGCTGCTCGCGGGGGGAGATATGAGCTTTTCCGGCAGCATTGATGGGGGGTGGGGACTTACGCTGGACTCCATCGGCACGGTCCAAATTGCTGCAGATATAGGCCAATCGACAGCGCTCTCCAGCCTGTGGGTGTCCGGCCCAGCGGCCATCGATAGCGCAGTAACCACGATTGGCGAGCAGTGGTTCAACGACGCGTTGCAGTTGACGGGCGACAGCAGCCTGACCAGCTTGCAGGGCAACCTGACTCTGGCAGCCGTGGATGGCCCGCACGCATTGGCACTGAATGCAGACAATGGCGCGGTGCGTGTCGGATCGGTCGGCGCAAGCAATGCACTGACCCACCTGCAGGTCGACAGTGCCGCGCTCGGCTTCCTGGGGACATCGGTAACGACCCGCGGTGCGCAGCAGTACGACGCATCAGTGGTGATGACCAAGGACGTGGCCCTTGCCAGTACCGGAGCAGGCGACATCGGGTTTGGCGGCAGCATTGACGGTGGCTATGCACTGCGGGTCAATACAGCCGGTGCGACCCGCTTTGGCGGAACGGTAGGAGGGGTGGTCGCGCTGGCATCGCTGACGACGGATGCCGCCGGCACTACCGAGCTGGGCGGTGGGGTCACTGCAAGTGGCGACATTGCATTCAATGATGCGGTCAGCCTGAGAGCACTCACCAGCGTGCGCAGCCAGAACGGTACAACGACCTTCGGAAGCACCGTTGTCGGGCCTTGGGCACTGGCCGCAACAGGTGGTGCCGGCACCGCATTCGGAGGCGCGGTCGATGTGCGGAGTCTGCTGGTACAAGGTGGCGGCACCACGATGCTGGGAGGCGACGTAAGCGTCGATACCAGCGCCGTGTTCAATCGTCCCGTTTTATTGACCGATGATGTGACCGTGGACGCGGGGATGGTTTCCTTTGCGGGCGGGATCAACGGTGCGCATGCACTGGACATCAACGCCAGTGGTGCGGTGACCATCGGCGACCACGTTGGCGCGACTACTGCGTTGGACGCGTTGGCCGTGCGCGGCGCATCGCTGAATGCCATGGGCATCACGACAACCGGCAACCTTGCCGTGGATGTTGTCGGTGACATCACCCAGGCAGCCGCGTATTCGGTGGGAGGTTCTGCCAACCTCAAATCGCAGGGCAACATCACCCTGGGCAACGGCGGCAACCGCTTCAGTGGCGTGGTATCTCTGAACGGTGGCGCGGTACAGATAAACAATGCGTCTGGACTGGACCTGGATGCTGTACAGGCTGACAGCATTGTTGCTACCGCCAATGGCAGGCTGGACCTTGGCAATGCCTCGATTGCCGGAAACACCACGTTGTCGGGCAGCAGGATCGTCTTCGACAATGCCGCGATCCTTGGCAACCTGAGCGCAAACAGTGGCAGCGCCATCGAACAGACCGGACGTTTGACCGTCGCCGGCACCAGCCAGCTCAATGCCGTGGGCGACATCACGTTGGCCACTGCACTGAACGCGTTCGGCGGTGTGGTCGAAGCACGCGGTGCAGATGTGGAGATCGCCACCTCAAACGCGCTTTCAATGGGCAGCGTCCATGCTGACAACCTGAACGTCAGCGCCACCGGGAATCTGCAGCTCACTGGCCCGATCATCGCGGACAACGTTGATCTTGCAACGGATGGCAACTTCGACAATCGCGCCGGCGCCAACGCGATCCAATTGAATGGCAATGGCCGTTGGCATATCTACCTGAGATCTCCAACGTCCGCGCACAACTTCGGCAACCTGGACAGCGGCAACACCGCCATCTGGAATACCAGCGCATTCGCGGGAATCTCTGCGGCTGGCAATCGCTACCTGTTTGCCTGGCAGCCGACCCTGACCGTGACAGGCGCAGTACTTCACAAAATCTATGGCGACGCCGCTGACCTGACCAACGCCTTCACCACCAGCGGCTTGATGGGCGGCGTGGCCGGTGCGTATCTCGGCGACAGTTTTGCCGGGGTGTTTTCAGGCATGCCGCACCTCACCTCGACAGGCGCAGGCAGCCACGTCAACGCTTCCACGTCGCCACATGCGATTGATGTAACCCAAGGCACCCTGGATGCCGGCAGCTCCGGCTACGCACTGACGTTCGCTCCGGGGCAATTGTTCGTAGACCGCAGGGCACTCAACATCACCGCGCAGAATGGCAACAAGACCTACGGACAGAACGGCGGCTTGGCTGGCTACCGCGTGGATGGCTTGGTCAACAGCGATGCCGTGTCATCGGTCGATATCAGCAGCAACGGCACTGCCGCCACCGCCAACGTTGGCGACTACACCATCACCGCCCGCAACGGCGATGGCACCGGCCTGTCCAACTATGACATCACTTACATCGATGGCGTGCTGTCCATCGGCAAGGCCGGGCTGACCATCACTGCAGGAAACGGCAGCAAGACTTATGGCCAAAACGGTGGATTGAACGGCTACCGCGTTGATGGCTTGCTCAACAACGACAACGTGTCATCGGTTGATCTGGGCAGCAATGGCAGCGCCGCCACCGCCAACGTCGGCGACTACACCATCACCGCCAGCAACGCCGATGGCACCGGCCTGTCCAACTACGACATCACTTACACCGACGGCGTGCTGTCCATCGGCAAGGCCGGGCTGACAATTACGGCAGGAAACGGCAGCAAGACCTATGGCCAGAACGGTGGCCTCGGTGGCTATGTCGTCGACGGTCTGCTCAATAGCGATGCCGTGTCATCGGTTGATCTCCGCAGCAACGGCAGCGCCGCCACCGCCAACGTCGGCGACTACACCATCACTGCCCGCAATGCCGATGGCACCGGCTTGTCGAACTACGACATCACCTATGCCGACGGCGTGCTGTCCATCGGCAAGGCCGGGTTGACCATCACGGCCAACAACGGTGGCAAGACTTATGGCCAGAACGGCGGATTGAACGGCTACCGCGTGGATGGCTTGGTCAACAACGATGCCGTGTCGTCGGTCGATATCGGCAGCAACGGCAGCGCCGCCACCGCCAACGTCGGCGACTACATCATCACCGCCAGCAACGCCAATGGCACCGGCCTGTCCAACTACGACATCACCTACACCGACGGCGTGCTCTCCATCGGCAAGGCCGGGCTGACCATCACCGCCAACAACGGCAGCAAGTATGTCGGCCAGTCAACGCTGTTCAACGGCTACACCGCAGATGGTCTGGTCAATGGCGACACGCTCGATGGCGTCAAGCTGTCCAGCAATGGCAGCAGCGTGAACGCCCAGCCTGGCACCTACAGCATCGTTGCCAGCGATGCGCAGGGCGCCCAGCTCGGCAACTACGACATCAGCTACCGCGAAGGAACCCTGGAGGTCGTCGGCGTACCCACCGCGCGTGGCACGCAGATTGGCCGTGAGGTGGCCGCAAACCTGAACAAACCCTCCCCCACCGCACTCAGCGACGGGTCCGCTGCGTCGCTATACCGGCTGACCGATTCGGCCATCAAGCCGGCCAGCGACGCATGTACATCCCTTGGGGAAGTCCGTTGCCTCACCCGGCAGCCGGAATGACGGCCGGTTGCTGAAACGGAAAAGGCGCATCTTTCGATGCGCCTTTTCTCTGTGTGACGGTCTACACGCGGCTCAATGGTTGAGCACGATGTCGGCAATGATGCCGGTGGCGATGGCCACCATCAGCATGTTGCCGCGGTCATCGCGGATCCAGCGGTGGCCGTGTGGCGGGCGGCGCACGTGGTAGCGGTCGTAATCATTGATCACGTACACCGGGCCGCCGTAGTAGTTGCTGTAGCGGTGGCCACGCTGGAAACCATAGGGGCGGTACACCACGCGTGCCGGCGGGGCGTAATAACGGCGGTCGTTGTAGCGGGCGTCGCGATAACCCTCGCGGTAGCCGTTGCGGTAGTGGCGGCGGTCATCACGCCATTCGCGGCGGTCATGCCGATCGTGGCCCCGGCCACGATCATGGCCACGGCCTCGGTCATCCCAACCGTGGCGGCCCCGGTCATCGTCCCGGTCGCCTGCGGCAAAGGCCGGAGCGGTGGCACCAAAAGCCATCAGGGTGGTCATCGCGGCGACAACTAGGCGGTTCATCTTCATGGGTGGCCTTCGCAGGTTGGGTGGACGGTTTCCATCATGCTCACACGATATGAACGGATTCCGGCTGGAATCGCTTACATGGTTTCCCATTCACAAATCAGCAAGCCGCTCCGCCCCAGCCGGCCTGCGTGGGCTTGCGGCTATAATTGCCCATTCCCTTCTGCCTTGGGCCCTGTCCAGTCCCGGACCGGGGGCGGGCGTGCGCTACGGAGACTTCATGTCCTCGCAATACATCTACACCATGAACCGCGTCAGCAAGGTGGTCCCGCCCAAGCGGCAGATCATCAAGGACATCTCGCTGTCGTTCTTCCCGGGCGCCAAGATCGGCCTGTTGGGCCTGAACGGCGCCGGCAAGTCCACCGTGCTGAAGATCATGGCCGGCGTGGACACCGATTTCGAGGGCGAAGCCCGCCCGCAGGCCGGCATCAAGGTCGGCTACCTGGAGCAGGAACCGCGCCTGGACCCGGCCCAGACCGTGCGTGAAGCGGTCGAGGAAGGCGTGGGCGAAGTGCTGCAGGCCCAGGCCGCGCTGGACAAGATCTACGACGCCTATGCCGAGGAAGGCGCCGATTTCGATGCATTGGCAAAGGAACAGGAGCGCCTGGAGGCGATCCTGGCCGCTGGCGATGCCCACACCCTGGAAAACCAGCTGGACGTGGCCGCCGACGCGCTGCGCCTGCCGCCGTGGGACGCGGTGATCGGCAACCTGTCCGGCGGCGAGAAGCGCCGCGTGGCGCTGTGCCGCCTGCTGCTGCAGAAGCCGGACATGCTGCTGCTCGACGAACCAACCAACCACCTGGACGCCGAGTCGGTGGAATGGCTGGAGCAGTTCCTGGCGCGCTACACCGGCACCGTGGTGGCCGTCACCCATGATCGCTACTTCCTGGACAACGCCGCTGAGTGGATTCTGGAACTGGACCGCGGTCGCGGCATTCCGTGGAAGGGCAACTACACCGAATGGTTGATGCAGAAGGACGAGCGCCTGAAGCAGGAAGACAACCAGGAAAAGGCCCGCCAGAAGGCGATCCAGAAGGAACTGGAGTGGTCGCGGCAGAACGCCAAGGGTGGCCGCACCAAGGGCAAGGCCCGTCTGGCCCGCCTGGAAGAGCTGCAGAGCGTTGACTACCAGAAGCGCAACGAGACCAATGAAATCTTCATCCCGCCGGGCGAGCGCCTGGGCAACTCGGTGATGGAGTTCAAGAACGTCTCCAAGAAGTTCGGCGAGCGCCTGCTGATCGACAACCTGTCGATGATCATCCCGCCCGGTGCCATCGTCGGCATCATCGGCCCGAACGGCGCCGGTAAGTCGACCCTGTTCAAGATGATCACCGGCCAGGAAAAGCCGGATTCGGGCGAGATCGTGGTCGGCCCGACCGTCAAGCTGTCCTACGTGGACCAGAGCCGCGACGCGCTGACCGGCAACCACAACGTGTTCCAGGAAATCGCTGGCGGCCTGGACATCCTCAACATCAACGGCATCGAGATCCAGTCGCGCGCCTATATCGGCCGCTTCAACTTCAAGGGCCAGGACCAGCAGAAGATGGTCGGCTCGCTGTCCGGCGGTGAACGTGGCCGCCTGCACATGGCCAAGACCCTGCTGCAGGGTGGCAACGTGCTGCTGCTCGACGAACCGTCCAACGACCTGGACATCGAAACCCTGCGTGCGCTGGAAGATGCGTTGCTGGAATTCCCGGGCAACACCTTCGTCATTTCGCATGACCGCTGGTTCCTGGATCGTATCGCCACGCACATCATTGCCTTCGAGGGCGACTCGCACGTGGAGTTCTTCCAGGGCAACTACCGCGAGTACGAAGAGGACAAGAAGCGTCGCCTCGGCGACGATGCCGGTCCCAAGCGCCTGCGCTTCAAGGCGCTGAAGTAAACCTGCAAGACGACGGCCGCCCAGTGCGGCCGTCTGCTTTTCAGTCCGGCCACATTGGCTGCCGGGCATTGTGGTTCCCTCTCCCCAACCCCTCTCCCGTAAAGGGAGAGGGGCTTCAAGCTGCAATTGCAGGCAAATACCCGGCCTGCAGGATCCAAGCCCCCTCCCTTTACGGGAGAGGGGGGCTTTCAAGCTGCGATCGCAGGCAGATACCGGCCTGCAGGATCCGAGCCCCTCTCCCTTTACGGGAGAGGGGTTGGGGAGAGGGCAAGCACTGCGCGGGAAACCGCCATCGTTATGCTTTAGTCAAAAAGCTGAAGAGCGGGTGGAGCTCCCCCTCTTCCGCCCCTTCGGGGCACCTTCTCCCGCGGGCGGGAGAAGGACAGCCAGTTCCTCCTGCCCGTCGGAATTCCCCATGTCCCTGCTCGAACGCCTCTTCAAACTGCAGCAACACGGCACCAGCGTCCGCACCGAAGTGCTGGCCGGCCTGACCACCTTCCTGACGATGTCCTACATCGTCTTCGTCAACCCGGAAATCCTCGGCACCACCGGCATGGACCCGGGCGCGGTGTTCGTGGCGACCTGCCTGGCTGCAGCAGTGGGGTCGGCGGTGATGGCACTGGCGGCCAACTTCCCGGTCGGCATGGCGCCAGGCATGGGCTTGAATGCGTTTTTTGCTTTCACCGTGGTCGGTGCGGCCGGCTTGCCGTGGCAACAGGCGCTGGCGGCGGTGTTCATTTCCGGGCTCCTGTTCTGGGTGCTGACCTTGACCGGCGTGCGCGCGTGGCTGGTGGCCGGCATCCCCTCGTCGCTGCGCTCGGCCATCGTGGCCGGCATCGGCTTGTTCCTGGCCATCATTGCGTTGCAGAAATCCAACGTGATCGTCGCCAACGAAGACACCATGCTCACCCTCGGGCCGCTCAATACCGCACCGCCATTGCTGGCGCTGGGCGGCTTTCTGCTGATATCGGTACTGGAGGCGCGCAAGGTACGCGGCGCGATCCTGATCGGCATCCTCGCCGTCACCGGCGTGGCCTGGGCCATCGGCAACGTGCAATACCAGGGCATCGTGTCGCTGCCGCCCAGCCTTGCCCCGACCTTCCTGCAGCTGGACCTGCCCGGCCTGCTGCACCACGACGGCGGCGCGCCGCTGGCGGTGCTGCTGCAGGTGGTGCTGGTGTTCGTGCTGGTGGAAGTGTTTGATGCCACCGGCACGCTGTACGGCGTGGTCGGCCGGGCCGGCCTGTTGAAGCTGGCCGACGGCAAGAAGCGTTTTGGCCGCGCCCTGCTGGCCGACAGCAGCGCGATTGTCGCCGGCTCGCTGCTGGGCACCAGTTCCACCACCGCCTTCGCCGAAAGCGCCTCCGGCGTGCAGGTCGGTGGCCGCACCGGGCTGACTGCGCTGGTGGTCGCCGCGTTGTTCCTGGCCGCGTTGTTGTTCTCGCCACTGGCGGCGATGGTGCCGTCCTACGCCACCGCACCGGCGCTGTTGTTCGTGGCCGGGCTGATGCTGCGCGAGCTGGTGGAAGTGAAATGGGACGACCTCACCGAGTCGGTCCCGGCCGCACTGTGTGCGCTGGCCATGCCGTTCACCTACTCCATTGCCAATGGCCTGGCCTTCGGCTTCATCGCCTATGCTGCGCTGAAGGCCGGCACCGGGCGCTGGCGCGAGGTGCGCCCGGCGGTATGGCTGGTGGCCGGCTTGTTTGTGCTGCGTTACGCGCTGGAGTGAACCGCGCTGCGATGCGGCTGGCTCACGCTCGCCACGTCACCACGATCGTTGCAACCAGCACCAGCAAGGTGCTGGTGACCGAGAACACCCCCAGCGCCACCACCGTGCGCCACAACGTGGACAGCAATGGGCGCGTGGCGAAGAACTGCATCAACGAAGCAGCGCTGTAGATCATGCCCATCAGGCCCGCCAACGACTGCGCATAGGGCAGCCAGCGGTACAGCGGGATCAGCAGGAGCCAGATGACGAAGGTCTGCACGGTCAACAGGGTGGTTATCACCAGCCACTCCGGGTAGTTCAACCTGCTGAAACGGCGGAACACCAGCCAGAACGTCAGCGCCTCGAATGGCAACAGCATCAGCGTGAACGCCGCGAAATGCCCACTGATCCACTCGCCCACCGTTCGCGAAGCCAGCATGAACTGCTGCAGCTGCTCAGGTACCGCCTGGCCTGTGGCAATGGCCTGGTGAGCGCCCCCGTCGATCAGGCTGCCGCCGCTGACCAGCTTGTTGAGCAGCACCACCGCCGCCGACATCATCGTGATCAGCAACAACGGTTTGACCTGGTTGCCGCGCCGCCCCTCGATGTAATCGCGCAACAGCACCCCCGGCCGCAGCATCAACTGCTTGAGCGAATACAGGATGCCGCGGTCCATGTGCAGCACGCTGTGCTCCAGCTCATGGCCGAGGAAGTGCCAGTCGATGCGATGCACCGGCGTGGGCTGGCCGCAGTTTGGGCAGAATTTCTGCCCGGTGCCGGCAACGGCCCACTCACAATTGATACACCTGCTGTTGTCGTGCATCCCCATGCAGCCTTCCCCGATGGCAAGGCCGCATTCTAGAACGGCGGCGTTGCGCGCAGCCATCCATCAGCGTGGCAGGGCAGTGCGCACCCTGCACGACATCGCCGCGCTCGCCTGCGGTTCACGCATCATGCGCTGCCATGCCGGCTCAGAGATACTGGATGGTGTAGGTTGCCGTTCCCCTGGCCTTGCCGCCGGTCACCGGGCCAGCCGTGGTCTGGATGTAACGCGCACGCAGCGGCAAGTCCACCGTTGTCGTGACGCCGGGTGCCGTGCCACCGGGTTGGCCAATGGTGATCTTCTGGTTGAAGACCACCGGAGTTTCACTGCCCCCCACCGGCCGCACGATCTGTATGCCCACCCCTGTGGCCGAATCAGCGCCACTACTGATCCGCAATACGCCTGGCAGGTTGGACGGATCACGCACGGCATCCAGGCTCACTCCCACCAGTCGCAGGTCCGGGCCCTCGCAACGCAGGCGGATACTGAAATCCCTGGCAGGCCCGACACTGCCCACGCCCTTGAACGTCGAACGGGGTTCATCGCCCATGTTCACCGTGAAATCCGGGTTGCCCGTCGTCGCCACGCAGGAGACGTTGCTGATCTGCACCAGCGTCTCGATCCGCAGTTCCGCGAACGGCCGGAATACGGTATCGCCATTCAAATACCCTCTTGCCAGCAACGTGCCCATCGGAAAGATCGGGCCGGTGCCCACGTTCTGTGCGGTTCTGACCAGATTGATCGTGTAACCACTGCCGGCCAGCCTCATGTCCGAGGTCTTGGCAATGTCCAAGCGCCACGGCACCGGCTTTTCGTCAACACGGATACGGATACCCACCCCGGGGACATTGGTCTTGTAGACACCCGTGAAGCCTGGCTGAGGTTGCAGGCTGGGCCCTATGCTCCATTGCATGTTGCCATCGAATGCACAGGTGGCAACCCGGTACGGTTCCCAGTCGGCAGCAAAAAAAGACTGGAACGAGAAACCCACATCCCCCTTCACCGGCACCACCCGATTGCCAACCGTATCCAGACTCACATTGTGTGTTTGATCCAGCGCATGCATCCTGCAAAACGCACCAGCGGAGAACGCCAGCGTACTGCCCAACAACAGCACTGCTCCGGCGATGCAGGCCCGGCGTGGTGAACGGATCATCGGCATGTTGCCTCCAGAGTCATGAAGCCGGCTGACGATGCCTCGCCCTGCCCGTTGGTTTGGTAGTCAAAGCTGCAACGCTGCTGTGCCTGCGTGCCCCATGCAATCTGCAGTGCGCCGGCATCGTGCTCGCTGCGCACATAGACCTTGCCGCCCTGCCCGACCATGCCCAGCAGGTTGCCCTGTGCATCGGTGACCTGCGCGCCGAGTGGCAACACATGGCCGTCCGCACTTCGCACCTGGATCAACAGCGCGCGGCCCTTGCGTGTCTCAAAACGCAGGCGGCTGATGGCGCCGGCAAATGGCGCCACCGACTGGCTGCTGGCCTGCAGTTCCACCTCGTGCGACATGTCGCGCGGGTCCAGGGTGATGGTGCTCAAGCGGTACGGCATGACATAGGGCACCAGTGCATAGCCGCGTCCATCCACGCGCAGGCCGCTGGCATTGGTCACCCGCGCATCACGCGCGCCCGGTGCCTGTACCAGCACCATGGTGTCGCCGCGTTGCGGAGCCAACGTGATGCCACCGGCATGCATCAGGACGCTGCCGGTCGCCCCCAGGGTGGCCTGGCGGAAATCACTGGCATGGTTGTAGGAGCCACTCAGTGTTGCGTAACGGCCGCTGTAGGCCGCATAGACCGCGCTTGCAGTGCCGCCGTCGCGGCGGTCCGTCAGGGTGGCGCCATAGGACAGGCTGTGGTCCTCGCCATGACTGCCGGCGATGCCGATACGGCTGTTGTCGTAGCGTCCCTCCCGCGTACCGATATCGGCGGTGAGCGAATGCAGCCGGCTGCCACGGCCCAGTGGCACGCTCACGCTCAACAGGTACTGGGTATCGGACGTGCCGAACAGGTCATCCTCGGTACGGACCGCCGAAAGCCCATAGCTCAGCGACCGCCAGCTGTTGTTGTAGCCCACCTGGTACTGGCTGCTGGTGCCGGGCCTGTCGTGGAAATCCCGCACCGAGCCGCTTGCATACAGTGCACCACCGCGCTGCCCCAGTGCCTGGTTCACGGTCAACTGGAACTGGCTGCGCTGGCGCCCGCTCAGGTCCGGGTTCCAGCCATTGGCCTGTGCGGCACGCGCGCGCAGCATCTCGTTGAGGCTGAAGAAGCCACGGGTGGAGTAGCGATATGCGGCCAGGGTGAAATGGGTGCCGGTCTGGGTGATGAGGTTGCTGTAACTCACCCGTGCGCTTGAACCCTGCCGCGTGTCGTTGCCCAGCAGCGTCGCCCGCGCATGAGTGACATCGGCGGACACGGCGCCGATGGACGTGGCCACGCCGGCGCCATACAGCACCGATGCGTAGTCCTCGCCCAGCATGCTGCCGCCGTACAGGGTGAGATGGTTGCCCATGCCGCGCTGATAGATGCCCTGCGCCATCCAAGGCGTATCGTTCACCTGTTCCTCGCGCACCTGGCCCACCGTCAACGCATAACGCGACACGCCGGCACGCAGCATCTGTGTCACCGAGCCATAGGGCACCTTGAACACGCGCTGCCGGCCATCGGCTTCAACCACGCGGACTTCAAGCCCACCGCCGTAGCCGGTCGGGTACAGATCATCAATGACGAAGTTGCCCGGCGAAACCGTGATCGAGTGGATCAACTGCCCGTTCTGGCGGATCTCCACCTTTGCGTTTGTTTCGGCGATGCCGCGCACCACCGGCGCGTAGCCGCGCAGCGAATCGGGCAGCATCCGGTCATCACTGACCAGGCTCACGCCGCGGTAGCCGATCGAATCAAACAGCTCACCACTGGTGTGCGCCTCGCCCAGGGTCAACATGCTGCCCAGCGAGGGCAAGGCACGTTGCGCGTAGGTGGCGATACGCTGCCAGCGGCGGCCCTGGCCTTCAGCCCAGGTCAGGTTGGAATCGTGCCGCAGCTGCCAGCCGCCCAGGTTCAAGCCCGCATTCAAGCCCAGATAGGCATTGCGGTTGCGCGCACCGCCGGGCTGGCGGCTTTGATTGTCCACCGCATTGAACGCATAGCCGATGAAGGCAGCATTGATGCCGCGGTCCCACAGGGCCGGGTTGACGTAGCCCCGCGCCTGCCGGTGCAGATAGACCTGCGGAATGCTCAGGTCATAGCGCAGGTTGCCGCTGTCGTAGGTGCCAAACGCGTCCTTCATGCGCTCGCTCAACGCTACGCATGCATTGGCCGGCAGCGATGCGTCCTGCGCTGGCGTCACCAGTTGGCTGCTGTCCACACCCAGCTCTTCCAGCATGGCCAGCCCCAGGCAGGCATCAACCCTGCCCTGGGTGTCGGCCTTGAAATCCACGTCGCGGCGGCCCTTCCATTCGCCGTTGACATAGACATCAAGCCGATAGTTGCCCGCCACCATGGGATTGCCTTCGGCAAAGGCCCCCAGATCCACGTGTTTGCTTTGCCCCGACAACAGATCCGGGTTGAACTGCGCCCATGCCGGCGCGGTGCCTGCACTGGCACGGGCCATCAGGGCCTGCTCGCCCAGGTTCACCTCCGGCGCTGCCAGCACCTGCTGCGGCAACAACGCCGCAGCCAGCAGCACACACCAGCCCGGCACCACCGCGGCGGGCCGGGATGAAGCGCGCGCCAGGGCTTGCTGGACCGCCAATGCCAATCTGTTCGCAATCACGCAGACATTCCTTTGCGAGGGCCGTTATGCAGCCGTTGGTACCGCGATGGCTCAGTTGCCATCACCCACGGTCACAATGCGTTCCGCGCGGCCGCCGTAGTCATTGATGGTGGAAAAGCGCACCTGCCGAACGCCGGCCGATGCAGGGAAGTCCAGGCTCTGCCGTGGCGCGAGCATCACGCCCTTGTCCTCGATCAGCCGCTCGCCTGCAGCGGTGCCGATGTGCAGCTCGGCAAAACTCACGTGATAGGGCGTGGGGTTGTCCACATGCAGGCGATCACCGTCCACGCGCCAGCGCAGCGCAGCCGGCGCGTCATTGGCCTCGCCCTCCAGCCCCTGCGGCCGGTAGAAGAGCTTCACCCGCGAACGGAACGCCACCTGCAGGAAATTCTGTTCCTCGGCGCTGGGTTCCGGTGCCGGCGGTACATCCAGAATGTTGAGCCAGAACAGCGACTCCTGGTTTTCCGGCAACGAGGCGCCGGAGAAGATCAGCCGCAAGGCCTGGCTGCGCTCGGGCTCCACCCGGGCGATGGGCGGCATCAGCAGGAACGGCGCATCGCTGGTGTCCGGCGTCTGTTCCGGGTCACCACTGTCCACCCATGCCTGCACCAACGACGGCAACGTGCCGGCATTGCTCACCTGCACGGTGACCTCACGCGCCTGCTGTGGATACACCACCCGCGTGCCGTTGATTACCACCCCCGCATGCACGGTGGGGCACCACGACACCGATACCAACGCTGCCAGCAGCAGCGCCTTCAAGAAAAGAGCTTTCATCGAACCCACCTGCCCCCTGTTGCTCTATCCGATGGCCGGCACCGGAGTGCCAGCCATCGGCGATGGCTGCGATCAGTTGTAGACGAGCGTGTACTGCACACTGGTGTTCACGTCACCGGCCGTGGCCGCGGCGGTGGCGTAGTACTCGGCGAAGTAGTTCAGGTTGGCACTGCCATCTGCAGCCACGGTGACGCGCTGCGAGTTCGGCTGCGGCGACGCCTGCACCGGCAACCGCTGGCTGTTGTCACCCAGCAGCTGGATCTGCACGTTGCCTGCACCCGTGGGGAGGGCCACCTGGTTGTTCAAGCGGCCGCTGCTCAGGTCAACCGTATTGCCCGGCTCGAAGTAGGTGCCCACATTACCGGCCGAACAGCCGGTCAGGCTGATGGTGAACGGCGTGCGCCCGGCCACCGCGCCGGCCGTTGCCAGGCTGCTTGTCGAAACCGTCGGCAGCGCGACAGCAAAACTCGCACCGGCCGGGGTTCCGATGGTGCAGGTCCTGTCGGTGATGGTGCCGGTGAAGGTGATCGTGCCGTCAGCGGCACTGGCAGCCATCGGAGCCGCCGCCAACATCAACATCGGGAGAAGAGTGATCTTACGCATTGCTGGTACCTAACCCCACTAATAGGAATTGAAAAATAGAGGGGTGAAGCAAGGAGTACCTTGGTTCAAAACAGTTGCCCTTCCTTGCGCCACACCTACTGCCCGGAACCTCGCCATCGCGCAATTCCGTGACGCAAGTCTAGAAAAAAGTGTGGCTTCGATTATTCGGCAGCCTGCGGCCGCCCTGTTTGACAGCACTGTGCGAACCCGCTAGCCAGCACGCCACGCAACAGGCAGCGCGCGCCGTGGGACTGGCCGTAAACGGCGCCCCTGCCCGCATCGACGGTGCATGAAAACAATGCGCACCAAACCGTGTCGCCCGCTACAGATTTACATCTTGGCGCTGTTGCGCGCCTGCGGAATGGCGCTTACTCAGTTCTCCGAAGAAGCGGAGAAAGCACATGAAAACGGCTAATTTGCTGGGTGCGACACTGCTTTCGATCAGCGCACTGGCCACCGCACAAAGTGGCACGGTGCGCTTCAGCGGCCGTGTCGTTGATCCGGTATGCACACCTGCCCTGAGCGGACATCAACAGCTGCAGCTCAATGCCTGCCCGGCCTCGGCCAAGGACCTGCGCGTCACCCTGCAGCGGCAGGAACCCCGCGTTTTTTCGGCGGAAACAGCCGCAAAAGCACCGCAGCTGTCGGCACGGGTTCCAGGTACAGGCGAACGGACATTTTCCGACCGTTATCAGATCGACATCCCCAGGGGCGGGCCATACCTGGTAGTCATTGACTACCCGTGAGACAAACCGGCCCGCACCAACAGCACTGCCTTCAGCCAGAACCAGCCATGGCAGGCAACGCAAGGGCGCAGTGATGCCTGCCCCTGCTGCAGCATTCGCCTCTGCTGCCCGCACGGCAGCAGAGGCCTGCCCCGAAGTAGAAACTGTACCCACGCTGGCGCGGACAGTCCGCCGTCAAAAGGCGAGCACGGGCATGCCGGCCCCTCCTTGCGAGGTCACCGATTGCGCGCAACCGCGCAACAGCTGCGGTTGATCACTCGCTTTCGGGCAACGGCACCTGGAACACCTGCCGCAGGTAGGCCAGGTAACCCGGGTCATCGCACATGCTCTTGCCCGGCGAATCACTGAGCTTGGCCACCGGCTGGCCGTTGCAGCGGACCATCTTGATGACGATGTTCAGTGGTGTCGGGCCCAGGTCGTTGGTGAGGTGCGTGCCCACGCCGAACGCCACCTGGCAGCGGCCACGGAAGTAGTCGAACAGCTGCATCACTTTTTCGATGTTCAGGCCATCGCTGAACACCAGGATCTTGCTGGTCGGGTCCGTGCGGTTGGCCTTGAAGTGCGCCAGCATGCGGTCGCCCCAGCTGAAGGGGTCGCCCGAGTCGTGGCGCACGCCATCGAACAGCTTGCAGAAATAAGTGTCGAAGTCGCGCAGGAACGCATCCAGCCCCACCACGTCGGACAGCGCAATTCCCAGGTCGCCCCGGTACTCGCGCGCCCACGATTCCAGCGCCGCCACCTGCGAATCACGCAGACGCGGGCCCAGTGCCTGGAATGCCTGCAGGTATTCGTGCGCCATGGTGCCGTGCGGAGTCATGCCATACATGCGTGCGAAGTACACGTTGCTGGTGCCCACGAACTGCGCGCCCAGCGCATCGCGCAGCATGGGCAGCATGGTGCCGTGCCATTGCCGTGAGTAACGCCGGCGGGTGCCGTAGTCGGCGATGCGGCATTGCTCGAAACCGGGCGTGTCGCGCAGCAGTGCGGTCTTGGCCTGCAGCCGGCGCTCGCCCTCGCTGAAATCGGTGCTGCTGGTATTGCGGAACCACACCTCGTTGATGATGGCCAGCAGCGGCACTTCAAACATGATGGTGTGCAGCCACGGGCCGGTGATGTCCAGCTCGATCTCACCGGGCACGGTCTGCGAAGCGCGCAAGTCGATGTACTTGCGGTCCAGGTGGAACAACCCGAGGAAGTCGACGAAGTCCGGCTTCACAAAGCGCAGCCGGCGCATGTATTCCAGCTCCTCGCGCCCGAAGCGCAGGCTGCACAGGTGGTCGATCTCGGCGTTGATTTCGTCCAGGTACTGCGCAAGGTCAATGCCCTGCGTGCGGCACTTGAACCTGTACTGGACGATGGCGCCAGGGTGCTGATGCAGCACCGCCTGCATCATCGTGAATTTGTAGAGGTCGGTGTCGAGCAGGGATTGGATGATCATGCCCGGCATTATGCGCTGCCGGCGATGGCGGCAATGCGAAGACCCGGGCGCTTGTTCACCTGCCATGGCAGCGGCCTGTGCGCCAGGCGCAGTACCGGCAGCACGGTCGAACGCATGCATGCCGCAGGAGCAACCTGGGCCGCGAAGCCGATGAAGCCACATGGGCCGCTGCCCTATGCGATTGCGCGATGCATGCAGGCTCCGGGCACGGTCGTCTTCGTGGCCCAGGCCGTTCCTGCGCGGGGATTCAGCGCAGCAGCAGGCGCGGCACCTGCAGTGCGGCGTGTGCCCAGATCGCACACCACACGCCCGCACGTACCGGCAGGCTGCGCCGGGGGGCTTCAAACTTGCGAAAGTAACGCCACAGCCCCCGGTGCTTGTGCCATTCCACGAAGAATGGCCGCGCGCGGCTGGAGACACCACGCACATGCACCACCTGCAATGCGTTGGCGATGGCCACGGTCGCGCCGGCTTCACGCGCGCGGCGGCACAGGTCCAGGTCTTCGGCATGCAGGCGGTAGCCGCTGTCCCAGCCGCCCAGACGCACAAACAGGCTGCGGGGCATCAACAGCAACGCGCCGGACAGCGCCTGCACCTGTTGCAACGGCTGCGAATGATCCGCCGCCACCGCAAGCCGCGAGCCCGCACCCGGGCTGCGCAACATGGCGCCGAAATCCGGATCGCGCCGGCGCACCGCGGCATCGGCATTGCCTTGTTCGTCCACCTGCTCCACGCCCAGCAGGCAATCACCCAGGGGACGGCCGAGTTCACGCAGCTGTGCCAGCGTCTGCGGTTCCACCATCAGGTCGGGGTTGATGAAGGCCAGCCATGGCGCCTGGCAGTCGTCGGCACCCTGATTGCAGGCGGTGGCAAAGCCGGGGTTGTCGGGGTTGGCGATGAAACGCACACGCGCATCAACCAGCGCATGCCGCTGGGCGATATCCACCGAGTCGTCGCTGGAATTGTTGTCCACCACGCGGATCTCGCTTACATCCTGCGCCGCGCGCAGACGCTGCAGGCAGGCATCGAGCGTGCTTGAACTCTGGTAACTGACAACAACGACGGCAATCGACTCGCTCACACCTGCTCCGCACCTGGATTGGAACCACAGGCTTCAAAGAGATCGCGCTGGGCTTGCGGCATTATCGCCTGCCCGTACAGCGCCTGCAGGTGCTGGCGATGCGCGTCCAGCGGATCGTGCATCAGGAAGCCCGCCAAGCGTGCAGTCCAGGTCGGCCAGCGGTTGCCCAGCACTTCCATGTCGCCCTCGGCCGGCCGCCCTTCTTCCGTGCGGCCGACAAAGGCGTTGTCACACAGCACATTGCGCCAGCCCAGCCCGGACATGCGCAGGCTCAGGTCCACCAGCGCGGCATACCATGAGCCATAGCTGTGGATGTCCAGCCCACCGGCGCGCTGGCGGGCACTGCCACGGATCAACACGGCATGCGTCACCGCCGAGGGCAGTTCCGGGTGCAACAGGGGCATCGCCGACAACGCCTGCGCCAGCCGCTGCGGTTCGGCAGGCAGCGGGTTCACCTCGCCCACGCGTGGCCAGGACACCGACTCGCCGGCATTGCTCCACGGCGTGGCCGTGGCAATGGAAGCATCCCGTGCCAGGCAGGCCTGCAACTGCTGCAGCCAACCCGGCGTCGGCAGACTGTCCGGAGCCAGCACCGCCACATCCAGCCCATCACAGGCGCGCAGCATTTCATCCAGGTGTGCGGCTTCGCCCAGCGCGCGTGCGCGGCGGGTGTACTCGGCCTGCAAGGGCGTCTGTGCCAGCCAGTGTTCGACCACGGCCTGCGCGCGCGGCCCGGCCTGGGCGTCATCGGCCAGCCACACCGAGGTGCCTGCCGGGGTGGTTTGATCCAGCGCGGCAAGGCATCGATCCAGCGCGTCGTCGTCCACGCCCACCGGCAGCAACACGATCACTCCCACCCCCTTCGGTTCAGATCAGGCGCACCGGGCCGGGTGCGCACCGGCATGCATCACGGCTTCTGTCGCGGTCTATTGATCGGCTCCATCGCGCGGAACTTTTGGCTGTATTCGTCGGTGAGGTCACGCGACTCCTGGCCGTTGCGGACGATGGTCGGGGTCAACAGCACGATCACTTCGGTACGCCGGCTGCTGCGGGTCTTGTTGCCGAACAGCGCGCCCAGCACCGGGATGCGGCTCAACCCGGGCACGCCGTTGTGGCCATTGGTGGCGCTGTCGGTGATCAGGCCCGCCATCATGATGGTGTCACCGCTCTGCACCGCCGCTTCGGTGGCCAGTTTGCGGGTGGAAATCCGTGGATTGCACGAACTCTTGGAGGGATCGCAGTTGGTCGGCACATCCGCGGCGCTGCTCACTTCCTGCACCACGTCCATGAACACCATGCCGTCGCGGGTCACCCGCGGCCGCACTTTGAGAATCACGCCGGTGTCGATGTACTGCACCTGACTGTAGGTGTTGTCGCTCACGCCACTGCTGTTCACCGACACCGTGTTGATCGGCACCTTGTCGCCCACGTTGAGCGTGGCCTCGGCGTTGTTGCGCACGAAGATGGAGGGCGTCTGCAGCAGGCGCAGGTCGGTCACCTTGTCCAGCGCGCTTACCACCGCGGCGGCATTGCGGCCGAGGAAGGTCCAGCCCAGGCCGCTGCCGCCGGTAATGGCACCGGCGTAGGTACCCCAGATGTCACGCCCGGCCGCGCTGGGCAGGCCCGCACCGCCGTCAGCAACCGGCCGGTTGACCGCGTTCTCGAAGTACCAGTTGACGCCGTAACTCAGCTCGCCGTTCAAGGCCACTTCGGCAACCTGCGCCTCGATATGAACCTGCAGCGGCATCACATCCAGTTTCTCGATCACTTCCTGGATTGACCGCCAGGCCTGCGGTGTGGAACGCACCAGCAGGGCATTGGTTTCCTCCACGGCCGATACGCCCACCTGGTCGCCACCGACTTCCAGGTTGACGCTGACGTTGCCCTGCTCGCGCTGCGGCAGGCTCATGCTGCCATCGCTGCCACCGCTTGCCTTGCCATCCTGGCCAAGCCCGTCCGATGCGGCCGAGCTGCTGCTCTCCAGCTGCGACGGCACCGCACCGGGCACCAGCGAGACCGGCGCGCTGCTGCGGCTTCCTCCCGCTGCAGTGCTGGCCCCGAACACTTCGGCCAAACGCTCGGCAAGGTCCTTGGCCTTGATGTACTTCAACTCATACGAGAACAAGCGGGCACTGCCGCCTGCGCTGTCGATGCGGTCCAGCCATTGCTGGATCTGGTCCAGGTAACGCGCCTGCGGTGTGATCACCAGCACCGCATTGGCGTTTTCCAGCGGCATGAAACGGAACATTCCGGCGCTGGGTGTCTTGCTGCTCTCGCCGAACACCTTTTCCAGATCGCCGGCCACCTGCGTGGCGCGGCCGGACTGCAGCGGGAACACGCCCACCGACATGCCCGACAACCAATCCACGTCGAAGATTTCCACCGTGCGCAGGTAGTTTTCCAGCTCGGTGCGCGTACCGCCCAGGGTGATGACGTTGCGTGCGCCATCAATGCCGACAATGGCATTGGGCCGTGCGTAGGGTTCCAGCACCTTCTTCATTTCAGCGGCGGAGATGAACTGCAGCGGCACTACCCGCACCTCATACCCGCGAGCGGCCGATGCCGGCGCGGTACTCGGCGCCACCGTGCCAGCCAGTGACTGGTCCGCCGGAATCACGTTGTAACGGCCGCCGCTGTAGATCAGCCGGGCATTGTTCCAGCCCAGCACCATTTCCAGCAGGTTCAATGCCTGTGCCGGCGACACCGGCTTGGGCGTGGCCAAGGTGACCGTGCCCTGCACGGTCGGGGCGATGACGTAGTTCTGGCCCAGCATGTCGCCAAGGATGGCCTTGGTGACGGCCTGTACCGATTCGCCCTCGAAGTTGAACACCGCACTGCCGTTGCCGGCCGATGACAACACCGGCGACGGTGCAGCGGCAGCGGCGCGGTTGATGACGGTGCCATTGCCGCGACGAATAACCGCGCGGCCCTGTCCACTTTCGGCCTGTGGCGCCTCGGCCGATTCCAGCCCACGGGTGTTGGCCGGCTCGCCTGCCGCAGGCGTGGTGAGCTCGGCGCTGGGCGCGTTGCGGCGGATATCCGGCACCGGCGTGGTGGCACAGCCGCTCAGGGCGCCGATCAGCAGGGTGATGGGAACTATGCGTGACGTCATGCGCTCACTCTACGGGTTCTGGCGGCCGGAGCTGCCGTTCTGGTTCTGTTGCGCCTGCCGGCGACGGGCCTGGATGCGCTCGCGGATGGCCTGGATCTGCTCGGCCGTAGGCGCCGCTGCAGGTTCAGCGACAGGCGCACTGCTGGGCGGTGGCGGTGCTGCAGTGGCGGGGGCTGGCAGCGGCGGCGGTGTGTTTTCGCCCTGCTGTGCCGGGCCCGTACTGAACACCTGCAATTCAAGATTGAGCGTGCCCGATGGCCCGCTGACCACGGCACTGCGGGGCTGCAAGGACAACAGTTGCCAGCCTTCCTGCGGTTCGCCGCCCATGCGCAGGCGCAGCGACTTGCCCTGCTCGGTGGTGAGCGTGGCCATTTCCAGGCCCGGGGTGATCAACACACCGCTCAACCGCACCGAGCCAACCGTGGCCTGCCCGCTTTCGCCCATGACAAACGGATGCGGCCGGCGATCACTGGCAAACAGGGGCCTGGCCAGGGCTTCGGCGTTGTCCACCGCGCGCGCGGCCGCCGCATCGGCAGCCGGCACGGCCGGCAACGCCCGCAGCTGAGCCGGCACCGGCGTCCCAGCAAGGCGGCTGCCGAGCCCGAACAATGTGGCCGCCCAGACCGCCAGCGCCCAGGCGCCAACCGCCACCAGCAACCAGGTGCGCAGGCCCGCGACGTCATTGCGCATCGGTCACCTCCGCAGCGGGGGCGGCGACGCCCGGGCGCAGATAGCCACTGAGTTCAAAGTTCACGTCCAGGCCATTGCCTCCTTCTGGCCCCACCGCCGAGGCGAGGATGTCCAGACGGTCCACGCGCAACTGTGGGGTGCCGGTTTCCAGGGCCTGCAACACCGTCATCCATTCGCTCATGCCACAACGCAGACGCGCCTGCACCGCAACGCGTACGAAACGGCCGCTGGTATCGGCCGGCAACGGCGAACGGTCGCTGATGGCGCAACTGCGGTTGTCGGGGCTGGCCTGTCGCGCCGCCTCTTCCAGGCGCTGCACCAGCCGCGAGGTGGCCAGCTCGGCCGACGCTTCGGACATGAAGCCAGGTTGTTCGGCCAACACCTGTTGTGCCTGCTGCAGCCGCTGCGCCACCTTCGGTGCCTGCAGCAACTGGATGCCGATGCGCTGCTGGCGTTCGTGCAGGCTGGCGATCTGCGCATCCACCGCCAGCACCGGCTGCGTCCACAGCGGATGCACGACCAACAGATAGACCGCGCCGATCACGGCAAGCAACAGGCCCAGGGCCAGCCAACGGTCACGGCGTGTGGGCTGCGGCGCCATTGGCGGCCTCCGGTCGGGGTGCCAGCAGTTCGGCAGTGAGGGTGAAGCGCTCGCGCTTGCTGCCACCACCGGCCTGCAATACGCCGGTCAACGACGGTGTCTTCCACAGCGTGGAGCCTTCCAGTTTTGAGACCAGCGATGAGGCACTGCCGCTCATGCCGATCAACTGCAGACGGCCGCCTTCGATGGAAAGTTTTTCCAGCCAGGTGTCATCGTCAAGCCGACGACTGAGTTCATTGATGACCTCGGTGGCACTGGGCTGCTGCGCGCGTTGCGCGGCAAAGAAGGCGTGGCCATCGACCAGATCCTGCAACTGCTGCCGCTGCGCGGCGACCGCGCGGGCACGGACGGCGTTGGACTCCACCTGCGCAGCCAGCTGCGTCGCTGCCGTGCGGCGGTTGTCCAGCAGTTGCCAGCCCGCCAGCACCAGCAGTACCAGTGTGCCCAGCACCAGCATGCGGTTGAGCCGGCGCATGGGATCCTGCCGTTGTCGGCGCTGCGCCGCGGGCAACAGGTTCACCCCCAGCGGTGCGCCGTCTGCGCCGGCCACATCCACGCCGTCAAGCTGGCCCTGCCACACCTCGTGCGGTGACAGCAGCGACTCGACGGCGTGACGAGGCGCCACCACCAGTTCGGTATCCAGCTGCCCATCGCCACGCCGCCCGAGCAGGCGCACATCGAAATACACCTGGTCTGCGTTGAACGGCGTTTGCCGGTCAATCTCAAAACCCAGCACATCATGCAGGCGCGCCTCGGCCGCCGCGGGCAGGCGCATCGGTTTGCGCAGCACCGCATGGGCCGGCAACAACGCAACGCGTGGCAGATGGGCTTCGCGCGCCGGCACGGCGGCATCCAGTGCCTGTGGGCTGGAGGGGTCCGGCAGCAATGCCAACGGCCGCAACTGGCCATCGTGTGCCTGCAGCACTTCAATGCGGCCCGCCTGCGGGGACAGCAGCAGGCGGGCATCCGACAGGCCCAGCAAGGCCTGCCAGCGCGGTGGCAACCATGACAGCAACGCGCACTTCCACCACGCCCAGAAGCCGCCGGCTCCCGGTGCGATGCGTGCTCCCCACTGTCCCAGCCTCTCGCGCAACGCCGTCATCTCGCCACCGCTCCCTGTTCCCACCGTAACACTGTGTACGCTGTACCCTGCGCGCCCTGCGGCGCCAGCCGGACCACGCCGCGCAGCACCGCCACCCGGCCGTTCCCCAGCTGCACCCGGCTGTCGACACTATAAGTGCCGCTGCCGCCGGCACCGCCCGCTGGAGTTTGGCCGATGCCGCCGGCGGCGTCTCCCCGTTCGCGCTGGGCGATCACCTGCGCCGCATCCATGCCCAGCGCCGTCAATACCGGCGCGGCGGCAAAGCGCGGATTGGGACGACTGCCGCCAAACACAGTCACCAGCGGCGCCATCTGCGTGTACAGCGCCGCATCCATGCCGAGCAGGCGCTGCAGTTCGCCAATGCTGTCAAAGCGCGCGTTCTTGGCGCCGTAGGGGTAACCGGCGGCGGCATAGTCCGCGCTTTCGGCACCGCCGCTGGGTTGCTTGAGATCATCGGCGTCGCGCCAGTCCAGGATCGCCCCCGCCACCTGGGTGGCACGCGCCGGCTCCACCGCGAGCGCGCGCAGCAGGCCTTCCAGCAGGGGACGATCGGCCTGGTTCAGATCCACCTTGCCGGTTTCATCGACGATGCGCAGGTCCACGCTGCGGCCAGCAAACTGCCAGCGGTAGCGACGCCCATCGGCATGCCAGCTGGGTTGCGTGGGCGTGGCACGCATGCGCGATAGTGCGTAATCAATGCCGGCGTGGGCAATCTGCTGGCCACCGCCCAGGTCGGCCGTCACCCGCCCCTGCATGTATTCCACGCGCGCACTCAGTGCGAAGGCGCCAATCGTCGCCGCCAACAGGGCGATCATCCACAACACCAACACCAGGGCCGCGCCGCGCATGTTCATTGCCAACTCCCCGGCGCGCCCTGCTGTGGCAAGGCCACCAGCAGCGGCGGCCACGGCGCGCCGCTGGCCGGCATCACTTCAATGGACACCCATTGCGGCATGCGCCCAGGCACTTGCCACTGCGCCTGCCAGTCACCGAGCTGATTGGTGGCCGGGTCGATGCCGCGATAGCGCAGGCGCACCTGCTTGAGATTGTCGGCCAGCAGTTCCATGCCGCGCGGTGGATTCTCCGGCACCTGCTGGCCTGCCTGCAGCAGGGTCAGGCCTATCTTCAACTGCTGCGACGGCGCTTCACCGCTGACTTCCAGGGTGTGCACATACGGGCCGCCACGGCCCAGATAATCAGGAACATCGGCAATGAAACGCATGCCTTGTGCGTCGCCACTGAACACCGTGGCAGCCCCGCTGATCCGGTCGGTTTCCATCGGCAGCGGCATCGCCGAAACCAGACGGCGGCGCAGGAAGCCTTCAACCCCGCGCATGCGCTCGTTCTGGCTGGCGATGGCTTCGCCACGCGTGCTGATGGCCAGTGTTGAACGCACGATGGCAAATGCCAGTGCCATGCCGGCGGCCAACAACACGGTGGCCAACAGCACCTCGATCAAGGTGAAGCCGCGCGCGGCCGATGCGGAGCGGCTCACGGCGTCGCCCCCGCCACGGCATCCGTGCGCAGGCGCAGCGTGCGCCACTGCAGTTGCTCGGCTGCGCTTTCGCCCCAACGCACCTGCAGATCCAGTTGCCACAGACGCGAGCCAGCCTGGCGTGGTTCAACATACGGCGCTACCTGCAGCGACCAGCGGTAGCGGCCCTGCTCCCATTCGCCCTGCTTTTTGCCGGCAACCAGCGGCCCATCCATGCCAATGGTGGCCAGCAAGGATTCGGCATGCAGGGCTGCACGCCCCTGCTCATCGGCCATGCGCACCTGACGCGCGGCGCCGGACAAACTGCCCAGCAGCAAGGTCGCCGCCAGGGCCATCAAGGCGAAGGCGACGATCACTTCAATCAACGAATACCCGCGCTGGTGCTTCACGCGCCGTCACCACGCAATGGGCCGGCGCGGACTTCGCCGGTGATCCAGCCGATGTCGATGCGCCAGACCGCGCGCTTTGCGACCAGCTCGATACGCCCGCCGGTGGATGCGCCATCCTCGAAAAAACGCACTACCCCCACGTCACTGCGGCTCTGCACCTGCCGCGCGCCGGTGTAGCGCACTGTCAGCGCGGCCGGCAGCTCCCCATGCCGCCCTTCCGCGCCTTGCCAGCGGCGGCTGCGCATGTCCAACTCGAACTGCTGCGGGACGCCAGTGGCAATCGCGCGGGTGCGTACATGGCGCAATTCGGCCGCCAGTGACTTGCCCGCCGCACGCAAGCGCATGCCCTCTAAGCCACCATTCAACGCCGTTGCCGCCAGCAATGCGATGGCGGCAACCAGGGCCAGCACCAGCAGCATTTCCAACAGCGACACCCCGCGCATCGCATCGCGACGGCGGCGCATTGCCGCCCCTGCGGGCAGGCGAGTGAGTGTGGAAAACCGGCACGGCATCAGGCTTATTCGTAGCGGATGTCGGCGTTGTAACTGTCACCGCCGGGCTGGCCGTCCTTGCCCAGGCTGATCAGATCGAACGGGCGCCCTTCGCCCGGCGCGCGGTACTCGATGGGATGGCCCCAGGGATCATTGAACTCGGCCGGCTTGGCATAGGGGCCCAGCCAACCGCTGCTGCCCGCCGGCTGCGTGGCCAAGTCATCAAGCTTGGCCGGCAGGCGGCCGGTGTCGAGCTGGAAGTTTTCCACCTTGCCGGCCAAGGTCTGGATCTGCGTCTTGGCGAGGTTGGCCTTGCCCCGGTCGGCACCGCCCAGCACGCGGCTGCCCACCAGGGTGAGCACGGCGCCAATCAGGACGATGACGATGATGATCTCCAGCAGGCTCATGCCGGCCTGGCGCGCGCGTGAGGCCGGTTGTTTCAGGGTTCGCTTCATGGGTTGCATCCTTGGTTGCATGTCACGTTCAGCCGATTGCATTGGTCAGGTCGTACAGCGGCACCAACACCGCGATGATCACCACGCCCACCACCGAGGCCAGCGCCAGGGTGATCACCGGCACCAGCGCGGCGAGCATGCGGTCGATGGCACGCGCGCTTTCCTGCTCGAAGGTGTCGGCGGTCTTGAGCAGCATGTTTTCCAGCGTGCCGGATTCCTCACCCACCTGGATCATCTGCTGCGCCAGCCGCGGAAAGCGGCCATTGCGGGCAAGCGATGCAGCCAGGCCGGCGCCGTTCTTCACCGCGTCGGCGGCGTCGGCAACATCTGCTGCCAAGGCGCGGTTACCCAGCACGTTGCGGGCGATGCCCAAGCCAGAGAGCAGCGGCACGCCGTTGCGCAGCAAGGTGCCCAGCGTGCGCGCAAGCCGCGCGGTTTCCAGCTTGGCAACCAGGCCGCCGATCATCGGCCGACGCAGCAGCCAACCGTCAAAGGCGAGACGGAACTCCGCATCACGGCGTTTGCGTTCCATCCACAACAGCACCAGCGCCGGCACCACCACGAACACCAGCCACCATTGCCGCACGAACAAACCAGCCGCAAGCACCGCGTTGGTGAACCACGGCAAGGTGACATCCAGGCTTTCGTACATCAGCGCGAACTGCGGCACCACATAGCCCAGCAGGAACAGCAGCGCGCCGCCGACCACCAGCAGCAGGATGGCCGGGTAGATCAAGGCATTGATGACACGCGCCTTCAGCTCCTGGCTGCGTTCCAGGTAGTCGGCCAGGCGCTGCAGGGTTTCGTGCAGGCTGCCGCCGGCTTCACCGGCGCGCACCATGTTGACGTACAGCCGCGAGAACAAGCCGTGCTGACGCTCCATCGCCTGCGACAGCGGCGCGCCACCGCGCACCGCATCGCGGATATCGCCGATCACCCGGCGCGAGCGCGCGTCCTCGGGCGTGTCCAGCAGGATGGAAAGTGCACGATCCAGCGGTTGCCCGGCACCGAGCAGGGTCGCCAGCTGCTGGGTGAACTGCACCAGTGCAGCACCGGAAAACGGCCGCTGGCGCCATTGCTTCCAACTGGCACCTTCCAGCGCGGAGCCGGTGGCGAGCCTGGTTTCCACCGGCAGATGGCCCTGCTCCTGCAGGCGTGCGATGACTTCGGCGTCGCTGGCCGCGTCCATCTGCCCGTCCAGCATTTCGCCATGGGCATCGAGCGCCTTGTAGCGGTACAGCGGCATCAGCGCAGCAGCTCCCGGTGCAGGCGACGGCTCATGCATCCTCCGTGACGCGCAGCACTTCTTCCAGCGTGGTTTCACCACGCAATGCCTTGACGATGCCGTCTTCGTACATGGTGCGCATGCCGGCTGCACGCGCCAGCTGCTCGATCTCGCCCATGCCGGCCTTGCGCATCACCGCGTTGCGCAGTTCGTCGTTCATCACCAGGAATTCAACAATGGTGGTGCGGCCCTTGTAGCCGGTGGGCGCAGCCGCGGAGGGCTGCGGCCGATACAGGTGAATGTCGCCCTGCGGCTGGTAGCGGCGCAGGTTGAAGCGTTCAATTTCCTCGGCCGAAGCGGGGTAACGCTGTGCATGCGTCGGTTCCAGCTTACGCACCAGGCGCTGGGCGAGGATGCCGTTGATGGTGGACGTGAGCAGGTAGTCTTCCACACCCATGTCCAGCAGGCGGGTGATGCCGCCGGCGGCGTTGTTGGTATGCAGGGTGGACAGCACCAGGTGGCCGGTGAGTGCGGACTGGATGGCGATGCGTGCGGTTTCCAGGTCGCGCATTTCGCCGATCATGATGATGTCCGGGTCCTGACGCACGATGCTGCGCAGCGCGTTGGCAAAATCCAGCCCGATCTGCGGCTTGGCCTGGATCTGGTTGATGCCTTCGAGCTGGTACTCAACCGGATCCTCGACGGTGATGATCTTCACCTTGTCGGTATTGAGCTGACTGAGCGCGGTGTACAGCGTGGTGGTCTTGCCCGAGCCGGTGGGGCCGGTGACCAGCAGGATGCCGTGCGGCTGGTTGAGCACCTTGCGAAACTGCGGCAGGAAATCCTCGGAGAAACCCAGCCGCTGGAAATCAAACACCACTGCCTCGCGGTCGAGCAGGCGCATCACCACGCTCTCGCCGTGCGCGGTAGGCATTGTGCTGACACGCAGATCCAGCTCCTTGCCCTGCACGCGCAGCATGATGCGCCCATCCTGCGGCAGGCGACGTTCGGCGATGTTGAGTTTGCCCATGATCTTGATGCGGCTGATCACCGCGGCGGTGAGGTTCACCGGCGGGCTTTCGCCATCAATCAACACACCATCGACGCGATAACGCACCTTGAGGCGGTTCTCGAACGGCTCGATGTGGATATCCGACGCACGCAGTTCCACCGCGCGTTGAATCAGCAGGTTCACCAGGCGGATGACCGGCGCTTCGGAAGCCAGGTCACGCAGATGCTCGATGTCATCCAGCGGCACGGCTTCGCCATCGGCCGATTCCAGAATGGTGCCCATCGCGCTGCGGCCCTGGCCGTGCCAGCGCTCGATCACTTCATCTATCTCACTGCGCAGGCCAATGACCGGCGCCACATCACAGCCGGTGGCCAGGGCGATGGCATTGCGTGCGTAGTCATCCTGCGGATCGGCCATCCACAGGCGGATGCGCCCTTGCTGCTCGCCCAGCGGCAACACCAGAAACTGCTTCAGAAAACGCAGCGGCACCGGCTCGGCGCCTTCCACCAGCTCCGGTGGCTGCTCGGGCAGTTCGCGGGCCGGCAGCAGGCGCAGGCCCAGTACCTTTGCGCAGGCTTCGGCGTGGTCGCGCTCGGACACCAGCCCCAGCCGGGCCAACAGCACCAGCAGATCGCCACCGGATTCCAGGTGCAACTGCCGGGCACGCAGCAGGTCGGCCTCCTTGAGCCGGCCCTGCGCGAGCAGCTCGGCAACGACGCTGTCGGCGGGCGTGGGCGCTTGTTGGACGTGGTGGGCTGCCGCGTTCACGCAATCCTCCTGTAGGTGCAGGAACTTTAGCAGTTCGGCCCTGCCATTCGGGGCATCACGTCGGACGGATATGCCGTCATTGCGCCCTGCGCATGGGTGCGCCAGCGAAGGCCGGCGGCAAGGCCTTTACTGTGCATCGGCGTGACATCAATACGGGTACATCCTCGCGGGTACACGACAGCGGCAGGGATGAGACCCAGGCACCGCGTGGCGGTGCTGCACACACGCCAGGCGTGGCCCCTCAAAAACACAGAACCCCGGCATGGCCGGGGTTCTGTGCTGCTACGGTAGATCGCTTACTGGCGGGCCACCAGGCTCACGCCCGAGTAAGAGGCCGCTCCAACCAGCTTGACGTAGTACGTGCCTGCCTTCGGCGTGGTGAAGCGCACGGTCTCGCTGTTGCCGGCACGGGTGGAATGCGCGTCGGAGGCTGCGGCGGTCGGCTCCTTGTCGTGGCTTACATACAACGACACGTTGCCGGTGCCACCGTAGGTCATGAAGGTCAGCACCTTGCCGGCTTCGGCCTCGAAGCTGTACAGCACTTCGTTGCCGGCGCTGCCCGCCAGGCCGGTGACGGCCACCTTGTTGACCAACGGCGTGGCAACCGGGCCGCACTCTTCCACGTTCGGATCGCACGGCGGCGTGGTGGCCTTGTCCAGCGCGGCCTTGATGTCCAGGATGCCGACACCGATCGGCGTCGCGGCCGGGATCGCCACCGGGAACGGCTTGACCGTGGACTTGAGCAGGTCGCGCATCTGCACCCAGGTCAGTGGCGTATCCACCACGCTCTGTACCATCGCCGCCGCAGCAGCCACATGCGGCGATGCCATCGACGTGCCGACCATGCCCATCGGCGCCCACTCGTTGGTCGGGCCCTGCGTGCCACGGTTGATCACCTGGAAGATCCAGCCGTTGTTGCCCGACTCGGCATTGCCGCCCGGCGCGGACAGGTCCACGCGCGGCCCGTAGTTGGAGTAGTACGTCTTGCCACCGTTGAAGCCGGTGGCACCCACCGAGATGACGTTGTTGCACGAGGACATCGTGTAGCTGCCGGCATTGGCATTGTCGTTGCCGGCCGCCACCACGATGATGCTGCCGCGGCTGATGGCCTGGTCAATCGCCTCCTGGTAGAGCGCCGGGCAACTTGCCGGCGAACCACTGCCCAGGCTCATGTTGATGACTTCGGCCGGGTTCGGGTTGGCCGGCAGGCCCGGCACGGTGCCACCGGAGGCCCAGATGATGCCGTCGGAGATGTCACTGCCGAAGCCACCGCACGAGCCCAGCACACGCACCGGCATCACCTTCGACTTGAAGGCCAGGCCGGCCATGTTCACGCCGTTGTTGGTCTCCTGCGCGACGGTGCCCGCGACATGGCTGCCATGCCAGGAACTGGTGTCGGCCGCGTGCTGGTCACCCGTGGCCCAGCCGGTGCAGTAGTTGGCTTCCACCCAGTCACCGATGTCCCAGCCACCTGCGACACGGTCATCGGTATCGCGACGTGAAATGCGCTTGTCGCTGATCATGTCGTAACCGGGGATGACATTGTTCTGCAGATCCGGGTTGCCCTGGGTGATGCCGGTATCGATCACCGCCACCACCACGCCATCACCCTGCGAGATATCCCATGCCTCGGTCGCATTCACGCCACTGAGTGCGTTGTAGAAGTTCCACTGCGCGAAGGTCTGCGGATCATTCGGGGTGAAGCTCGGTGATTCGGTGCCCATGTGGTGGTACAGACGATCGACCTCCACGCTTTCCACGGCCGGATTGGCCTTCATCTCACTGATGAACTGGGCTGACTCGGCGGTATCGAGCGAACGTGAGGTCTTGACCACCGCCCAGCCCGGGCTGCCCATGCGACGCAGCAGCGCGGCGCTGGCGGCCGGACGCGCGGCCGAGCGCCCCATGGCCGGCACCGCACGGTTCAAACCGGCGCGGGCGGCAGCGGCACTGATGCCCTGGTTGGCCCTGGCCGCATCACGCAGCTCGCTGGAACCGGCACGGTACTTGACGATGAAGCGGTAGCCACCTTCACCCGCAGCGGGCGCAGAGCTGAGCGGGCGCGTGGGCAGGCTGCCGGCAGTTGCCGCTGTCGCCATGGGAACGCCAATTGAAGCCATCAGCACGACACCTGCCACTGCCATTCCAAGCTTGGTCTTCTTCTTCATGTTCGATCTCTCGTCTGGTGGTACAGGGATGGAACTCCATTGCTGCATTGCCTTGCCGTCCTGGCTCGCACCGGATGCATCGGGGGATGACACCGGCGGTGGTCACGAACCTGGATGCCCCCGCCGCAGCGGACGGGGGCAAAACCTTGCCGTGGTTACCAGCCGAAGCCGGCACCGACACCTACCGAGCTGTCATCACTGCTGAACGCGCCACCGAAGGTGACGGTTGCACGGTCACTGATGGCACGCTGGTAACCCAGCGACAGCGCCGACTCGCCGCTCTGGAAACCGACACCCACGCCCACGCGGTTCTGGGTGCGGACGCCAGCGGCGCTGGTGGCCATGTTCAACATCGCCGCATTCATGGCGCCCTGCCGGTCGATACGGCGGTCAACATTGCGCAGGCGGTTGTCCATGTCATTGCGCAGGCCGCTGAAGCTGTCAGTCAGGCTGCTCATCTTGCTGTCGGTGTAGCTGTTGGCCGAGGCCACGCCCTGGTCCAGCTGGGCCTTGTTGACGGCATCGGTTGCCTGGGTGCCGGCGGCGACGTTGGTGATCTGACGCTCGTTGCCACTGCTGCCGACGGACACCGTATTGGCCCGGTTGGCTACCGAACCCTGGCCCAATGCCACCGCACCCTGTGCGGTGACGCTGGCGCCCTGGCCGATGGCCGTACCCGAAGCCGCACTGACCGACGCACTCTCACCCACGGCCACCGCGTTGGTTGCTGCTGCGGTGATGTGCGTGTTGGCACCTACTGCGGTGCTGCCATCGGCATCAACGCGGGCATTGCTGCCCAATGCGGTGTCGTTCGGGCCATGCGCATAGCTGTTGGCACCGGCTGCGGTACCCGTGGCGTGGTTGGCCTTGGCCTGGTCACCCAACGCTGCACCGCCGGTGCTCGCAAGGGTTCCGGTGTCGGTCGTGCCGGCAGGCGAACGCGGTCCGTTGCCGTTTCCGTTTCCGTTGCCGTTTCCGTTTCCGTTTCCGTTTCCGTTTCCGTTTCCGTTTCCGTTTCCGGCGATGCGGGTGTTGATCGAGCTGACCTGCTGGTCAAGTGCATTCAATGCAGCACCGACGTTGTTGTAGCTGCTGCCCTGGATCACATACGTCGGTGCGACGAACACACCCTGCATGCCGATGCCCGCGCCGCCGCCCAGGAAGCTGGCCATATTGCCCAGCGACTGGAACAACTGCCCGCCGTTGATCGCCTGCATGCTGCCGGCGGCAATACTGCCGGCGGCCACATTGTCCAGCGTGGTGCCCTGCAAGCCGGACAAGGTCATCGTGCTGCGGCTGGCGTCGTCGTAGGTCACCGCATTGGCGGCAACGCCCTCCACTTCGCCGATGCGGCCGTCGATGTCGTTGACCCGTGTTTCCACCGCACCCACGCGCGTGTTGGTGACATGCAGTTGGCCGCCGGTGACTGCATCGCTGCTGCCTTCGGCCACGCGGCCGTTGGCAACATTGATGATGCGGCGCGTGGCCGGGCCGGTACCGCCGGCACCCGCGCCCACCGACACCACATTGGCTTCGGTGGCACGCGAACCTGCACCCAGCGCCACCGAGTTGGCACCGGACACGCCCGCACCGGAACCAATCGCCACACCGTTGATGCCATTGCTGGCGAATGCACCGTAGCCAACCGCCACGCCATTGACCGCGGTGATCGAGGTCTGCCGTCCCAAAGCGGTGCTGTTGGCCGCGCGCGCCGAAGCATCGGCACCCACCGCCGTCGCACCATTGGCGTTGGCCAGGCTGGCCGTACCCAGCGCGGTGCTGCGTTCGGCGCTGGCCGTTGCACCGGAACCCGCCGCCATGCTGTTGCTGCCGCTTGCGCTGGCGACGCCGTCACCACTGGCCTGGAAGTACTTGTTGGTTTCACCGGCCAGGTCTGCCACGGCATCGAGCTGGTTCTTGTTCACCGCGTCCGTGCCTTCGGTACCGGCGGCGACGTTGGTGATCTGCCGTTCGGCACCTGCGCTGCCCACCGACACGCTGTTGTCGCGGTCCGCGACAGAGCCTGCACCCAGCGCTACCGAATTGGTGCCGCTGGCTTCCGAGCCCATGCCTATGGCGGTGGTCTGCTGACCAACGGCCCATGCATTGGCACCCACCGCCGTTGCATCGTCACCGAATGCCCAACTGCCGCTGCCAATCGCCACCGCATTGGTGGCGCCGATACCGAAGAAGCCGAAGCCGGTTTCTGCGCCGTCACCAATCGCCAAACTGCCTGCACCGAGCGCAGAAGCGTTGCGGCCCACGGCGACGTTGCCGTCTTCATACGCGGCTGCGTTGAAGCCCACCGCGGTGGTGCCAACGCCTTCGGCCAAGCTCTGCGAGCCGGTCGCGGTGCTGTAGTTGCCCAACGCATTGGCCACGGCACCGTTGGCGGTGGATTGATCGCCGCTGGCCTGTGCGCCCACGCCGGTTGCAGTTGCCGCGAACCCGTCCGCGTTTGCGCTGGCACCCAGTGCGGTGCCGCCCACGCCCGCCGAGGTCGCGCCGGTCTCCACCGGAATGCCACCGACATTGATCAGCGGATCTCCGTTTTCATCAACAGCGTTGCCGCCAACTGCGACGGCACCCGGGCCGATGGCCTGTGCGTTCTGGCCGAAGGCGGCTGCATTCTGGCCAGCGGCGAGCGCGTTCATGCCGACGGCGGTTGCGCCATCAGCGATCGCGTTTGCACCGCCGCCGAACGCCGACGTGCCGTTACCAATCGCGTTGGCGGCTTCGCCGGAAGCGGTGGCGTTGTCGCCTTCGACATACGCACCGGCATCACTGTCCGCGCTGCCCGTGGCCTTGAAGTACTTGGCGACCTGCTGGCCTTCCTCGGCTACCGCAGCAACGTCATCGAGCTGTGCCTTGTTCACCGCGTCAGTGGCTTCGGTGCCGGCGGCGACGTTGGTGATCTGCCGTTCTGCACCCGCACTGCCGACCGACACGCTGTTGTCACGGTCCGCGACCGAGCCTGCACCCAGAGCAACCGAATTGGTGCCGCTGGCTTCCGAGCCCATGCCGATGGCGGTGGTCTGTTGACCAACGGCCCAGGCATTGGCGCCGACCGCCGTCGCATCATCACCGAATGCCCAGCTTCCGCTGCCGATGGCCACCGCATTGGTGGCGCCGATACCGAAGAAGCCGAAGCCGGTTTCCGCACCGTCACCGATGGCCAAGCTGCCTGCACCGAGCGCGGAAGCATTGCGACCCACGGCAACGTTGCCGTCTTCGTACGCGGCGGCGTTGAAGCCGACCGCGGTGGTGCCCGCGCCTTCGGCCAGGCTCTGCGAGCCGGTCGCGGTGCTGTAGTTGCCCAGCGCATTGGCCACGGCACCGTTGGCGGTGGATTGATCACCACTGGCCTGTGCGCCCACGCCGGTTGCAGTTGCGGCAAAGCCATCTGCGTTTGCACTGGCACCCAGTGCGGTGCCGCCCACGCCCGCCGAGGTCGCCCCGGTTTCCACCGGAATGCCACCGACGTTGATCAGCGGATCACCGTTTTCATCCACGGCATTGCCGCCAACTGCGACGGCACCCGGGCCGATGGCCTGTGCGTTCTGGCCAAAGGCCGCTGCATTCTGCCCGGCTGCGAGTGCGTTCATGCCGACGGCGGTTGCACCATCAGCGATCGCGTTTGCACCGCCGCCGAACGCCGACGCGCCGTTGCCAATCGCGTTGGCGGCTTCACCGGAAGCGGTAGCGTTGTCGCCTTCCACGTACGCGCCGGCATCACTGTCCGCACTGCCCGTGGCCTTGAAGTACTTGGCGACCTGCTGGCCCTCTTCGGCCACCGCCGCAACGTCATCGAGCTGTGCCTTGTTCACTGCGTCAGTGGCTTCGGTGCCGGCCGCGACGTTGGTGATTTGCCGTTCGGCACCTGCACTGCCGACCGACACGCTGTTGTCGCGGTCCGCGACCGAGCCTGCACCCAGCGCAACCGAATTGGTGCCGCTGGCTTCCGAGCCCATGCCGACAGCGGTGGTCTGCTGACCAACGGCCCAGGCATTGGCACCGACCGCCGTTGCATCGTCATCGAATGCCCAGCTGCCGCTGCCGATGGCCACCGCATTGGTGGCACCGATGCCGAAGAAGCCGAAGCCGGTTTCCGCGCCATCACCAATCGCCAAGCTGCCTGCACCGAGCGCGGAAGCGTTGCGGCCCACGGCGACGTTGCCGTCTTCATACGCGGCTGCGTTGAAGCCGACCGCCGTGGTGCCCGCACCTTCGGCCAGGCTCTGCGAGCCGGTGGCGGTGCTGTAGTTGCCCAGTGCATTTGCGACTGCGCCACTGGCGGTGGATTGATCGCCGCTGGCCTGTGCGCCCACGCCGGTTGCAGTGGCGGCAAAGCCATCTGCGTTTGCGCTCGCGCCCAGTGCGGTGCCGCCCACGCCCGCCGAGGTCGCGCCGGTTTCCACCGGAATGCCACCGACGTTGATCAGCGGGTCACCGTTTTCATCCACAGCATTACCGCCGACCGCGACGGCACCCGGGCCGATGGCCTGTGCGTTCTGGCCGAAGGCCGCTGCGTTCTGCCCGGCTGCGAGCGCGTTCATGCCGACTGCGGTTGCGCCATCGGCGATCGCGTTTGCACCGCTGCCGAACGCCGACGTGCCGTTACCAATCGCGTTGGCGGCTTCACCTGAAGCGGTGGCGTTGTCGCCTTCGACATACGCACCGGCATCACTGTCGGCACTGCCCGTGGCCTTGAAGTACTTGCTGGTGGTTTCTGCCACCGTCGCCACTTCATTCAACTGGTTTTTGTTGACCGCGTCGGTGCCTTCGGTACCGGCAGCCACATGGGTGATCTGGCGCTCGGCACCGTCACTGCCCACCGACACGCTGTCGGCACGGTCGGCAACCGAGTTCGCACCCAGGGCCACGCTGTTGGCAGCGACTGCTTCGGAGTTTGCACCCAGCGCGGTGCTGTCCACGCCGCGGCTGGTGCTGTAGAAGCCAACCGCAGTGCTGTTGGCGCCGCTGGCCCAGCTTTCCGCACCCAATGCGCTGGCGTTGTCGCCCGGCGCGTAGGCAAAGAAGCCGATGGCCGTTGCCTCGGTTCCCGATGCTTCACTCAATGCACCAGAAGCCAACGCGTAATCGCCCGATGCGATAGCCCCAGCACCGACCGCGGTGGAGGTTTCACCGCTGGCCTGGGTGTCCACAAAAAAGCCAAGGCCCGGAATCAGATCCGCCGGGCCACCGATGGCAACGCTGCTGGTGCCGGTTGCCGCACTCTGCGTGCCCACTGCGGTGCTGTAGTCGCCGACCGCACTGGCCACCGCACCAAACGCGGCCGATTGCGCGCCACCCGCGAACGCACCCACGCCGGTCGCAGTGGCAGCGAAACCGTCCGCACTGGCGCTGGCGCCCAGAGCGGTGCCACCAACGCCGGCGCTGGTGGCGCCGGTATCCACCGGCACACCGCCCGAGGTGATCAACGGATTGCCATCAGCATCTACCGCGTTGCCGCCGACCGCGACGGCCGCCGGGCCGGTGGCCTGCGCGTTCTGGCCGATAGCTGCACTGTTCTGGCCTGCTGCGAGCGCGTTCATGCCAACGGCAGTTGCGCCATCAGCCACGGCATTGGCACCGCCGCCGAACGCCGACGCGCCGTTACCAATCGCGTTGGCGGCTTCGCCGGAAGCGGTGGCGTTGTCGCCTTCCACGTACGCACCGGCATCACTGTCGGCACTGCCTGTGGCCTTGAAGTACTTGGCGACCTGCTGGCCTTCCTCGGCCACCGCCGCAACATCATCGAGCTGCGCCTTGTTCACTGCATCGGTGGCTTCGGTGCCGGCCGCAACATTGGTGATCTGCCGTTCGGCACCCGTACTGCCGACGGACACGCTGTTATCGCGGTCCGCGACCGAGCCTGCACCCAGCGCAACCGAATTGGTGCCGCTGGCTTCCGAGCCCATGCCCACGGCAGTGGTCTGCTGACCGAAGGCCCAGGCATTGGCGCCCACCGCCGTCGCATCGTCACCGAACGCCCAGCTGCCGCTGCCGATGGCCACCGCATTGGTGGCACCGATACCGAAGAAGCCGAAGCCAGTTTCCGCACCGTCACCAATCGCCAAGCTGCCTGCACCCAGCGCGGAAGCGTTGCGACCCACGGCGACGTTGCCGTCTTCATACGCGGCGGCGTTGAAGCCCACCGCGGTGGTGCCAACGCCTTCGGCCAGGCTCTGCGAGCCGGTGGCGGTGCTGTAGTTGCCCAGTGCATTGGCCACCGCACCGTTGGCGGTGGATTGATCGCCGCTGGCCTGTGCGCCCACGCCGGTTGCAGTTGCTGCGAACCCGTCCGCGTTTGCGCTGGCACCAAGTGCGGTGCCGCCCACACCGGCCGATGTCGCCCCGGTTTCCACCGGAATACCACCGACGTTGATCAGCGGATCGCCGTTTTCATCCACGGCATTGCCCCCGACCGCAACGGCACCCGGGCCGACGGCCTGCGCGTTCTGGCCGAAGGCCGCTGCGTTCTGGCCTGCGGCGAGTGCGTTCATGCCAACGGCAGTTGCACCATCAGCGATCGCGTTTGCACCGCTACCGAACGCCGACGTGCCGTTACCAATCGCGTTGGCGGCTTCGCCGGAAGCGGTGGCGTTGTCGCCTTCCACGTACGCGCCGGCATCGCTGTCCGCACTGCCTGTGGCCTTGAAGTACTTGCTGGTGGTTTCTGCCACCGTCGCCACTTCATTCAACTGGTTTTTGTTGACCGCGTCGGTGCCTTCGGTACCGGCAGCCACATTGGTGATCTGCCGCTCGGCATCGACATCGCCCACGGACACCGTGTTCTCACGCGCGGCCCAGGAGTTGGTGCCGATGGCGACGCTGTTGGCTGCCTCGGCAACTGCATTGGCACCGAGTGCAACGCTGTTTTCCGCGTCGGCCCAGCTGTTGAAGCCGATCGCCGTGGTCTGGTCGGCCACCGCCCATGCGCCGTTACCGAATGCAGACGCCCCCGTGCCCGTGGCCTGGGTGCTGATCAGCCCGCCAAAGGTGGTGCCGCCGACGGCGGTGGATTCTTCACCCGAAGCGATGGCCGATTCGCCCACTGCCGTGGTGCTGGTGCCTGCCGCCGCAGCGCCAAGGCCCATCGCGACGCCGTAGTCGCCGCTTGCCTCTGCGCCATAACCCACGGCCGATGCCAGATCACCGGAGGCAACGCTGTAGCTGCCGATTGCGGTGGTGCCACGGCCCGAGGCCTCCGCGCGAAAACCATTCGCCAGCGCCTGCAGTCCTGCGGCATTGGACTGCGCACCCTGTGCGGTAGCGAACACACCGGAGGCTTCGGCACCCGCGCCCAGCGCGGTGCTGTCATCGCCACTGGCCACGCTCGATGCGCCCACTGCCGTCGCGTTCTCGGCATCCGCCAGGGCGCTGTCGCCGACCACCAGGCTGTTGTTGCCGGTCGCGATGCTGTTGCTGCCAACGGCCGTGGCGTTGTCACCCACGACGAGGTTGGAGAAGCCGATCGCGTTGCTGTTCTGCCCTTCCACCTGGTTGAAATTGCCCACCGCCGAGCTGTTCTCGCCGTTGGCGGTATTCACGTAACCCAGTGCGCTGGCGTAGTCGCCGGCGGCGACGTTGTAACTGCCCACCGCGACACTTTCCGCACCGCTGGCCACCGAGCCCACACCCGCGGCCGTAGCGCCGGCACCACTGGCCTGTGCGTCGTCGCTGCCGTCAGCGGCACCGTTGGCCTTGAAGTAACGCCCAGCCAGCAGCGCCCCTTCAGCGGCGGCATTGAGTTGATCCAGGTTGACCGCATCGGTGCCCTGGGTGCCTGCGGCGACGTTGCTGATCTGGCGTTCGCTGCCTACCGCGCCCACCGATACCGTGTTCGCACGCAACGCGACCGAATTGGCGCCCAGCGCCACACTGTTGTCGCCCGATGCCACGGTTGCAGCACCGATGGCCACGGCGTTGTTGCCGCTGGCCTGTGCATCGCCGGCAATGGCGCAATCCACCAGCGTCGTACTGCCGAGCACCATGCACTGCGCAGACCCACCCACCTCCAGCGATTGGGCCAGCGCCAGCGGCGTCACCGCACCTGCCCCCAATCCCACGACAATGGCCAGCGACAAGGTCCGCAATCGGCATGAGGGCGCGTGGCGCTCATCAACGGTCGCCCCCGGTGAGCCGGATGTGGCCAGTTCCGAGGCCACCACCAGCTGTCCCAATGCCTTGTTCCACACCTTGCGATAAATCCGATTCATCGTCACTGCTCCATGAAGTGGGCTGGGTTTTCTTTGCCGCGCAGGAAAGCGCCATCACCGGGCTGAACAGGCCCAACGATCCCCCTGAGGTGTTTTTGATCCCGCTTCCCGGGCATGCCGGGCACGTGAGGCTCACGCCTGTCGTGGCACTCCCTTGCGATCCATACGCATGGGTTTGCTACAGGATGGTTTGAGTGTTGAACGACCGTTCATCCAGCGTCAAGCATTTGACGTAGGGGGGTCGTTTTGTGAAGTGACCCACAAAATCAATGTTTTCGCGCCGGCCAATTTTGAGAAAGCTCTTATGAAACAAGCCGATGTACCCCTGAAACGCCAAGACAGCCAGCGTTCTGCAGCATCACGCACGGCAGATGAAGAAAAAGCCCGTAAGCCTTGGCCTGCGGGCTTTTCACTGCTTTTTTTGGTTTCAACGGAAATTTTTTCGACTGCACCTATTCAGCAGCTCGATTCTTTTGCGCTGCGCAATAGTCGCCCCGCCGAGGGCCCCGGCGGGGAAGTCTTCCCGGACCGATCGGAGCCAGGTGGAAGATGCCGATACACGCCGCCCTCGACGCCTGTTCAGCAAGGCCGGCATGTTCAATCACCAACCAAAACCCGCCCCTATGCCGATGGCGCTGTCATCGCCACCGAAAGCGCCCCCGAACGTCAGCGTGGCACGCTCACTCAGCGCACGTTGATAGCCAATCGACAGCGCCGATTCACCGCCCTGGAAGCCGATGCCCACGCCAAGGCGATTCTCCGTGCCGATTCCCGCCATGCTGCTGGCCATGTTCAACATCGCTGCGTGCATCGCACCCTGCCGGTCGATGCGACGGTCCACACGACGCAACCGCTCGCCCAGGTCGCTGCGCAGGTAATTGAAACGGTCCTGCAGGCCTGCGAATGTGCTGTCGGTATAGGCGTTTGCCGCCGCGATACCGCCGTCCAACTGCGCCTTGTTGACCGCATCGGTAGCCTGGGTACCCGCCGCGACATGGGTGATCTGCCGCTCGTGGCCGGCACTGCCAACCGACACGCTGTTGGCACGCTCAGCGATGGCGTTCTGCCCTATCGCCACGGCGCCTTTGGCACTCACGCGCGCGCCTGACCCAATCGCCGTGCCGCCGCTGGCGCTGACCTGCGCACCCTCGCCCACCGCAACCCCACCGTCGGCGCCGGCACTGATGCGTGTGTTGGCACCGATGGCCGTTCCGTCATCGGCCAACACAACCGCATTGCTGCCCAATGCAGTTCCGTTGTTGCCTGACACCTGCGCACCGCGGCCGATGCCGACACCGGATTCGCTCAGTGCCGCAGCGCCCTGCCCCAACACCACACCGCCGCCGGCATTGCCCCCGTTTCCACCTTCGGCAAAACGGCGATTGAGCGCAGCCACCTGTGCATCCAGCGCCATCAGCGCATCGCCAACGTTGCCGTAGCGTGCGCCCTGGATGACATAGCTTGGCGCGGCAAACATGCCCTGCATGCCAAGCGCAGCACCACCGCCGAGCAGGCTCGCCATCGAGCCCAGTGCGTCGTACAACTGCCCTCCATTTACCGCCTGTCTGCTGCCTGCGCTGAGGGCGCCTGCAGCGACGTTGTTCACCGTGGTTCCCTGCGCCCCGGACAGCGTCAGCGCATTGCGGCCCGCGTCATCGTAAGTCACCGCGTTGATGGCGGTGCCTTCCACATTCCTGATCCGCGCGTCGATGTCGCTCACGCGGCTTTCCACCGCGCCCAGCCTCTGGTTGCTGGCATGCAGTTGGCGGCCGGTAACCGCATCGGAGCTGTCCTCGGTCAATCGGCCCTCGGCCACATTCACGACGCGGCGCGCAACCGGGCCATCGCTGCCATCACCGCCGCCGACGGAGACCACATCGGCTTCAAGCGCCCGGGCGCCACTGCCCAGTGCCACGGAGTTGATGCCGCTGGCCAGCGCACGGTTTCCGGCAGATACGCTGCCATCAGCCGATGCCACGCTGTTGCTGCCAACGGCTATGGCGTTGTTGCCTGCCACCACATTGGCAACGCCGAACGCACTGCTGTTCTGGCCAGCGACATGATTGCGGTTGCCCAATGCCGAGCTGTTCACACCGCTGGCGACATTCTGGAAACCCACGGCGCTGGCATGCTCACCCGCGGCCACGGTGTGACTGCCCAGCGCGACGCTTTCCGCACCACTGGCCAACGACGCCACACCCGCGGCCATCGCATTGGCACCACTGGCCTGCGCATCATCGCTGCCGTCGGCGGCACCATTGGCTTTCACGTAACGCCCCGCCGCGCCAACGGTACCGACCACCGCATCCAACTGCGCCTTGTTCACCGCATCGGTGGCCTGCGTGCCCGCAGCCACATTGATGAGCTGCCGTTCCGCATTGACCGCGCCGATGGACACGGCGTTGGCGCGGTCGGCTACCGAGCCTGTTCCCAGCGCGACGCTGCTGTCAGCTACAGCGATGGCACGCCGTCCAACAGCCATTGCTGCAACACCGGATGCGAGCGCATCGTCACTGCCATCAGCAACACCATCGGTATGCAGATAGTGACCGGCAGCACCGGCCGCCAGACTGGCCGCATCCAACTGCGCCTTGTTCACCGCATCGGTGGCCTGCGTACCCGCAGCCACGTTGATGAGTTGCCGCTCTGCATTGACCGCGCCGATGGACACGGCGTTGGCGCGGTCGGCCACCGAGCCTGTTCCCAGCGCGACGCTGCCGTCGGCCACGGCGATGGCGCTGCGGCCGATGGCGGTAGCGCCTGTTCCGTTAGCCACTGCGTCATCACTGCCGTCAGCAAGGCCGTCGGATCGGAAGTAGCGAACCGCTGCTTCTGCAGCATCGGAAGCGGCACCGGATGCCGCAGCAGCCACCGCATCCAACTGCGCCTTATTCACCGCATCGGTGGCCTGTGTACCCGCAGCCACATTGACGAGTTGCCGCTCTGCATTGACCGCGCCGATGGACACGGCGTTGGTGCGGTCGGCCACCGAGCCTGTTCCCAGCGCGACGCTGCTGTCAGCTGCAGCGATGGCACGCCGTCCAACAGCCATTGCTGCAACACCGGATGCGAGCGCATCGTCACTGCCATCAGCAACACCATCGGTATGCAGATAGTGACCGGCAGCACCGGCCGCCAGACTGGCCGCATCCAACTGCGCCTTGTTCACCGCATCGGTCGCCTGCGTACCCGCAGCCACATTGACGAGTTGCCGTTCTGCATTGACCGCACCAATGGACACGGCGTTGGCGCGATCCGCTACTGCTCCCGTTCCCAGCGCCACACTACTGTCGGCTACCGCGATGGCATTGCGGCCGATGGCAGTGGCGCCTGTTCCGCTGGCCACCGCATCATCACTGCCGTCAGCAAGACCGTCGGATCGGAAGTAGCGAACCGCTGTTTCCGCTGCGTCGGATGCAGCACCGGATGCCGCAGTAGCCACCGCATCCAACTGCGCCTTGTTCACCGCATCGGTGGCCTGGGTGCCCGCAGCCACATTGATGAGTTGCCGCTCTGCATTGACCGCGCCAATGGACACGGCGTTGGCGCGGTCGGCTACCGAGCCTGTTCCCAGCGCGACGCTGGCGTCGGCCACGGCGATGGCGCTGCGGCCGATGGCGGTAGCGCCTGCCCCACTGGCAACTGCGTCATCACTGCCATCGGCGGCACCGTCGGATCGGAAGTAGCGCACCGCTGTTTGAGCGGCGTCGGATGCTGCATCGGATGCCGCAGCAGCCACCGCATCCAACTGTCCCTTGTTCACCGCATCGGTGGCCTGCGTACCCGCAGCCACGTTGACGAGTTGCCGCTCTGCATTGACCGCGCCGATGGACACGGCGTTGGCGCGATCCGCCACTGCTCCCGTTCCCAGCGCCACACTACTGTCGGCTGCCGCGATGGCATTGCGACCGATGGCAGTAGCGCCCACTCCTCTCGCTACTGCATCATCACTGCCGTCAGCGGGACCGTCGGATCGGAAGTAACGAACCGCTGTTTCAGCGGCGTCGGATGCAGCACCGGATGCCGCAGTAGCCACCGCATCCAACTGTGCCTTGTTCACCGCATCGGTGGCCTGCGTGCCCGCAGCCACGTTGACGAGTTGCCGTTCTGCATTGACCGCGCCGATGGACACGGCGTTGGCACGATCGGCCATCGAACCTGTTCCCAGCGCGATGCTACCGTCGGCCAACGCGATTGCGCTGCGGCCTATCGCCACGGCGCCGTCGCCTATCGCCGTTGCATCATCGCTGCCATCGGCGAATCCTTCGGAGCTGAAATGACGAATGGCCGCGCGCGCGGTGTCGGCCACTGCATCGAGCTGCGCCTTGTTCACTGCATCCGTCACCTGCGTTCCTGCCGCAACATTGATGATCTGCCGCTCGGCATTCACCGCACCTACCGACACCGCATTGGCACGCTCGGCCAGCGAGCCCGCACCCAGCGCCACGGCATTGGCGGCCGACACCATTGCCGCCGACCCCAGCGCCACAGCGTTGTCTGCATCGGCCACAGCACCATCACCGGCAACCAGACCATTGTTTCCGGTGGCCCTGCTGTTGCTGCCAATCGCTACGGAACTGCGGCCTTCCACGTTGTTGGAATAGCCGAAAGCGCTGCTGTTTTCGCCTTCAACCTGATTCAATGCGCCCATTGCCGAGCTGTTCACAGCACTGGCAGTGTTCATGTAACCCACCGCACTTGCGTAGTCTTCAGTGGCCGCGTTGTAGCTCCCCAACGCGGTACTCTCCGCACCCGTGGCCTGTGAACCCACGCCAGCAGCACTGGCGCCCAGGCCACTGGCCTTTGCCTGGTCGCTGCCGTCACCGACGCCGTTGGCCTGGAAGTAGCTCATCGCCAGATCCAGCTGCTCCACGTTCACCGCATCCGTTGCCTCCACGCCGGCGGCAACATTGATGATCTGCCGCTCGTTACCCAGACGGCCAACCGAGACTGTATTGGCGCGATCGGCCACCGCGTGGGCGCCCAGCGCGACACTGTTTTCAGCACCGGCCAAACTGAAGGTGCCAATGGCCACGGCATTGATGCCGCTGGCGTTGGCCGTTCCCACCTCGGCACAGTTCACCCGCGGCGCATTGGGAATGAAACTGGAAAAGCACTGCGCAACACCGCCAACGCCAACCGATTGTGCCCGCACCTCTGGTGGCACGGGCAACAGCAGTCCACATGCCAGCATGGGAGGCAGTGCCCGCAGCAATGTTCCTGCATGCGTTGCCGCAGCATCCGCACCGTTCCCCGGCGCAGGCCGGGCATAGACCGGCGCCACCTTCCCCTGCCCCAGGATCCGATTCCACACCTTGCGGAAATTGCGGTTCATGGCACGACTCCAGCGAGGCTGGATTCCCGGTCACCAACAAGCGCGAACACATTGGCTGCAGCGCCCAGGAATGCTTGCCGCATCTCAATGGATGGCTGCACCTGTCTTTCGTCCGACAGGCGTGGCTGGAGTGTTGGAAGGCCGCCTCGCCGACGTCAAGTTGTTCGTCATCAGGTACAGAGACGCCGGTACAGTTGGAGGCCTTGGGCTTGAGCGCCGTGCGTAGCAGGTAAACCCAGGCAGGGCGGTGCTGTTGAGAGCAGACCAGGTAGAGCACTGGACTGCCCGCCAACGGTTTCAATAAAAAACCCCCGCAGGTACTGGCCTGCGGGGCTCTTCAAAGTTGGTTGAATGCAGTGCAAACGCGGAACGAAACATCTGTTCAACAGCGGCCGGCAGAGGGCGTTCCCTACACCACCTCTCACGCAAACCCGGGGCGTTGCACACCGCCTGCATTGGAGAAAACGAAGAAACGAATCCCGGCATGGCCGGGATTCAAGGAGGCTGAAAACCGCAACCTATTGACGGGCCACCAGAGTCACGTCGCCATAGCCTGTCTTACCTATCAGCGTCACGAAGTATGTGCCAGTTTTGGGGGCGGTGAAGCGGATGGTTTCGCTGTTGCCAACACGGGTTGACCTGGCATCGGAACTGCTCGTTGTCGGTATCTGGCCAAAGCTGACATACAGCGATACGTCACCCCAGCCGCCATACGTCATCACCGTCAGCACTTGTCCCGCCTTTGCTTCAAAACTGTAGCGCTTCTCGCTGCCCTCGCCGCCTGTCAGGCCCAAGACGTTCACCTTGTTGACCAGTGGCTTCGCGACCGGGCCGCAATCCTTCATCGCCGGGTCACAGGGTTCTGCGGTTGCCTTGGCCAACGCAGCGCCCACATCGAGAATGCCGGCACCGTTGCTGACCGGGATTGTCACCGGGAACAGGCGCGCAGTCTCGCTCAGCAAGTCACGCATCTGCTGCCAGGTCAACGGCGTCTTCACCACGCTCTGAACCATTGCCGCTGCCGCAGCTACATGCGGCGAGGCCATTGAAGTGCCAAACATGCCCCCCAGCTGCCAGTTTCCATCTCCTTCCAAGGGCCGGGTGGTTCCCTTGTTGATCACCTGCCAGATACCACCTCGGATATCGCTATCAGCCATATCTCCCGATGGCGCGGCAATATCCACGCGGGGGCCATAGTTGGAGGCGAGATATCGGCCGCCGGCGTAACGCGAACCACCCACCACGATCAGGTTTTTGCACGAACCCATGGTGTAGCTGTCAGCCATTCTATTGCTGTTGCCCGCTGCTGCCACGATGATGGCGCCCAGGCTGTTGGCCTTGTCGATGGCCTCCTGGTAACTGGCGGGACAGGTCTCCGGCTCCACACCTCCCAGGCTCATGTTGATGATTTCCGCCGGGTTGGGATTCTTTGGTATCCCTGGCACCTCACCACCGGCCGCCCAGACGATGGCGTCAACGATGTCACTGTCGAAACCACCACAGGAGCCAAGCACACGCACCGGCATCACCTTGGCTTTGTACGCCAGCCCCGCAACCCCATGGGCATTGTTGGTCACCTGAGCAACGGTGCCGCCCACATGCGTACCGTGCCAGCCGCTGGGCCTGGCCTCGTGCCACTTGGATGTGGCCCAGCCCGCGCAGTAGTTCGCTTCAACCCAGTCCCCCTCGTCCCAGCCACCCGGCACGCGCCCATCGCTGGCGCGTCGGGAAACACGCTTGTCGCTGATCATGTCGTAGCCGGGCAGTACGTTGTCCTGAAGGTCTGGATTACCACGGGCAAAGCCGGTGTCGAGCACCGCCACTACCACACCCTCGCCCTGCGAATGCACCCATCCCTGCGGCGCACGCACGCCACCTTCCGTACCGTGGAAATTCCACTGATATCGCTGGTAATCCGGATCATTCGGCGTAGCTGCCACGCGGCCGTCCACCATCGCAACCTTCATGCCGTCGATCTCGATGGATTCAACCGCAGGATCCGCCTTCATCTCATTCATGAAGGCCGCCGCTTCGGCTTTGTCCAATCGCCGTGAAGCACGGACGACATTCCAGCCTGGCAGGGACATGGATCGCTGAAAGCGCATCGCCACCGCAGCCCGCGCCGGCGATGCGGCACTGGCACGCACCATGCGATCAACGCCGGCGCGCGATGCCGCCTGCATGACTCCGCTGTTGATCCGTGTGTTATCGCGCCTTTCAACGGCACCGTCGCGGTACTTCACCACAAACCGATACGCGCCACCGTCATCGCCGCCAACGGACTGTTCGACTTCGCGCAACTCTCCACCCTGCGCAGAACCTGCCGTGCAGTCGGGGACGCCCGACACAGCCATCATCGCACTCGCCAATGCCACACCAAACTTGGTTCTTTTCATCTATTGGTCCTTGATCACAGGGTTGACTACCGACATGCATGACCTCCCCCCAGATGCCCAGCGAGCGGGGCGGCAACCAGGTGGAGAGGAGCTACAACGAGTTACCAGCCGAAGCCGGCGCCGATACCAATGGAGCTGTCGTCACTGCTGAAGGCTCCGCCCAGGGTGACCGTGGCGCGGTCACTGATGGCGCGCTGGTAGCCGATGGACAGCGCCGATTCCCCGCCCTGGAACCCCACACCCGCACCCAGGCGGTTTTGCGTGCGCAGGCCCGCAGCGCTGGTGGCCATGTTCAACATCGCCGCGCTCATCGCGCCCTGGCGGTCAAGGCGGCGATCGAAATGCCGCAGGCGCTTGTCCATGTCGGTACGCAAGCCGGCGAAGCTGTCGTTCAAGCCGCTGATCTGGCTGTCGGTGTAGGCATTGGCCGAGGCGATGCCCCCGTCCAGCTGGGCCTTGTTGACTGCATCGGTAGCCTGGGTTCCGGCGGCGACATTGGTGATCTGGCGTTCGGCACCAGCGCTGCCCACCGACACCGTGTTGGCGCGATCAGCAACCGCACCTTGGCCCAGGGCAACGGCGCCCTGCGCGGTGACGCTGGCGCCCTGGCCGATGGCCGTCCCTGCCGTGGCAGTCACCGAGGCACTCTCGCCCACGGCCACGGCGTTGTCCGCGATCTCCGCGATGTGTGCGTTGGCACCCACGGCCGTGCTGCCGTCAGCATTGACCCGGGCGTTGCTGCCTATTGCCGTGTCATTGACGCCAACCGCCAACGCGTCATGGCCGATACCCGTACCCTTCACATCCGGCGCGGTGGCACGGTCACCCAGCACCACGCCGCCGCCGGTCTTGCCATCGCCACCACCCGTCCCACCGCCGTTCTTGGCCAGGTAGTTGTTGATCGTGGTCACCTGTCCGTCCAGAGCGTGCAGTGCATCCCCCACGTTGTTGAAGCTGGTGCCCTGGATGACATAGGTCGGTGCCACGAACACACCCTGCATGCCCATTGCTGCACCGCCGCCCAGGATCGTGGCCATGGAACTCAGCGACTGGTACAGCTGACCGCCGTTGACCGCCTGCATGCTGCCCATGCCAACGCGGCCTTCGGCCACGTTGTCGAGCGTGGTGCCCTGCAGGCCGGACAGGGTGATCACATCGCGGTTGGTGTCGTCATACACCACCGCATTGGTGGTGACGCTTTCTATGGTGCCAAGGCGGCCATCCATCTCATTGACGCGGGTTTCCACCACGCCCACGCGCTGGTTGGTCACATGCAACTGGCCGCCATTGACTGCATCGGTGCTGCCTTCGGCAACACGGCCTGCGCCCACGTTGACGATGCGCCGCGTCACCGGCCCATCAGTGCCGTTGCCACCGCCCACCGACACCACGTTGGCCTCAAGCGCCCGCGATCCAGCTCCCAGGGCCACCGAGTTGGCACCGGAAACCCCGGCATTGGCACCGATGGCAATGCCATTGATGCCATTGCTGGCAAACGCGCCAAAACCCAGCGCCACGCCATTGGCAGCCGTGATCGCGGTATTGCGGCCCAGTGCCGTGCTGTTGGCAGCACGCGCCGAGGCCCCGGCACCCACCGCGGTGGCACCTGTCGCGCTGGCCACGCTGGACATGCCCATCGCGGTGCTGCGCTCACCACTGGCAGCCGCGGCTGCGCCGGCGGCCACGCTGTCGTCACCACTGGCCACTGCAGCGCCTTCACCCTTGGCTTGGAAGTACTGATTGGTGGTGCCCATGGCACTGGCCACCTGGTCCAGCTGCGCCTTGTTCACCGCATCGGTGTCCTCCGTACCGGCAGCGACGTTGGTGATCTGCCGCTCGGCACCGGCGCTGCCCACCGACACGGTATTGGCACGGCCGGCCACCGAATAGGCACCCAGGGCCACGGCATTGTTGGCATTGGCCTGCGCCGAAACGCCCAGCGCCATGCTCTGCTGTCCGCTGGCCCGGGCACGGTTGCCCAGCGCGACCGAGCCTTCTCCGATGGCCGCCGCATCCGCGCCCATGGCCATCGTGTTCCTGCCGGTGGCCTGTGCACCCACGCCCAGCGCAAGGCTGCTCTCGGCGTTGGCCACGCTTGATGTACCCACGGCTATCGCCAGGTCGGCGCCGGCCATTGCGCCATCCCCCGCCGCAAGGCTGGAGCTGCCCGATGCCACCGCGCTGCTGCCTATCGCGATGGCGTTGTCACCGCCGGCCACGTTGTGATTGCCCACCGCCGTACTCTTGGCACCGCTTGCCTGCGAGCCGACACCGGCCGCCATGGCGCCCTCACCACTGGCCACCGCATCGTCGCTGCCATCGGCCAGACCCTTGGCGCGGAAGTAGCGCTGCGTGCCATCGGCAATACCTGCCACCGCATCCAGCTGCGACTTGTTCACCGCATCGGTGTCTTCGGTACCGGCGGCGACATTGGTGATCTGGCGCTCGGCACCGGCCTTGCCCACCGACACGGTGTTGGCACGATCAGCTACCGAATCCGCACCAAGGGCAATGCTGCTGTCGGCATCAGCTTGTGCGCCGGCACCCATGGCCACGCTGCGCTCACCGTTTGCAGCACTGGAAGCACCGGCTGCCAACGCATAGTCCGCGCCTGCA
>NZ_JBRRDL010000026.1:0-56061 GCF_056759635.1 Stenotrophomonas sp. STEN056
GTCGCCCCGGCCGTCGCCGAGCCCCCTCCTGTTGCCGCAGCCCACTTACTCGTGGGTCCCCTACCTATCACAGCCGTCGAGTCCCCGCCCCACCCCCCCCCCCCCCCCCCCCCTCCCCCCCCCGCCCCGCCCCGCCGCCCCCCCCCCCCCCGCCCGGCCCCCCCCCCCCCCCCGCCGCCCCGCGCCCCCCCCACTACCCAAGCAACATCTCCTGGGCACACTTGAGCGCCCCGCCACCGTTACATCGGCGCAACAAGCCGTTGCCTAAAATGTCTGCTGCAGCCGCGCCCCGGCTGCGAGTGCTTCGTCCATACTCGACGGGCATTCATTAAAGGGGCGCAGGCCCCGGAAAGCCCGCGCGGCACCCCAGCCGCGGCAAGCCATCTGTATGTAAAGGAGCAAAGCCGTATGAGCGATTCGTTCTCCACCCGTAGCCAACTGGAGGTTGGCGGCCGGCAGTACACCTACTGCAGCCTTCCCAAGCTCAGCCAGAAATACGACATCTCCCACCTGCCCTACTCGATGAAGATCCTGCTGGAGAACCTGCTCCGGCATGAGGACGGCGGCCAGACCGTCGGTCCCGAGCACATCGAGGCGGTGGCACGCTGGAACCCCAAGGCCGAGCCCGACACCGAAATCGCCTTCATGCCGGCCCGCGTGGTACTGCAGGATTTCACCGGCGTGCCCTGCGTGGTTGACCTGGCCGCCATGCGCGATGCGGTCACCAAACTCGGCGGCAACGCCGAGCAGATCAACCCGCTCATTCCCTCCGAACTGGTCATCGACCATTCGGTGCAGGTGGATGTCTTCGGCCGCCCCGACGCGCTGGACATCAACGGCAAGATTGAATTCGAGCGCAACCGCGAGCGCTACAGCTTCCTGCGCTGGGGCCAGAAAGCGTTCGAGAACTTCAAGGTGGTGCCGCCCAACACCGGCATCGTCCACCAGGTCAACCTGGAAAACCTCGCCCGCGTGGTGATGGAACGCAACATCGAGGGCACGAACTGGGCCTTCCCGGACACCGTGTTCGGCACCGACTCGCACACCACCATGATCAACGGCATCGGCGTGCTGGGCTGGGGCGTGGGCGGTATCGAGGCCGAAGCCGCCATGCTGGGCCAGCCGTCCTCGATGCTGATCCCGCAGGTGGTCGGCTTCAAGCTGACCGGCAAACTGCCCGAAGGCACCACCGCCACCGACCTGGTGCTGACCGTCACCCAGATGCTGCGCAAGCTCGGCGTGGTCGGCAAGTTCGTCGAGTTTTACGGCGACGGCCTGCAACACCTGCCGCTGGCCGACCGCGCCACCATCGCCAACATGGCACCGGAATACGGCGCCACCTGCGGCATCTTCCCGATTGATGCCGAATCGCTGAACTACCTGCGCCTGTCCGGCCGCAGCGAAGACCAGATCAACCTGGTGGAGGCCTACGCCAAGGCGCAGGGCCTGTGGCACGACGCCGGCAGCGCACATGCGCAGTACAGCGCCACGCTGGAACTGGACATGGGCGATGTGAAGCCCTCGATGGCCGGCCCCAAGCGCCCGCAGGACCGCGTGCTGCTGGACGACGTGCACAGCAATTTCAGCGAGGCCCTGAAGGGCCTGACCGCCCACCGCGAACAGCGCAACGGCGACGTGTCCGACTTCATCAATGAAGGCGGTGGCGCCGCAGTTGGCAACGAGCAGTTGGCCAAGGGCCATGCCGACGTCGTCATCAACGAGAAGTCGGTACGCCTGAAGGATGGCGCAGTGGTCATCGCCGCCATCACCTCCTGCACCAACACCTCCAACCCGGCGGTGATGCTGGGTGCCGGCCTGCTGGCACGCAATGCCGCCCGCCTGGGGCTGAAGGCCAAGCCGTGGGTCAAGACCTCGCTCGGGCCGGGCTCGCGCGTGGTCACCGACTACCTGGAAAAGGCCGGCGTACTGACCGACCTGGAGAAGCTGGGCTTCTTCGTGGTCGGTTACGGCTGCACCACCTGCATCGGCAACTCCGGCCCGCTGCCGACCGAAGTCAGCGCCGGCATCGCCGCCGGCGACCTGGTCGTGGCCTCGGTACTGTCGGGCAACCGCAACTTTGAAGGCCGCGTGCACCCGGAAGTGAAGGCCAACTACCTGGCCTCGCCGCCGCTGGTGGTGGCCTATGCCATCGCCGGCACCGTGCGCATCGACCTGACCAAGGAACCGATCGGCCAGGACAGCACCGGCAAGGATGTCTACCTGCGCGACATCTGGCCGACCAACAAGGAAATCGGCGACATGATCGCCGCCACCGTCGGCCCGGAGATGTTCAAGCAGAACTACGCCGACGTGTTCAAGGGCGACACCCGCTGGGCACAGATCGAATCCCCGGAAGGCCAGGCTTACGCGTGGAACAGCGATTCGACCTACATCAAGAACCCGCCCTACTTCGACGGCATGACCATGCAGGTCGGCAGCATCAGCGATGTCCACGGCGCGCGGGTGATGGGGCTGTTTGGTGACTCGATCACCACCGACCACATCTCCCCGGCCGGCAACATCAAGAAGGATTCGCCGGCTGGCCGTTTCCTGCAGTCGCGCGGCGTGCAGCCCGCGGACTTCAACAGCTACGGCAGCCGCCGCGGCAACGATGACGTGATGGTGCGCGGCACCTTTGCCAACATCCGCATCAAGAACCTGATGTTTGGTGGCGAGGAAGGCGGCAACACGCTGTATTACGCGCCGGGCAGCAACACCGGCGAAAAGCTGGCCATCTACGACGCGGCAATGAAGTACAAGGCCGATGGCGTACCGCTGGTGGTGCTGGCCGGTAAGGAATACGGCACTGGCTCCTCGCGTGACTGGGCTGCCAAGGGCACCAACCTGCTGGGCGTGAAGGCCGTGATCGCCGAAAGCTTCGAGCGCATCCACCGCTCCAACCTGGTCGGCATGGGCGTGTTGCCGCTGCAGTTCCACGACGGCGAGAACGCACAGACCCTGGGCCTGGATGGCTCGGAAGTGTTCGATGTCACCGGCCTGGACGACGGCAAGGCCAAGACCGCCACGGTCACGGCAACCCGTGCCGACGGCAGCCAGAAGCGCCTCACCGCCAAAGTGCTGCTGCTGACGCCGAAGGAAGTGGAATACTTCCGCAACGGCGGCCTGCTGCAGTATGTGCTGCGGCAGTTGGCGGCGAAGACAACGGCTTGAGTTGTTGTGCCGTAGTTTGAAGCGAAGAACGCCCCTCCCGGGGCGTTCTTTTTTACCCCTCCCCAGCCCTCCCCTTCGCTACGCGAAAGGGAGGGGGCAGAAGCGATTCGCCGCAACCTGACAGTTCGCGTGATCCACCCCCTCCCTTTGCCGCAGGCAAGGGGAGGGCTGGGGAGGGGTAACGCTTCTGCTTCTGCTTCTACCTCCCCCACCCCATCACCGCCGCGCCAACCAGCGCGTTGCCATCCGCTGCATGGATTCGTCTTCCTGCCCGGCGATGTCGGTCACCAGGCACCAGGCCAGGTCCAGCGATTCTTCGCTGACTGCAAAGCGCTCATCCGCTCCGGCGACCACCACATAGCGCACGTCGTAATGCCAATGCCCTGGCACCTCGCGGCGTTCCGGAATCCAGTGCCGGTCCAGATCAAAAATTTCCCGCGACACCAAGGCCAGACCCGGCAGACCGGATTCCTCTTCCGCCTCGCGCAGCGCCACTGCCGGCAGGTCGTGGTCGCCATCGGCGTGCCCACCCAGCTGTAGCCAGCGCCCCAGCTTGCGGTGATGGGTCAGCAGTGCCCGCTTGCCATCCGCACTGACCAACCATGCGCTGCCGGTGAAATGGCCTTCCAGCCGCTCGCGGGTGAAGGGATCCGGCCCCGGCGCGTCCAGCAACGCCAGAAACTCCTGCGCCACCTCGCCATGCCCGGGAACCGCCCGTGCATACTCTTCCAGCGCCAGGCGCAGACTCTGATCCTGTTCAAGCATGACTGTCAGCACATCCCATTGATTTGAGGCAGCGGCCATTATCGCTGTCGATGCTGCACCTGCGCTTGTCGAGTTCGGCCGCCTTTGGCAAGGTAGGACCGTTGCCAGCCGTTCAGTTTGTGGCGCCACTCATCCGCCCCGTCGTTCTCATGCGCCCGGGTGCATTACACAAGTTCGGGAATTAGCGGAATGCTCAAAACACTGTTGAGGGTCAAACCAATCGAACCCACCGCGCACATCGATGCCGGGGAGCCGATTGAAGGCAGCCTGCAGGGCGAAGCCACGCTCAAGCGTACCCTCACAGCCAAGCACCTGATCCTGCTGGGCATGGGCGCGGTGATCGGCGCCGGCATCTTCGTCGTCACCGGCCAGGCGGCCGCCAACCACGCCGGCCCGGCCATCATGCTGTCCTTCGTACTGGCCGGCCTGGCCTGCGCGTTCGCCGGCCTGTGCTACGCCGAATTCGCTGCGATGATCCCGGTCTCCGGCAGCGCGTATTCCTACTCCTACGCCACGCTTGGCGAAGGCATGGCCTGGTTCATCGGCTGGTGCCTGGTACTGGAGTACCTGTTCGCCTCCGCGTCGGTGGCGGTGGGTTGGTCGGCGTATTTGATCAGCTTCCTCACCACCACCTTGCACCTGCCTTTCCCGGAAGCACTTACCGCCGCGCCCATCAGCTGGGAGAACGGCAAGTTCGTCGCCTCGGGCAAACTGTTCAACCTGCCGGCCGTGCTGATCATTGGCGCCATCTCCGCCCTGCTCTACGTCGGCGTCACCCAGTCCACCTTCGTCAACGCGGTCATCGTGGCGATCAAGGTCGGCGTGATCTGCCTGTTCGTCGGCTTTGGCGTGATGTATGTCGACCCGGCCAACTGGACCCCGTTCATTCCCGACAACACCGGCACCTTTGGTGAATTCGGCTGGAGCGGCGTGCTGCGTGCGGCCTCCATCGTGTTCTTTGCCTATATCGGCTTCGATGCGGTTTCCACCGCGGCAGGCGAAACCAAGAATCCGCAGCGGAACATGCCGGTCGGCCTGCTCGGCTCGCTGGCTGTTTGTACGCTGATCTACATCATCGTCTGTGCCGTGCTCACCGGCCTGCTGCCGTACAACCTGCTGGGCACCGACAAGCCGGTGGCCACCGCATTGGAGCCGTATGCCCAGCTTGGCTGGCTGAAGACCTGGGTGGAAATCGGCGCCATCGCCGGCCTGTCCTCGGTGGTGCTGGTGATGATGATGGGCCAGACCCGCATCGCCTACACCATCTCCCGCGACGGCCTGCTGCCGCCGGTGTTCGGCAAGGTCCACCCGAAGTTCCGCACGCCGTACCTGAGCACCATTGTCGTCGGCGTCATCGCCGCAGCGCTGGCCGGCCTGGTGCCGTTGGCGGTACTGGGTGAACTGGTCGCCATGGGCACCCTGCTCGCCTTCGCTACGGTCTGCATCGGCGTGCTGGTGCTGCGCCGGACCAAGCCGGACTTGCCGCGCGCCTTCCGCGTACCCGCCGTGTGGTTGATCGCTCCGGCTGGTGCGCTGATCTGTCTGGGCCTGTTCGCCATGGCGTTTGCCGCGCACTGGCTGGTGTTCGTGCTGTGGACGCTGCTGGGCCTGTGCATCTACTTCGGCTATGGCATCCGCCACAGCAAGCTCAACAAGAGCCCCTGACCCCATCCCATCGCCGGCGCTGCGCGCGCCGGCTTTTTTTTGCGCCTGCATCGCGCTACGACGAGCGAAGACCTGAAACATGTTCAAGCAACTCTGGGCCACCAAACACCCGCACGCCGCGCATGAAGAGGCCAATGGCCTGAGCCTTCGCCGCACCCTCGGCCCCTGGGGCCTGACGGCCCTGGGCATCGGCGCGGTGATCGGCGGCGGCATCTTCGTCATCACCGGCCAGGCTGCGGCCAACCATGCCGGCCCGGCCATCATGCTGTCCTTCGTGCTTGCGGCCATCTGCTGCGCCTTCTGCGCCATGGCCTATGCCGAATTCGCTTCGATGGTGCCGGTGGCCGGCAGTGCCTACACCTATACCTACGCCACCTTCGGCGAGCTCTCGGCCTGGTTCATCGGCTGGATGCTGGTGCTGGAATACGGGGTTTCCGCCTCTGCCGTGGCGGTGAGCTGGACCGGCTATTTCCTCAGCTTCCTCAACCATTTCGACATCCACCTGCCGGCGGCGCTGGTGAGTGCACCGCTGGATGCCCAGCTCAAGCCCACCGGCGCCATCGCCAATCTGCCAGCCGCCGCACTGGTGCTGCTGCTGACCTGGCTGTGCTACGTCGGCATCAGCAAGTCCTCGGCCATGAACATGGCCATGGTCATCCTCAAGACCGGCTTGATCGTGCTGGTGATCGTTGCCGGCTGGAAGTACGTGGACACCAGCAACTGGACACCGTTCATCCCCGCCAATGAAGGCCCGGGCAAGTACGGCTTCGACGGCGTGCTGCGCGGCGCGGCGATGGTGTTCTTTGCCTATATCGGTTTTGAGGCGGTGTCGGTGGCCGCGCAGGAATCGCACCGGCCGCAGCGCGACCTGCCGATCGGCATGCTGCTGTCGCTGATCATCTGCACCGTGTTGTACATCGGCATGGCCGCGGTGATGACCGGCCTGGTGCCGTATCAGTTGCTGGGCACGGCCGAGCCGGTGGTCACCGCCGTGGCTGCGCACCCGCAGTTGGACTGGCTGCGCATCATTGTCGAAATCGGCGCGCTGATCGGCCTGGCCTCGGTGGTGCTGGTGATGGTGATCGGCCAGCCGCGCATCTTCATGATCATGGGCCGCGACGGTCTGCTGCCGCCGGTGTTCACCAAGATCCACCCCAAGTACCGCACCCCGCACATCAACACCATCATCACCGGCATCGGCATCGCCCTGCTGGCGGCGCTATTCCCGCTGGACATCCTTGGCGAGCTGACCTCGATGGGCACGTTGATCGCCTTTGCCGCGGTCTGCGCCGGCGTGCTGGTCCTGCGCCGCACCCAGCCGGACCTGCCGCGCCCGTTCCGCATCCCCATGGCCTGGTTGATCTGCAGCCTCGGCGTACTCAGCTGCATTGCACTGCTGACCGCCATGACCCTGCACAACTGGATGCTGATGGGGCTGTGGACGGCCACCGGCTTCATCATCTATTTCACCTACAGCATCCGCCACAGCAAGCTCAACGCCGCCAACAAGGCCAAGCGCAGCTGAGCTTCCAGCGGTTGAATGACCACAGCCCGGGCGCCTGACGCCCGGGCTTTTTTTGATGGCTCAGGCAAACCCCGCAAAGCTCCGCCTGCCCGGCCCGCCAGCGGTAACCCTGCGCGATCTGCGCTGCCTTCGACGGCCGGAAGCCGCAGCGCCATATGAAACACCTCCCGGCCCGCAGGCGCCCGGCTTCAGCAAACGCGGGCTTGTTGCCGGGTGCGAGGAACTGGCGGGCGTTCTTAGTAGAATGCTTGGCATGAACGCGCCTTCCGTCCCCTATGACAGCGAGCGGCTGAGCCAGTTGGCCCAGTTGCTGATCGACAACATCCGCGACCTGGCCCATGCCGGCTGGACGCCTGCCACCAGCAGCAATTTCTCGCATCGACTGGACGACCAGCATGCAGCCATCACCGTGTCCGGCAAGGACAAGGGCCGGCTGATCGAGAGCGACATCATGGTGGTGGACTTCGCCGGCAAGGCCGTCGGCCGCCCGCTGCGCCCGTCCGCCGAAACCCTGCTGCATACCCAGCTCTACGCCCGTTTCCCGGACGTGGGCTGCGTACTGCACACCCATTCGCCGGTGCAGACCATTGCCTCGCGCCTGTTCGGCGGCCAGGGTCACATCCGCCTGGAAGGCTACGAACTGCTCAAGGCCCTGCACGGCAACGCCACCCACGAAACCGCCGTTGACCTGAAGGTATTCCCCAACACCCAGGACATGGACGTGCTGGCCGCGCAGGTGGAGGCCGAGCTCGACAAGGGCCCGATGTGGGGCTATCTGATTGACGGCCACGGCCTGTATGCCTGGGGCCGCGACATGGCCGAGGCACGCCGCCATCTGGAAGCCTTTGAATTCCTGCTCCATTGCGAGCTGGAATTGCTCAAACTGCGCGCCATTTCCTGATTACGAATCCGCACGGGCCGGCGCTGGCCCGTGCTGCTACGCTCGCCACCCCCACCGTGGAGCCCATCGCCATGAGCCGACTGCGCATTTTCAACGACAACGCCCCGGACGCCCCGCTGCTGGACAGCGCCGACGGCGACGTCATTGCCACCGAACTGAAGAAGATTGGCGTCACCTTTGAACGCTGGCAGGCCAAGCACCCGGTGGCGCCGGGCGCCAGCCAGGAAGAAGTGTTTGCCGCCTACCGCGAGGACATCGACCGCCTCGTCAACGCGCATGGTTTCAAGAGTGTGGACGTGGCCTCGATTGCCCCGGACAACCCCAACCGTGCCGAAATCCGCAAGAAGTTCCTCGACGAGCACTACCACAAGGAAGACGAAGTGCGTTTCTTCGTCGCCGGCTCGGGCCTGTTCACCCTGCACGTGGCCGACAAGGTCTACGAGGTGGAATGCGTCAAGGACGACCTGATCTCGGTGCCGGACGGCGTCACCCACTGGTTCGACATGGGCGAGGAACCCAGCTTTGCCGCCATCCGCTTCTTCACCGAGCCGGACGGCTGGGTCGGCCACTTCACCGGCACCGACATCGCCCAGCGTTTCCCGCGCTACGAACCCAGCGCAGTCTGAGCCAACTTTTGCCTTGAGCCCCTCTCCCGTTCACGGGAGAGGGGTTGGGGTGAGAGCAGCTTCCAGCTGCTGCACCCCCGACGCTCGCCAACTAAGCATTCGTGCCCCTAGAAGCACCGTGCAGGAAGACCCCGCATGACCATCAAAGCCATCCTCACCGATATCGAGGGCACCACCTCCAGCATCTCCTTCGTCAAGGAAGTGCTGTTCCCCTACGCCCGCAATGCCCTACCCGCGTTTGTGCGCGACCACGGCAACGAGCCGCAGGTGCGCCAGTGGCTGGATGCGGTCGCCACCGAAATCGCCGCCAGTGCCTGCCAGGACGACGTCATCGTCGAAACCCTGCAGGGCTGGATCGACCAGGACCGCAAGCACACGGCACTGAAAGCGCTGCAAGGCATGATCTGGGATGTGGGCTATCGCAACGGCGATTACACCGCGCACATGTACCCGGAAGTCGCTGCGGTACTGCGTGGCTGGCACGCTGCCGGCCTGCCGCTGTATGTGTATTCCTCCGGCTCGGTGCCGGCGCAGAAGCTGTTCTTCGGCTTCAGTGATGCCGGTGATCTCAACGGCCTGTTCTCCGGCAACTTCGACACCGAAATCGGCGGCAAGCGCGAGACCGGCAGCTACACACGCATTGCCGAAGCCATTGGCATCGCGCCGCAGGACATCCTGTTCCTGTCCGACATCGTCGAGGAACTGGATGCCGCACGCCAGGCCGGGCTGCAGACGGTGCTGCTGGACCGCCTCAGCGACTACCCGACGCCGCGCACCGGCGAGGCGAGCAATGGCCACAACCGGGTCGAGAACTTCGAGCAGATCGCGCTCTGAACCCACCCGACCGGATCACAACAACGGCCCTGAAAAGGGCCGTTGTTGTTTTACCTGCGCGCAGAGCAACGCTCTGGCCTCAACATCTCAACCGTCGTCGCCGGCACCGCGCTTGAGCACCAGCACCTCGATGCGCGAAGGCACGCCCAGGCGTGCGGTAAAGCCATCCCACTGCCCCGCGCCATTGCTGACGAACAACTTCATGTCCCTGACCATGTACTCGCCCCGCACATAACCGTGGTTGGCCGGCGCCACTACCCAGCGGTCGAAGCCCCACATGTGGCCGCCATGGGTATGCCCGGATACCTGCAGGTTGAAGGCCCCCGTCCCCGCTGCCTCGCGTGCCTGCTTGGGCTGGTGGGCAAGCAGGATGTGAGCATCGCCGCCCCTGCCCGCGGCAATCACCGCCGGCAAGTCCGGCGCCAGCCCGCCGCGCATGTAGGCGCTGGGCCGCAGGGCCGCCAGGTCGCCCACACCGGACACCGCCAGCTTGCTGCCGTTGATCGACAACATGGCGGTCTGGTTCTCCAGCACGCCCAGGCCCAGGCTGCGGAAGTGCGCCATCCAGCGTTTGTAGCCGTGGTAGTACTCATGATTGCCCGGTGCCACCCATACGCCATGCGGCGCCGCCAGCGCCGCAAGCGGTGCGACAAAACCCGCGGTGTCTTCGACCTCACCATCCACCATGTCGCCGGGCAACACGATCAGATCCGGCTTGGCCGCCATGACGGTGTCGACAATGCGTTGCGTGCGCCAGCTGCGCTTGACCGGGCTGATATGCAGGTCGGCAAGCACGGCCATGCGCAGCCCGTCCATTTCCTGCGGCAGGTTCGGCACCACCAACGCTTGTTCATGCACCTGCGGCGGCCGCAGACCATTCCAGATGCCCAGCGTGGCCAGCAGCACGATCAGCACAGCGGCTGATTGATTCATGCGCTTGCCGTGCCACAGCGTTGCCAGCAACGACGTGCGTGCTGCCGGACGGGACAACAACCAGCCCAGCGTACGCAGGACCAGAAACGCCAGCAGGATGATGAACATCGCCAGCACCCAGCCAAACACCAGCTGGATCCAGGCCTCCACCGCGTACTCGAACACATTCATCCGCCACAGCGTGGCAAAGCTCAACCCCACCAGCGCAAGCGCGAGCGTCACGCCGATATGCCAGCGACGCTCGCGCCGGCTCAGAGAATGCACGGGCCACCACAGCCATAGGGCGAGCAGCGGCAGGATCAGCGATACGAGTAGGGTCATCTTCGGCAACAGCGGTTGATGCGACGCAGGCATTGGCTGCCGTCGATGCGCTGGGAGGTTCTCAGGGGAAATGCCACGTACTTTGACATAGGCATGTTGTTGCGAAGGTGCTGGTGGCTGAATCAGTGCGTTCTTTTTTGTGGGGGAGTTCGAGAATTTTCCTGAGCGTGCTCTGAGTTTGCTTAGTCCTGCCGCCCCCTCTCCCCAACCCCTCTCCCGCGAGGGGAGAGGGGCTAGGTGCGCCGCGAGTTGAGGCGATTTTTGCAATTGCAGCTGTGAAGCCCCTCTCCCCTCGCGGGAGAGGGGTTGGGGAGAGGGGCTGCTTTTCACCCAAGCATCCAACCCACCCAACACCCCAAACGAAAGAGGCACCGCTTCCGCGGTGCCTCCCGATACTCAATTACTGCTTATTACTTGCTCTTGCTGGCAATCCAGCCATCCACCTTCTCTTCCAGCACATCCAGCGGCACCGAGCCGTCCTTCAGCACTTCGGCGTGGAACTCGCGGATGTCGAACTTGTCGCCCAGCTTTTCCTGCGCGCGCTTGCGCAGTTCCTGGATCTTCAATTCGCCGGTCTTGTAGGCCAGTGCCTGGCCCGGCCAGGCGATGTAACGCTCGGCTTCGGCAATGGCATCCGGCTCGCTCACCGACGAGTTGGCGAACATGTAGTCCAGCACCTGCTGCCGGTTCCAGCCCTTGGAGTGCAGGCCGGTGTCCACCACCAGACGCACCGCGCGCCACAGTTCGCCCTGCAGACGGCCGAAGTAGCTGTACGGATCGGTGTAGACGCCCAGGTCCTTGCCCAGGCTCTCGGCATACAGGCCCCAGCCTTCGATGAAGGCCGTCTCGCCGCCGAAGCGACGGAACGCCGGTACGTCCTTCAACTCCTGCTGCAAGGCCAACTGGAAGTGGTGGCCCGGGATGGCCTCGTGCAGGAACAGGTCCTCCGCATCCCAGGTCTTGCGGGTCGGCAGGTCGTAGGTGTTGACGTAGAAGATGCCCGGGCGGGTGCCGTCCTCGCTCGGAGTCATGTACGAACCACCGGCCGCCGACTTGGCACGGAATGCCTCCACCGGGCGGATCTCGAAACCAGCCTGCGGGGTCAGCGAGAACAGCTTGGCCACGCTGGTGTTGATCTTGGCTTCCAGGCCCCGGTAGTGCTCCAGCAGCTCCGCCTCGGACTTGAACTCGAACTGCTTGTCGTTCTGCATGAACTTGAAGAAGTCCTGCAGCGAGCCCTTGAAGCCCACCTGCTCCATCACCGTGCGCATCTCGCCGTGGATGCGCTCCACTTCCTTCAAGCCGATCTCGTGGATCTGCGCCGGCGTCTGCGCGGTGGTGGTGCTTTCCTTGGCGTTGAAGGCGTACCAGGCCTGGCCGTCGGGCAGCGAATCCAGGCCCACGCTGTCGCGCGTGGCCGGCAGGTATTCGTTGGCAATGAAGTCGCGCTGCTTCTTGATCGCCGGCAACAGCTGATCGGCGATCAGGGTGCGATAGGCCGCGGTCAGGCGGTCCTTGTCGGCCTGCGGGAAATCGGCCGGCATGGCCTTGATCGGGCCCCAGAACTGGCTGTCCTCGGCCTTGGCGGCCAGTATCTCGTCAAACTGCGGCACCACCTTTTCCATCAGCACGCGCGGCTGCACCACGCCGGCCTTGATGCCTTCGCGCATGTTGTTGATTTCGGTATCCAGCAGCACCGGAATGCGCCCGGCGCGGGCCAGCCAATTGTCGTAGTCCTTCACCGTCTTGAACGGCTGCGCCACCTGGCCCGAACCCAGCATCACCGCGTAGCTCACGGTCGAGCCCATCTGGTTGACCGGCATCATCCAGCCCGGGAACTTCTCGCCTTCCAGCGTCTGCTTCTGTTCCTCGACGAAGATGCGGTAGCTCAGCAGGTCCTGCCCGCTGAGGCCGGCATCACCGACCTTTTCCACCTTGCCCAGCCACTCGGTGGCGAAGTCATGGCTCTGCTTGCGGTATTCGGCCGAGCCGAAGTCCGGCATCTGATCGTTGTAGCGGTTGTCACCCTGGAAGGTGGCCTGCAACGGGTTCAGCTTGAGCACGCCTTCCCAGTAGTCGGCATACAGCTGGGTCAGCTGCGCGGCCTTGTCGGCCTGTGCGGCCTGGCTGGCGGCATCGCCGCTGGCCGGGTCGGAAGACGGCGTGCAGGCGCCCAGGACGGTAGCCAGGGACAGCGAAACGGCAAATGCCAGCGGGCGAAGTTTCATGAAGCCTTTCCATGGGATACAAGGCCGCCAGCGTCCCCACGCGACGGGCCTTCGGGAAGGGCCAAAGGTCATTGTCGGCCACCGGGATCGCGGCCGGGCCGGCAAACCGTCATAATTCCCCGCCGTTGCGCCGCTGCCCGTTCAGGCAAGCGGCTGCCCTCCTCCTGTCCTGCCCGGTGCTGCCGCTCCGCTGCATGGCCCTTGCCGTTGCTGTAACCATGACGAATTCACGCCGCCCGCTGGGCTTCTGGTCCGCCACCGCCCTGGTGGTGGGCAGCATGATTGGCTCAGGCACCTTCCTGCTGCCCGCCACGCTCGCGCCCTATGGTGCCGCCACCCTGATCGGCTGGGGCATCACCCTGTGCGGCGCGCTGCTGCTGGCGGTCACCTTCGCCCAGTTGGCCAAGCGCTGGCCGCAGACCGGCGGCCCCTACGTGTTCGCCCGCAATGCCTTTGGCGAACTGCCCGGCTTCATGGTGGCGTGGAGTTACTGGATCTCGATGTGGTGCGCCATCGCCGCCATCGCGGTGGCGTTCGCCGGCAGCATCGGCGCCATCTTTCCTGCGCTTACCGCCACGCCATTCAGTGCTGCCGCGTGCGGGCTGGTCGCGCTGTGGCTGTGTGCCGGCGTCAACCTGCTGGGCGTGCGCGAAGCAGGCCGCCTGCAGTTGCTGACTACGGTGCTGAAAGTCGTGCCGTTGCTGTTGTTCGGGCTGGTGGCACTGTGGTTCATCGACACCAGCCATTACGTGCCGTTCAACCCCAGCGGCGAATCGCTGGGCAGCGTTGCTGCGGCCACGGTGGCATTGACGCTGTGGGCCATGATTGGACTGGAAGCGGCCACGGTGCCGGCCGAATCGGTGGACGACGCGCCGCGCACAGTTGCACGCGCCACCGTGGCCGGTACCGCGATTGCCGGCGTTGCCACCGTGCTGGCCTGCACCACGGTGCTGGGCCTGTTGCCGGCTGACGTGCTGGCCAACTCCGGTGCACCGATGGCCGACGCCGCCGCCGCATTGTGGGGACCGACCGCCGGCAAGCTGCTTGCCGTGGTGATGGCCATTTCCTGCGTGGGCGCGCTCAACGGCTGGACCCTGCTCTCGGCGCAGCTGCCAATGGCCGCCGCACGCGACCATGTGTTGCCGCGCGCCTTCGCCCACGAGAACCGCCGCGGCGCTCCGGCCTTCGGCGTCATCATCAGCTGCCTGCTGGCCACCGTCCTGGTGATCTGCAACTACAACCGCTCGCTGGTGGACCTGTTCAAGTTCTCGGTGCTGCTGTCCACCGCTGCAACGCTGTTGCCCTATGTGGCCGGCGCGGCGGCGTGGCTGTGGCGCGGCAGCGGTACCGCTTCGCGGATTGCCGCGGCCGGCGCCCTGGCTTTCAGCCTGTATGCCATCGGCGGCATCGGCGCCGAAGCCCTGCTGTGGGGCGTGGGCCTGATCATTGCCGGCCTGCCGATCTACTTCTGGTCGCGCCGCAGCTGAACGGCTGACGTTTCCGGGCGGCAGCATGCGCCGCCTTGAATTCAGTCAACTGAACCCGGGCAGCGCATTGCAGGTGTGAAGGCGCCCCCTCACAGTCCGGCGCACAGACCACGGTGACTGAATGTCCGGCGTGCTATGCAGGCCGTCCATTCGGGAGAAACGTCATGGTCAACAAGAACACGATCTGCCTGTGGTTCGATGGCACCGCACTTGAAGCGGCCACCTTCTATGCCGCCACCTTCCCGGACAGCAGAGTGCTGGCCGAGCACCGCGCGCCGAGCGACTACCCGGACGGCAAACAAGGCGACGTATTGACCGTGGATTTCACGGTGATGGGCATCCCCTGCCTGGGCTTGAACGGCGGCCCGGCGTTCAAGCATTCCGAGGCGTTCTCGTTCCAGGTGGCCACCGACGATCAGGCCGAAACCGACCGCCTGTGGAATGCCATCGTCGGCAATGGTGGACAGGCCAGCGACTGCGGCTGGTGCAAGGACAAATGGGGGCTGTCATGGCAGATCACCCCGCGCGTGCTGACCGAAGCCTTCAACGGCGCGGACCCGGCCGCCGCCAAGCGCGCCTTTGAAGCCATGATGACCATGAGCAAGATTGACGTCGCTGCAATCGAGGCCGCCGTCCGCGGCTAGCTTGGCGGTAGGAGCGACCTTGGTCGCGAAACTGTGGATGCATGGGCTTCGCGACCAAGGCCGCTCCTGCGACAGCCGGTCAGTTTGCCGTCTGCCCTTGCATCGATTCGGTGCCGTCATCGCTTTCGCTCACCAACGGACGCGCCGGTGCCGGCTTGCTCGGGAACGCATGCCGCACGATGCGCCAGGCCACCTGGCCGAACTGCCGTGGCAGCGAGCCGGTGTTGTAGTGCTGGCCGTAGCGGGCGCAGATCCCGCGCACCTCCACCGCCATCGCCGCGTAGCGGTTGGCCGGAATGTCCGGGTAGAAGTGGTGTTCGATCTGATGGCTGAGATTGCCGGTCATCACGTCCATCCACTTGCCGCCGGTGATGTTCGAGGAGCCGCGCAACTGCCGCAGGTACCAGTGGCCGCGGCTTTCATTGCGGATGCAATCCTTGGGAAAGGTCTCCGCATCGGCGGTGAAGTGCCCGCAGAAGATCACCACGTACGTCCACACGTTGCGGATCACGTTGGCCGCAACATTACCCAGCAGCACCGGCAGGAAGAACGGGCCGGCCAGCGCGGGAAACAACACGTAGTCCTTCAACACCTGCTTGAGCGCCTTGCGACGCACTGGCTTGGCTTGCTTCCACAACTGCCGCAACGTGACCTTGCGGGCCAACAGCCGGCCCACGCGCAGATCCTGTATGGCAATGCCCCACTCGAACAGCAGTGCAAAGATCACCGCCACAAACGGCTGCAGCAGGTAGAACCGCTGCCAGCGCTGCTCGGGGAAGATGCGCAGCAACCCGTAGCCGATGTCATCGTCCAGGCCGCGCACATTGGTGTAGGTGTGGTGGCGGAAGTTGTGGGTCTTGCGCCAGTTCTCGGAGGTACCGGCGATATCCCATTCGTAGGTTTTGCCCTGCAGCGCCGGGTCGCCCATCCAGTCGTACTGGCCATGGATGACGTTGTGCGCCAGCTCCATGTTCTCCAGGATCTTGGACAACGCCAGCAGCAGCACACCGGCGATCCATGCCGGCACCAGCACGCTGTGCACGAACGCGCCGACAAACAACAGGCTGCGACCGGCGACGCCGCACCAACGCACTGCCGCCACCACCCTGCGGATGTAACGCGCATCGCTCGCCCCCAGCGTCGCCTGGTGACGCGCGCGTACCGCGTCCAGCTCGTCACCGAAAGCCTGCAACTGGGCGATCGACAGGGTGCGGTTGTTCACGGAAGACATCGGCTACAGCTCCAGGGCGAGATCGGTACTGGCGCTGTTGACGCACAGTTTCAGCGGAGTGGAAGGTTCATCGGCGTAATCGCCGGTCAACGTGTTGCGGGTGATGCCCGACACCTTGTCGCACACGCAGGTATTGCAGATGCCCATCCGGCAGCCGCTGGCCGGCTGGATGCCCGCCGCTTCCAGCGCCGGCAGCAGCGCGGTACCACGCGGCACGCTCAAGGTGCGGCCACTGCGCAGCAGCTGAACCTGCACGCTGCCGGTTTCCTGCGCGGGCAACGGCGGCTGGCTGAAGGCCTCGCTCTGGAAGCTGGCCACCTGCCCCTGCAGGCGCTGGCGCGCAGCTTCAACAAAACCACCCGGGCCACAGGCGAGCACGCGCGTGCCGTCCAGGCCGGCGATGTTGGAGAAATCATGCGCATCCACACGCGCATCGGGCGCATGGGGGTCGCGGGTCAACAGCAGCTGCAAGTGGAAATTTGGCCGACGGCCTGCCAACGCATTCAACTCATCGACAAAGCACAGTTCCTCGCGGCAGCGCGCCCAGTACCGCAGTGCCACCGGCGCCGGCATGCCTTGGGCGTCCAGCTGACGCAGCAATGCCCGCATCGGGGTGATGCCGCTGCCGGCGGCCAGCAGCAGCAAACGCTGTGGCGCATCGCCCGGCACCGTCATCTCGCCAAACGCCTGGCCCAGCGCAAACACCTCGCCGATGGCCGCATCGCGCGCCAGATGGTTGCTGACCTTGCCGCCCGCTATCGCCTTGACGGTGAGCGCCAGCCGGCCATTCGGCAACAGCGTCGGGCTGTAACTGCGGCTTGTCAGGCGCCCGTCCACCTCCACGCCCAGGTTGACGTGCTGGCCGGCCAACAGCCCTTTGAAGTGGCGATTGGGCTGCAATTCCAGCGTCACCGCGTCCGCGCTGGCGGCGCTGCGCGCGACCAGGCGTGCCAGTGGCCGCCGCAACGTCCACAGCGGATGCACCCGGGACGACCAGAAATCGAAGAAGCCTTCGCTCACCCAGGGAATCACCGGCGGCGTGGCATTGCGGTAGACGGCACTCATGGGGACGCACTATACGGGCGAGCATACGAGTGTGTATACAGTCGTATATACGCAACACAGGCTATGATTCAGCGTCCCGACCGCCAAAGCCGCGATGAGCACCCACGACACGTCCACTGCCGCACCAGACGACCTGCACCCCGCGCGCAAGGCCTCGATCTCGCGTGACGACCTGCTGGCCGCTGCGCTTGCCCTCATCGGCCCCCACCGCAGCGTGTCCACGCTGAGCCTGCGTGAGGTGGCACGCGAAGCCGGCATCGCGCCCAATTCGTTCTATCGCCAGTTCCGCGACATGGATGAATTGACCGTCGCGCTGATTGATCTGTCCGGGCGCTCGCTACGCACCATCATCGGCCAGGCACGGCTGCGTGCAGCCGACAGCAATCGCGGTGTGATCCGTCTGTCCGTTGAAACCTTCATGGAGCAGTTGCGCGCCGACGACCGCCTGATGCACGTGCTGCTGCGCGAAGGCACGGCCGGTTCCGACGCGTTCAAGGAAGCGGTGGACCGCGAGCTTGGTTATTTCGAGGATGAACTCAAGGTCGACCTGGTGCGCCTGGCCGCGCTCGATGGCGCCAAGCTGCATGAGCCCGCGCTGGCCGCCAAGGCCATCACCCGGCTGATCTTCGCCATGGGCGGCATGGCGATGGATCTGCCGGAGGAGAAAGACCCGGAGCTGATCGAGCAGATGTCGCAGATGATCCGCATGATCATCACCGGCTCACGCGCGCTGGCCCGGCATCCGCAGCGCGGCCTCTGAACGGCGCCACGGCACCGCACCGCCATCACCGCGCCAGGCACTGCCGGTAACGCTCGTTCACCCGGTTGGCAAACCATTCGGTAGTCAGTTCGCGGCTGATCTTGGGGCTGTCCAGGCGGATACCCGGAATCATTGCCCGCGGTAACGCATGGCCGGCGCGGGCCTCGGCCAGAGCAAACACTTTTTCGTGCAGCGCGCTTTCACTGAAAGCCAGCGTATCGGCCTGCTCCAGGCTGCGGCGGATGGCGCGCTCGTCCATCTCCAGTGCTGCCGCCAACTGCCGCACCGCGCGTTCGGTCTGCCCCGGCTTGTCCAGCGCAGCGCCGGGCAGCAACACATCGCCGTCCAGCTCCAGCGTGGTGCCCGTTGCCACGGCCACCGCGTTCTGGAACGCCGCATTGCGGCTGGCATACCAGCCGGCGTTGTAATCGGCGAAGCGATGCACCTTGCGCGTGTACGGCGTCTGGTAACCCAGCAGGTGCATCGTGCCAAAGTAGACACCGCCGCGGCGGCTGAACACTTCGTCGCGAATGCCACCCTCCAGCGGGTACGGATAGCCGTCGGCATGCTCCTGCGCGAAGGGAATGCCCACCTGCATCGCGCCGCCGGTCTGCACCGGGTTGCTGCCGGCAAACAGGCGCTTGCCCAGCGGTACGCGGTCGATGATTTCTTCATACAGACGGCTCAGGTCGCGCTCGGTGCGCACACGTGCGAGCTTGTCGCCGTAACTTCTGCCATCGGCGGCCTGGACCCTCAACCCGGCATCCACCAGCATTGCCGGGATGCGCTTTTCCGCCGCACGGCGGCGGATCTCCCGGCGCGCGATCTGCGGCAAGTCCGCAACCACCGGGTCTGCCTGGTAGCCGGATTCCTGCTCGATGATCGCCAATACGGCACAGATGTTCTCCGGATTCGGCTCGATACGCTGTGCCGCGAACGCACCTTGCACATCTGCCGCCCAGCCGGGGCGATCGGGCGTCTTGACCGGGATGCGCCGCTCGATCTCAGCGCGCACATCCTGCGCCGGGCCGGGCGGTGCCTGCGGTACTGAACTACAGCCTGCGATCCACAGCACCGACACAGCAGCCAGCACCCTGCACAACCGGCTCGCATTGCTCTGTGTCTGGTCCGCGCCAGCGGTACTGCCCATATACTTCACGCCTCACTCCTGAACCACCTGACGTGGCTTGATTGCCTTGAGCGCCACTGCAGACCAGTATTTCGCCCTCGTTGTTCCCGTCACCTCGCTCCTGCTCGGCCTGTCCTTGATGGCGGGCTGGAATTCGCTGCGCGACCAACGGTACCTGTTGTGGCTGGGCGCCGGCTACCTCCTGGTCGGTTTACCACTGGCCGTGCAAAGCCTGATGAGCAACACGCAGATGGCCACCTGGTCCGTGGCAACCGGCGCCCTGTACTGCATGGGAACGTTCTCCACCGCGCAGGGGTTTGCCATGCGCAACGGCGGGCGGGTGCCCGTTGTGCCGGCACTGCTCATCAGCGCGGCCACACTCGCCGGCCTGTTGTATTTTTCGCAGGTGGATGATCTGCTCGGCGCGCGCGTGCTGATACTCAACTCCGGCATGGCGCTGCTGTTGGCCCTGCCTTTGCCACACCTGCTGCGGAATGGGCGCCCGGCACGGACATTCGAGCGGTTGCTGCTGTATTCCTATCTGTTGCTGCTGGTGTACTCAGTGCTTCGTCCCTGGACGGCCTTCACCGCCGCCTTCCACGTCAGCAGTGCCGAACTGTCGCGCTCCGGCTTGTGGCTGTGGATGCTGGCCATCAACCTGATGCTCAACCTGTGGTTTGCCTTCCTGCTGCTTGGCAGCGTCATCCAGGGCCTGATGAGCCACCTCCGCCACGAGCGGAATCACGACCCGCTGACATCCCTGCTCAATCGCCGCGCATTCTTCGAGATCGCCAACAAGCGGCTGAAGAACGAACCGCGTGCCCACTGGGCATTGGTCGGCTGCGATGTGGATCACTTCAAACGCATCAACGATACCTGGGGCCATGCCGCTGGCGATCACGTCCTGCGCGAAGTGGGCGCGCTGCTCGCACGCATGGTCCGCCAGAATGACGTGGTGGCGCGTTTCGGTGGCGAGGAATTCGTGTTCCTGCTGCGCTGCCAGAACGCAGCCATCGCCCTGGAGATCACCGAGCGCATCCGCACGACCCTGGCGCAGACGCCCTGCTCCCCGATCAAGGGCGCGGTTACTGCCAGCTTCGGCGTCGCCATGGTCAATGGGGCCGATGATCTCTCCGATGCGCTCCAACGTGCCGACATCGCCGTATACCAGGCCAAGCATGAGGGGCGGAACCGCGTCGTACTGGCCGCGGCCGGGTGACACCGCGCGCCAGACCTGCCCGTCCCTCCCCTTCATGCACGGATTGCCTGCATCATTCCCACACTGCACAGGAAGCCGCTGCCATGCCCCAGTTTTCCACCACAAGCACCGCAGCCGGCGACGTCCGCCTGCGCGATGGCAGCGTGCTGCAGATCCGCGATGAACACCCCGGCGATATCGACGCCATCAGCCGGCTCACGCAATCAGCCTTTGCCACACAGCCCCATTCCAGCCATACCGAGCAGTTCATCGTCGCCGCACTACGCCGCGCCGGCCAACTGACCCTCTCGCTGGTCGCCGTGAAAGACGGCGAGATACTTGGCCACGTGGCCGTATCACCCGTGACGCTTTCTTCCGGCGATGCCGGTTGGCACGGGCTCGGGCCAATTTCGGTAGCCCCCGCACATCAACAACAGGGCATCGGCTCGGCATTGATGCAGGCCGCCATCGCCCGCCTGCAGTCACTGGGAAGCGCAGGCTGCGTGCTGTTGGGCGAGCCTGCGTACTACGCGCGGTTCGGCTTCCAGGCCAGCCCGGCACTGGAGCTGCCCGGCGTACCGGCCGAGTATTTCCAGGCGCTTTGCTTCCGTGGCGAGCCACCTGTTGCACGCGTGCAGTACCACGAGGCGTTCAACGCGACAGCCTGAGCATGAGCCGCCCGCGCTCACCGCTTTACGCTAGGCTTGTCACCTTTCCCGTAGCGGCCTGCCAATCGTGAAGACCGTACACGCAACCCGATACATCACGCCGCTGCGCGAAGGCGGCTCGCTGCCGGCTGTCATCGAAGCCGATGACGACGGCATGTATGTGCTCAAATTCCGCGGCGCCGGCCAAGGGCCCAAGGCGCTGATCGCCGAACTGGTGGTGGGCAAACTGGCACAGGCACTTGAACTCCCCATGCCGGACATGGCGCTGGTGGAGCTAGACCGCGAGTTCGCCCGCACCGAGCCGGACCCGGAAATCCAGGACCTGATCCGCGCCAGTGAAGGCACCAACCTGGGCGTCGACTATCTGCCCGGCGCCATCAACTACGACCCCGTCGCAATGCAGCCGGATGCCGAGCTGGCATCGCGCATCGTCTGGTTCGATGCCTTCACCAGCAACGTGGACCGCACCGCGCGCAACCCCAACCTGATGGTCTGGCACCGCAAGCTCTACCTCATCGACCACGGCGCGGCGCTGTACTTCCATCACGACTGGGAAAACGCCGGCGAAGCCTGCGGCAAGCCGTTCAAACTGATCCGCGACCATGTGCTGCTGCCCTTCGCCAGCGCGATCGCCCAAGCCGATGCGGCGCTGGTACCGCGCCTGAGCGACGCCGTCATCGACGCCGCCGTGGCCGACATTCCCGAAAGCTGGCTGCAGAACGAGCCGGCATTCTCCAGCCCGGCCGAGTATCGGCAGGCCTATTCCAGTTACCTCAAGCGCCGCCTGCAACTGCGCGAAGCATTCGTACAGGAGGCCATCCATGCCCACGCTGCACACCTATGACTATGCGGTCATCCGCGTGGTGCCGCGGGTGGAGCGCGAGGAGTTCATCAATGTCGGCGTGATCGTCTCGTGCCCCACTGCCGGCCATCTGCAGGCAGCCATCGAGATCGACACCACGCGCCTGCAGGCGTTCGCGCCGCAACTGGACATCGCATCGGTGATGCCGTGGCTGGATGCCATCGTCGCCATCTGCGAAGGCCAGCCCGGCGCCGGGCCCATCGCACAATTGCCGCCGCGCGCCCGTTTCCACTTCCTGACCGCCAAGCGCAGCTCGGTGGTGCAAACCTCGGTCACCCATGTGGGCCGCACGGCCAACCCGGCAGGTATCGTCGAGCACCTGCTCGAACGCATGGTGCGTGCCCCGCGTTGAACAAGATGCAGGCGGGGATGGAATCCCAGCACCCCGCCGGATCAGCACTGCACGCCTCCACCTGTGGACGCGCTTCTGCACACTGCGCGGGGATTGCGCTGCGCTTCATCCCCGCCTACGGATGACCTGCAGATTCCTTGAGCGCCCCCGCTTCAAGTCACTCGCCACCGGCCAGCTCCCTGGCACGGTCGCGCAAGTTGAATTTTTGTACCTTGCCGGTCGCGGTACGTGGCAACGGGCCAAAAACAAAACTGCGCGGCACTTTGTAACCGGCCATGTGTTGCCGGCAATGTGCCAGCGCCGCTTCATCGCTCAGTTCGCCATGTTCCTTCAGCTCCACGAAGGCACAGGGTGTTTCACCCCATTTTGGATCGGGCCTTGCGACCACCGCTGCTGCCATGACGGCCGGATGGCGGCAGAGCACGTCTTCAACTTCAAGTGATGAAATGTTCTCGCCGCCGGAAATGATGACGTCCTTGGAGCGGTCACGAATCTTCACATTGCCGTCGGCATAAACCACCGCCAGGTCGCCGGTACGGAACCAGCCGCCAGCAAATGCCTCCTCCGTGGCGCGCGGATTTTTCAGGTAGCCCTTCATGGTGATGTTGCCGCGGAACATGATTTCCCCAATGGCCATGCCGTCCCATGGCACAGGCGCCAACGTCTCCGGGTCCAGCACCTGCATGTCCTCCTGCAGCAGGCAGGCAACACCCTGGCGGCTGTTCAACTCGGCCCGTGCATCAATTGGCAGTTCCGCCCATTCGGCCTTCGGTTGGCAGATGGAGGCCGGCCCATAGACCTCGGTAAGTCCGTAGACGTGGGTGATCTCCACGCCCATGCGCTCCATCGCTTCCAGCACCGCGGCGGTCGGCGCGGCGCCGGCGACCTGGCCCTTCAGGCCGACAAGCCCCTGCTTGCAGGCTTCCGGCGCGGCCGCCAGTGCTGCGTGTACCACCGGCGCGGCGCAGTAGTGAGTGACCCCGTGCTCGCGCATCAGCTCCAGCACGTCCTTCGCTTCAAACCGACGCAGGCACACCTGGGTACCGGCCACCGCGGCCATCGTCCACGGGAAGCACCAACCGTTGCAGTGGAACATTGGCAGCGTCCACAGATACACCGGGTGTTGCGGCATGCCCCAGTCGATGATGTTTGCCACCGCATTCAAATAAGCGCCGCGATGGTGATAAACCACGCCCTTGGGGTCGCCCGTGGTGCCGGACGTGTAGTTCAGTGCAATGGCATTCCACTCATCGCCGGGCAGTGCGAACTCGAACGCGGGATCGCCTGTTTCCAGCAGGGCTTCGTACTCGATCTCGCCCAGCAGATCACCCTGCGTGATGGCCGCGTCATCCACGTCGATCACCCGCGGCGGGTTCTTGCACAGCGCAAGGGCGCGCTGCATCACCGCGGAGAATTCCCGATCAGTGAACACGACCTTGGCTTGGCCGTGATCGAGCATGAAAGCCAGCGTTTCCGCATCCAGCCGGGTGTTGAGCGCATTGAGCACCGCCCCGAGCATGGCCGGGCCGTAGTGCAGTTCAATCATTGCAGGCGTGTTGGGCAACATCGCAGCAACCGTGTCGCCTTCCACTACCCCCATCGCATGCAGCGCCGATGCCAAGCGCCGGCAACGCTCGAACACCTGCGCCCAACTCAGGCGCCGCTCACCATGGATCACCGCCAGTCGCTGCGGGTGCACGACCGCCGCCTTGCGCAGCAGGCTTAACGGCGACAGCGGTGTGTAGTTGGCCAGGTTCCGGCCCAGTTGCTGGTACATGGTGCGGCCCTCTCGCGATCGGAAATTTTCCGGACAGAGGGTCAGCCACACCGAGTGGTTCTGTCGCTGCGACCTTAGTCGCAGGACAAAGTGCCGCGTTGGGAATTGTCTGGAATTGAATGCCACTACAGGACGAAGCAGAAGCGCCCTCACCCCAACCCCTCTCCCGCGGGCGGGAGAGGGGCTAGTCGCGCGGTGAGTTGTAATGCGGCAGATCGCAATGCACCGAGCCCCTCTCCCGCACGCGGGAGAGGGGTTGGTCGCGCGGTGATTCGTCGTAATGCGGCAGATCGCATTGCACCGAGCCCCTCTCCCGCACGCGGGAGAGGGGTTAGTCGCGCGGTGATTCGTAATGCGGCAGATCGCATTGCACTGAGCCCCTCTCCCGTCCGCGGGAGAGGGGTTGGGGTGAGGGCGCTCTCCAAAAAAAAAACGCCGGCATGGCCGGCGTTTTCTCGTTTCTACCGCAGCAGCAATCAGGCTTCGGGCGCTGCCGGTGTCTGGCTTGCATCTTCGGCAACCGTGCCAGCGTCGTCATCCAGATCGTCGCCCGACTCCAGTGAGGCATCCAGGCGTTCAACCGCCTGCAGCTTCTCACCCTTGGACAGGCGGATCAGGGTGACACCCTGGGTGTTGCGGCCGACGCGGGAGATTTCCGAACCACGGGTACGCACCAGCGTGCCGCCATCGGAGATCAACAACACTTCATCGCCGTTGCCCACCAGCACCGCACTGACCAGCTTGCCGTTGCGCTCGCTGGTCTGGATGCCGATCACGCCCTGCGTACCGCGACCCTTGCGCGGGTAGTCGGCCAGCGGCGTGCGCTTGCCGTAGCCGTTCTCGGTCGCGGTGAGGATGTACTGCACGCCGGCATCGTCGGCACCGCTGTCGACAATCTCGCTGCCTTCCGCTGCCACCTCCTCGACAACGCTGTTCTCGTCCTCGTTCTCGTCCTCGGCGCCACCGGCGCTTTCGGCCACGATCAGGCTGACCACTTCCTCGCCCTTGGCCATCTTGATGCCGCGCACACCTGTCGCGGTGCGGCCCATCGAGCGGACCTTGTCTTCGCCGAAGCGCACGGTCTTGCCATTGGACGCGAACAGCAGCACATCGCGCTCGCCGTCGGTCAGGCCAACGCCCACCAGCGCGTCGCCTTCATCCAGGTTGATGGCGATCTTGCCGCGCGCCAGACGGAACGCAAACTCGCTCAGCGGCGTCTTCTTGACCGTACCGTTGCGGGTGGCGAAGAACACGAAATGGCTTTCGTCATACTCACGCACCGGCAACACGGCCTGCACGCGCTCGCCATTTTCCAGCGCGATCCAGTTGATGATCGGGCGGCCACGGGCGTTGGAACCGGCTTCCGGCAACTGATGCACCGGCAGCCAGAACACCTTGCCGGAGCTGGTGAAGGTCAACAGCGTGTCGTGCGTGTTGACCAGCCACAGCTGTTCAATCGAATCCTCGTCCTTGGTCGCCGCCGCACTGCGGCCACGGCCACCACGGCGCTGTGCGCGGTAGGCACTGACCGGCTGGCGCTTGACGTAACCGGCGCGCGAGAGCGTCACCACCACGTCTTCCGGCGCGATCAGATCCAGGATGTCCAGGTCTTCTTCGCTGTGACGGATTTCGGTGCGGCGCACATCGCCGTACTCGGCCTTGACGCTGACCAGTTCTTCGCGGATGACCTGGCGCAGGCGCTCGGGGTCTTCCAGGATTTCGATCAGGCCGGCGATGACTTCCAGCAGCTGGCGGTATTCCTCGGTCAGCCTGTCCTGCTCCAGCCCGGTGAGGCGGTGCAGGCGCATTTCCAGAATCTGCGTGGCCTGTACATCACTGAGCTGGTAGTTGCCGTTGACCAGGCCAATGCCCTTGGGCAGGTCTTCCGGACGCGAGGCTTCCGCGCCGGAGGCCGCCAGCAGCGACCCCACCAGGCCCGGTTCCCAGACCTTGGCGAGCATGCGCTCCTTGGCTTCGCCCGGGTTGGCCGACGTCTTGATCAACTCGATCATCTCGTCGATGTTGGCCAATGCAACCGTCAGGCCTTCCAGCACGTGCGCACGGGCGCGCGCCTTGCGCAGCTCATAGATGGTGCGGCGGGTGACAACCTCACGGCGATGGCGGAGGAACGCCTCCAGCATCTCCTTGAGGTTCATCAACTTCGGGCGGCCATCGACCAGCGCCACCATGTTGATGCCGAACACCGACTCCATCTGCGTCTGCTGGTACAGGTTGTTAAGCACAACCTCGGCAGATTCACCGCGCTTGATCTCGATGTAGATGCGCATGCCGTCCTTGTCGGACTCATCGCGCAGCTCGCTGATGCCTTCGAGCTTCTTTTCCTTGACCAGCTCGGCGATCTTCTCGATCAACCGCGCCTTGTTCACCTGGTACGGGATCTCGGTGACGATGATCGACTCGCGGCCGTTGTCGGCCACTTCGATATCGGCCTTGGCACGGATGCGCACGCGGCCACGGCCGGTGCGGTAGCCGGCGATGATGCCGGCGGTGCCATTGATGATGCCGGCGGTGGGGAAATCCGGGCCCGGGATGAACTCCATCAGGCCATCGACATCAATCGTCGGATCGTCGATCAATGCAATGCAGGCATTGAGGGATTCGGTGAGGTTGTGCGGCGGGATGTTGGTCGCCATGCCCACCGCGATACCGGCCGAACCGTTGACCAGCAGGTTCGGGAACCGGGTCGGCATGACCGTCGGCTCCAGTTCCTTTTCGTCGTAGTTGGGCTGGAAATCGACTGTTTCCTTGTCCAGGTCGGCCATCAGCTCATGCGCAAGGCGCGACATGCGTGCCTCGGTGTAACGCATTGCCGCCGCGGAGTCGCCATCGACCGAGCCGAAGTTACCCTGGCCGTCCACCAGCATGTAACGCAGCGAGAACGGCTGCGCCAGACGCACCAGCGTGTCGTATACCGACTGATCGCCATGCGGGTGGTACTTACCGATGACGTCACCGACGATACGTGCTGACTTGTAGTACGGCTTGTTGCTGTGCGCGCCCAGCTCGCTCATGGCGAACAGGACACGGCGATGGACCGGCTTGAGGCCATCGCGAGCATCGGGAAGTGCGCGCCCCACGATCACGCTCATGGCGTAATCGAGGTAACTCTTGCGCATCTCGTCTTCCAGGTTGACCTGGATGATTTCCTTGGCGTTTTCTGCCATTCGGGTTCCGTTGTCTGGTAGCGATCCAGCCCGACGAAGGTGCCTGTCAGGCGCCCCCACCGGGATCGAGAATCAACCGACGGAGTCTATCACAAACAGGCATTTTTCGCCGCATTTTGCGGGGCTTTTACCGGAACAAATCAGGAACTTAGGGCCTTGGCCCGGTGCTGGAGCCGGGTTCACTCCCGGTATCCACAAGGTGCCGCCGGGCATCGCTGAACATGGCCCTTGCCCAGCCGGGGAGATGCCGGCCAGGCGCGCGAGGCACCTGGCCCGGCCACAGGGCTCAGGCGGTGCCGAACGCTGCCGTCATCGCCGCCAGGTCGGGCTTCAGGATCACCCCGCGCTCGGTCACGATCGCATCAATCAACTCACCCGGAGTGACGTCGAACACCGGGTTCCAGGCCGCAATGCCTTCCGCCACGGTACGCACGCCGCCCACGCCATACAGCTCGCCGGGGTCGCGCTGCTCGATCTCGATCTCGTCACCATGGGCGGTGTTCATGTCCACCGTGGAGGACGGCGCCACCACCATGAACTTGACGCCGTGATGGCGGGCGGCAATCGCCAGCTGGTAGGTGCCGATCTTGTTGGCAGTGTCGCCATTGGCACAGATGCGGTCGGCACCAACGATCACCCACTGCACCGCCCCGGTCTTCATCAGGTGCGACGCGGCCGAGTCGGCAATCAGGGTGGCGTCGATGCCGTCCTGCTGCAGTTCCCACACGGTCAGGCGTGCGCCCTGCAACCATGGCCGGGTCTCGCCGGCAAATACGCGCGCGATGCTGCCCTGCGCCTTGCCGGCGCGGATCACGCCCAGCGCGGTGCCAAAGCCCGCCGTTGCCAGCGAGCCGGTATTGCAGTGGGTCAGCACGCCGCTGCCGGCGGCAATCAAGCCCGCGCCCAACGTGCCCATGTGGCGGTTGGCGGCCAGGTCTTCATCGGCGATGGCCTGTGCTTCCAGCGCCAGCACCTGCTTCCAGTCGGCGCCGGCGGCGGCCAACACCCGGCGCATGCGCGCCAGCGCCCATGCCAGGTTCACGGCGGTCGGGCGCGAGGCGTTCAGCCGGGCCAGCGCCGGCTCCAGCAATTCCAGCGCGGCGGCGCCGTTCTCGGCCTGCATCTCGTTGGCGGCGAGCACCACACCCCACGCGGCGGCGATGCCGATGGCCGGCGCACCGCGCACGGTCAATGCATGAATGGCTTCGGCGACGGCGTCGCTGTCATGGCACAACACATGCTCGACCACGAACGGGAGCTTGCGCTGGTCCAGCAGTTCGAGGGCATCGCCGGTCCAGCGGATCGGGCGGATATGGTCGTAACGGGCGTAATCGATGGTGGAGGTAGCGTTCATCGCGCCATTGTAATCGGCCCCGCCGACGCGCCGGTCAATCGGCGGAAAATTCGCCGCGGCAGCCCTTGTCCACCCAGACGCCCTGGCGATCCCAACCCCAGGTTTCGCCTTCGCGGCAGGGCGCACTGGAGAGTTGCTCGACCAGCGTGACCCGGCGCTCCACTCCCACGCCGCACTCCCGGCGGAGGTTGCGCTTGGATTCGCAGACCACCTTGCGTGGCGTCTGGACAAAGCCCGAGCCATCCTCGGCGGCCACCTCGAACACCCCCTGGCAGCCCCGGCTTACCCAGATTTCATTGCGGTCGTAGCCCCAGCTGCGCCCTTCCCGGCATGGCAACACCGACTGCTGGCGCAGCAGCCTGACCGGCGCGCCGCGCAACACTACCGGACAGGATTCAACCCGGCCGCGCGATTCACAACGCACCACGCGCCGGCTCTTGCCCGAGCTTGGCTGACGCCGGGCAAATTCCGCGCGGCAGTTGTTGCTGACCCACACCGCATCGCCCTCCACACCCCAACTGGTCTCGCGGATGCAGTGCTGCTCGGACAATTGCCGCACCAGCTCCACCCCCTTGCCGACGTCCATCGCGCAGAACACGCGCAGCATGTCGCGGGACTCGCAGCGCACAACCGGAGCGGGCGCAGCCACGGTTTCACCGGCCTTGGCGGCGAAGAACGCAGGTGCCATCAACAGGACAATCCCACAAACTGCCTTCATCCCCAGATTTCCGCTCATGGTCTCGATGGACTCCGGTTACGCACAGCCTGCACGCGCGCCTGTGATCAAAGCATCATCATCGCCAAACCGGCAAGGCCAATCCATGACATGAATTGGCCATCCACGCTGCAAACGCGTTCATGCAGCACGCCGGAGACGCTCCCCTTGCCGTCTCCTCCATGAAAGCATCCCTCAGGCATTGCTGAAATCAAATGCCAGCACATCGGCGATACGTGGCGTTTCCCCCAGGGCCATCAACAGGCGGTCCACGCCCACGGCCACACCCGCACAGGCCGGCATGGCGGCCAGCGTTGCGAGCAGGCGTTCATCCAGCGGCGGCAGCTCGATTCCACGCGCGGCACGGACAACAAGGTCGCGCTCGAAACGTTGCCGCTGTTCATCGGCGTCGTTCAACTCGTGATAGCCATTGGCAAGCTCCACTGCACCCAGGTAAAGCTCGAAACGCTCGGCCACCGGCGGCTCGCCGGGGCGGATGCGCGCCAGCGCGGCCTGGGTGGCCGGCCAGTCGTGGATGACGGTGATGCAATCGGGCGCGAACTGCGGCTGGATGCGGTGGGTCATCAACAGATCCAGCCAGTCATCACGGGTAAGCCCTTCCGGCTGAATCTGCACCTCGCCAAGGCCGGCGCGCAGTTCCGCGACCTCCGCCAGGAATGGATCCAGCCCAACCGCCTGGATGAACAGCTCGCGGTAGGTCAGCACCCGCAGCGTGGCCTGGCGCCCCACCATCGCCAAGGCCTGCTGCACCAGCGCGACGGTTTCATCGATCAGACGATGATGATCCCAGCCCACGCGGTACCACTCGAGCATGGTGAATTCGGGGTTGTGGCGCCCGCCGGCCTCACCGTTGCGGAATACGCGCCCCAGCTCGTAGCAGTCGCCCACACCGGCGGCGAGCAGACGTTTGAGCGGATACTCCGGCGAGGTGCGCAACCAGCGCAGCGGTGCGCCCGCATCGGCATGCCCGGTGAAGCGCGTGCAGAAGCTCTCGATGTTCGGCTCGGTGTTGCCGGCGGCGGACAGGATCGGCGTCTCCACCTCCAGCACCTGCCGCTGTGCGAAAAACTCCCGGATCAGTGCGTTCAAGCGCGCGCGCTGGCGCAATGCTTCCATCACGAGTGCAACCTCCCGGCCTGCCCGTTCAAGGACAGCGTCAGGATGTCGCGTGCATCGTCGCGGTACCCCGCCGAGAGATACAGCCGTTTGGCCTTGTCATTGTGATGATTGACCTCCAAACGGATAACCGCCGCGCCCTGCCCTGCGGCCCAGTCGCGGGCAAGCGAAAGCGCCTGCCGGCCCCAGCCACGACCACGCGCGGCCGGCGTCAGATACAACTCATCCAGCAGCACAAACCGCCCGCCCTGCTCGACGCTGAAGCACCAGCCCAGCGTGACGTAACCCACTTCGGCCACATCATCACTGGACAGCATCAGCACCGCGCCCAGCGATGGATTGTCCAACACCGACTGCAGGCCCGGCTCAACCAGCTCGGCCTGATACGGGATGCAATCTTCCACGTAGAAATCACGCACCATCGCGATCAGCCGCTCAAAATCCTCAGGCCCGGCGACACGGGCGGAGATGCTGTTGCTCATGCGTCCACTCCGTTGTCGGCGAGGAAACTCAGCAGACGTGCTTCATCCCACACCTCCACGCCCAGTTCGTTGGCCTTGTCCAGTTTGGAGCCGGCTTCGCTGCCGGCGACCACAAAGCTGGTCTTCTTCGACACGCTGCCGGACACCTTCGCGCCCAACGCTTCCAGGCGGGCCTTGGCCTCGTCGCGGCTCATCTGCGCCAGCGTGCCGGTCAATACCGCAGTCTTGCCGTCCAAGGGGCCAGCGACCTGCTGCGAGGCTTCCGGCGTGCGCTGCAGCAGCACCTGCATCTGCACACCGGCCGCGGAGAACAATGCGGCATTGGCATCATCATCCAACCAGGCCACCAGCGCATTGGCGGTTTCCGCGGGCAGGCCCGCGGTCACGAAGTTGTGCGCGCTTTCATCGCGAATGGCATCCACCGACGGGAACGCTTCGGCCAATTGTTTGGCGCGCACCGGCGTGACCCTGGGGATCTCCATGTCCTGCAGCAGGTTGCCCAGCGTAAGCTCGCCACGCAACTTCGCGCTGGGCGGATGGCTGTCGGTGATCTGTACGCCGCGCGCCAACAATTCATCGATGGCCTGCTGGTTGCCCGGCTGCGCCATGAAGTGGCCGATGGACCGCGCCACTTCGCCACCGATATCCGGCACACGCTTGAACAGCGGCCACGGCAGGTGGCGGATCAATTCCAGATCACCAAACCACATCGACAGCGCCTTGGCAGTGCTCTCACCGACATGCTCGATGCCCAGCGCGAACAGCAGCCGTTCCAGCGTCGTGTTGCGACTGTTGGCAATGGCAGCGATGAGATTGTCGGCCCACTTGGTGGCGATCTTCCTGGTATTCCATTGGAACTGCGCCGGCACGGCCAGCACCTGCGCGCGCCAGCTGGCGTCGTCGCTGCGCAACGCCAGAATCTGCTTGAGCGTGTCGCCGCTACCTTCCGGCACAAGGTGTAGGCTCAGTTGCGAAGCCAACGTCTCAGGCGCATCCGCGTCCAGCGCCAGCTTCAACAGCAGCAGCTGATCGCGGTTCAACGCGTACAGATCGGCCACGCCGCGCACGATGCCGGCGTCGACCAGGGTTTCGATGTACTTGTCACCGAGCCCATCAATATCCATCGCCTTGCGCGAGGCAAAGTGCGCGATGGCTTCCTTGCGCTGCGCCGGGCAACTCAATTCACCGGAGCAACGCCACGCGGCCTCGCCTTCCTCACGTACGATTTCCGAACCGCAGACCGGGCACACGCGCGGCATCTGCCACGGCGAGGTTCCCTCCGGGCGCTTGTCAGCGATGACACTGACCACTTCCGGGATCACATCACCGGCGCGGCGCACGATGACCGTGTCGCCCACGCGCACATCCAGGCGCGCGATCTGGTCGGCGTTGTGCAGCGTGGCATTGGTCACCACCACGCCGGCCACATGCACCGGCTTGAGCCGTGCAACCGGCGTTGCCGCGCCGGTGCGGCCAATCTGGATTTCGATGGCCTCGACCGTGGTGGTCTGCTCCTGCGCCGGGAATTTATGGGCAATGGCCCAGCGCGGCGCACGCGCGACAAAGCCCATTTCCTGCTGACCCTGCCGGTCATCCAGTTTGTAGACCACGCCATCGATGTCGAACGCCAGGGCATCGCGGCGCTCGCCGATATCGCGGTAATAGGCCAACAAGCCGTCGGCACCTTCGACCACCTGGCACAGGTCGCTGACCGGGAAACCCCACTGCGCCAACTGCGCCAGTGTCGCCGAATGCGTCGCTGGCAATTCGCCGCCCGATACTTCGCCCAGGCCATAGGCAAAAAAACTCAAGGGGCGCTGCGCACTGATTTTTGGATCAAGCTGCCGCAGGGAGCCGGCCGCGCCATTGCGCGGATTGGCCAGCACCTTGCCGCCATGCAGACGCGCCTGCTCGTTGTAGCGTTCAAAATCGGCGCGCGGCATGTACACCTCGCCACGGACTTCCAGCACATCCGGCCAGCCCTGCCCGTCCAGCACCTGCGGAATCACCTTGATCTGGCGCAGGTTGGCCGACACATCCTCGCCGGTGGCACCGTCGCCACGCGTAGCGCCTTGCACAAAACGGCCATGCTCATAGCGCAGGTTGATCGCCAGCCCATCCAGCTTGGGTTCGGCCGAGAACAACAGCTTCGGGCGCCGCAGGCGCTCATCGATGCGCCGGACGAAATCCCGCACTTCCTCGTCGCTGAACGCATTTCCCAGGGACAGCATCGGCACCGCATGCGTCACCTCGGGAAAGCGTGAGGATGCCTTGCCACCGACCTGGTGACTGGGCGAATCGGCGCTGTCCAGCTCTGGATTCGCTGCTTCCAGCGCTTCCAGCTCCCGCATCAGCCGGTCGTAGTCGGCATCGGGAATGATCTGCTCGTCGAGCTCATGGTAGGCGCGCGAAGCGGCGGCCAGTTGTGCCCGCAGCGCGGCAATCCGCTGGGCAGCTTGGGTATTGGAAGTCATGCGGCGATTTTACCCGCGTGCGTGTGCAGACGCTGGGGTGTTCGCTTTGGATTTTTGGGATGTTACGCGGACCGCAGCGAAGTGCTTACCCCTCCCCGGCCCTCCCCTTGGCTTTGCCAAAGGGAGGGAGCAAAAGCGGGTCTCGGCAAATTGATCGAAGGCTGAGCCCCCCTCCCTTCGGCAAAGCCAAGGGGAGGATTACGGAGGGGTACTTTTGCAGCGAAAACCCGGCCGAAAGAAGCTCTCGTCGAACTTACCAGCGCGGTGACTTGGTCAGCGGCGGCGCCTGGTGCTGGCGGTCGTAGGCGCGCAGGTCATCGCGGATATGCGCGATACGCTGGCGGCCCAGTGCGTTGCGGCTGTCATCCAGCACCACGCCATCCAGCAGCTCGCCCATGCGCTGCACGGTCGGCAGCATTTTTTCCCAGGCATCGAGCGCGGTCATCGGCGCTGGCAAGGTCAGGAAGAACGCAATGGCCGGCGTTTCCATCTCGCGGATGCTGGCCATGTCAAAACTGCCCGGCTTCATGATGCTGGCCATCGAGAAGATCGGGCCGCGCTCCGGGTGGCCTTCCACCAGGCGGTGGAACACATTCATGTAGCCGAACACCAGGCCGGTTTTTTCGGCGGCGACCACGATGTCTTCCCCGCGCAGCACTTCGCCGGCGCGCGCAGCCACATACAACGAAACGATCTTGTCGAAATCCTGGCTGGGCCGTTTGCCAAGCTCGCTGGTGCTGCTCGGCTCCATCTCGGGCAGCCCCAGCTCGGCCTGGGTGACGCCCTCGCCTTCGGCTGCCTCCGTGGCTGACTCATCCGCCGACACCGCATCGGCAGCGCCCAGCACGGGTTCACGCCGGACACCGCGCTCGGCTGCCTCCGCAGGGACGTCCTTGCGCTTGCCCTGCGCAGGCCGGCGCGAACGTCCAAACAGGAAAATCGCGATGATGAGCAGCAGACCGGCAACAAGAATGCCGATGCGCAACAGTGCCATGTCGGACATGCGTTGGGATCTCCGGGGGTTCGTTCAGGTGGTTAAAGGATGGCACGTCATGCCGCGCCCGCCAATCGTGCAGCCTCTTCCAGGTCCACACTGACCAAGCGGCTGACACCGGGTTCGCGCATGGTTACACCCGACAACTGATGCGCCGCCTCCATCGTGGCCTTGTTGTGGCTCACGAACAGGAACTGCACCTTCTCGCTCATTTCCTTGACCATGTTGGCCAGGCGGCCGACGTTGGCCTCATCCAGCGGCGCGTCCACCTCATCCAACAGACAGAACGGGGCCGGGTTGAGCTGGAAGATGGCAAACACCAGCGCTACGGCGGTCATTGCCTTTTCGCCACCGGACAGCAGCGAGATGCTGGACACGCGCTTGCCCGGCGGCCGCGCCATGATGGTCACGCCGGTATCGAGCAGGTCCTCGCCGGTCAGTTCGAGATAGGCGTGACCGCCACCGAACAACCGTGGGTACAGTGCCTGCACGCCGGCATTCACCCGGTCAAAGGTGTCCTTGAAGCGACCGCGGGTTTCACGGTCGATCTTGCGGATGGCGTCTTCCAGCGTTTCCAGTGCGGTCGTCAGGTCGGTGTTCTGCGCATCCAGATACTCCGAACGCTGCGATGCCTCACCGTACTCCTGAATGGCGGCCAGGTTGACCGGCTCCAGCCGGCGCATGCGCGCATCGATCTGATGCACTGTCTGCTCCCAGTCCGACAGACGTGCGTCTTCGGCCAGGGTATTGATCACGTCCTGCAGCACGAAGCCGGCCTTTTCCACCGCACCGGACAACTGCTCGGCACTGAGCACCAGCGCCTGCTGGTCCAGCTTGCGCTGGGAGATGCGCTCGCGCTGTGCCAACGCCTGCTCGTCACGCTGATGGCGGGTCTGCTCGGCACTGCGCAACTCCGCGTCAATGCCCTCCAGCTGTGCACGCGCTTCGCCCAGCACACGCTCCACGCGCACGCGCTCGCCCAGTGCATTCTGATGATCGGCTTCCAGCGTCTGCACCGGCGTGTCGCCTTCGTCCAGCTGCGAATGCAGTTCGCCAAGCCGCGAATCCAGCTGCCCACGCTGGCTGCTCATGCGTTCCAGCGCGTGGCTGAGCGAGGTGATCTGGGTCCGCTGCGATTCCAGCGTCAATGCCAGCGCGTGCATGTTGTCGCGCACGTTGCGCGCGGCGTCACGCGCCTGGTCACGCGCATCGGTCAACTGCCGACGCTCGCCCTCCAGCGCCTGCCGCGATGTCTCAAGATCCCCCATGCTGGAGACCGCGTCGTCCAGGCGCACGCGCGCCTCGCTGGCCTGCTCGCGGCTGACTTCAAGGGTTTCCTGCAGCTGTGCCAGCTCGCCGTCGATGCGTTCCAGCCGTGTACGCGCCGATTCCAGGCGGCCCTGCTGGCTCTGCAATTGCCCCGCCAGTTCCGAGCTGGCGCGATGCGCCTGATACAGCGTCCGCTGCGCCTCTTCGCGCTGCTGCTCGGCTGCCAGCAGTTGCTCGCGCAGGCTGGCCAGCTGCTGTTCCAGTTCACTCTCGCGTTGCTGCAGGCTTTCGATCTGCTCGCGCAGGGTGACGATCTCGCGCTCACGCAACAATGCGCCCTGCTTGGCAGCGCCGGAATGCGACACCTGCAGCCAACCATCGCCCAACCGCTCGCCGTCACGGGTGATGACCGCATCGCCTGCCGGCAGGCTGGCCTGCAATGCCCGCGCCTGGGCCAGATCGTCGGCCGCGTGCAGATGCATCAACAGGCGACGGATGGCCAACGGCCCCTGCACCTTGGCAGCCAATGACGTCGCGGCGAAATCGGCGTTGCCTTCGGCACCGGAAACCAGCGCGATACGGCCTTCGCCCAACTCTCCCAGCGCCTCCACCAGCGCTTCCGGCGCATCAACCAACACACCCTCGATCAACTGGCCCAGCGCGCCCTCGACGGCGTTTTCCCAACCGGCATCCACACTGATGCGCTCGCCCACGCGTGCGGCCGAATCCAGCCCGCGCGCTTTCAGCCACGCCACCGCTGCGCCCTGCTCCTGGCCCAATGCGGCCTGTTGCAGCGCCTCCAGCGAAGACAGCCGCCCGCGCGCCGATTGCGCCTGCTTGCGCACCTCCGCAAGTTCCGACTGATGCGTGCGCTGCTGCTCCTGCAGGGCCGCTGCCGATTCCTTGCGCGCCTCGACCTGCTCGGTAAGCGTATCGACCGTGGTCTTCTGCGTTTCATGCTGCAACTGCAGTTGCTCGAACGCCTCGGCCAGCGCATCCATGTCCAGCCCGGCACGCTCGGCGGCCAGTGCTTCACGACGGCGGTCAGCCTCAAGCACCTGCTTGTCCAGGTAGTCCACGCGGGTGCGTTCCACTTCGCCCGAGCGCGTGGCTTCGGAGGCGTTGCGGTTGTGCGCTTCCCAGCGGTGCTGCCAATCGCCGAGCTTGGCTTCGGCTTCGCGCAGCGCGTCCTGGCGCAGTTCGTTTTCTTCCTGCAGCTGTTCCAGCTGCGGCTCGGCGCCCTCCACCGCTTCACGCAGCACGATCAGTTTGGCTTCGTCGCCGCTGATGTGCTGGCCGAGCTCGGACAGGGCCTGGCGGGTTTCGTCACGCGCCTTGTGCAGGCGCTGCGCCAGCTCCCGCTGGTGATGGATCTGCTGTTCCAGCCGCGCCAGCGTACTGCCGACCTGGTAGACATCCGCCTGCGCGCGGTTCAATGCTTCGGCCGCTTCCTCGCGGCGCACGCGGCCGGCTTCAATGCGGCTTTCGGCTTCGCGCTGTTCGGCGATGAACTGCTGCAACTTGGTTTCTTCGCGTGAAAGCGCTTCGCGCAGGCCGCTCAGGCGCCCGTCCAGGCCGCGATACTCCAGCGCCTTCCACTCCGCATCCTTGACCCGGCGCTCTTCCTGCAAGGCCTGGTACTGCTCGGCCTGCCGCGCCTGGCGCTTGAGGTGTTCCAGCTGCTTGCCGATTTCCTCGCGCAGGTCGTTGAGCCGGTCCAGGTTCTCGCGGGTGTGGCGGATGCGGGTTTCGGTTTCCTTGCGGCGCTCCTTGTACTTGGAGATGCCGGCGGCTTCTTCCAGGTACACGCGCAGGTCTTCCGGGCGCGCCTCGATGATCTGGCTGATCATGCCCTGCTCGATGATCGAGTAGCTGCGCGGGCCAAGCCCGGTGCCCAGGAACAGATCGGTGATGTCGCGGCGGCGGCACTTGGTGCCGTTCAGGTAATAGTTGCTGCTGCCGTCACGACTGACCGTGCGCTTGACCGAGATTTCATTGAACGCGGCGTATTCGCCGGAAATCGCATGGTCGGTGTTGTCGAAGATCAGCTCGACCGTGGCCTGCGACACCGGCTTGCGCCCGGCCGAGCCGGAGAAGATCACATCCGTCAGCGAGTCACCACGCAGGCGGCTGGCCGAGCTTTCGCCCATCACCCAGCGCACGGCATCGATGATGTTGGACTTGCCACAACCGTTCGGGCCGACCACGCCGGTCATGTTGGTCGGCAGGTGCAGCGTCGTGGGATCGACGAAGGACTTGAAACCGGAAAGCTTGATCGTGGATAGACGCATGGACTCGGGCTGTTGGCGGAGCCCGGCACTGGCCTGCCGGCACCCCGGGGGAAATTCCGGAAGTTCCTTTCCCGCCCCCAAGCCATTGATATCCGTAAAGATTCAACGCCTGAAGCACGGCACTGGGGAACGAGTATAACGACACCCGCCGCCCCCGGCTGCATGGCCGGCAGCCCAAAAGAAACGGGCGCCTCGCGGCGCCCGGTTCATTGCATCACTACGGCAGGATCAGGCGTCTGCTTCGACGATGACCTTGACGGTGGCTTCCACGTCGGCGTGCAGCTTGACGATGACGTCGTACTCGCCCACGTTGCGGAAAGCACCTTCGCCCAGGATCACTTCGCTCTTGTTCAGCTCCAGGCCGGCAGCGGTGAAGGCTTCAGCGATATCACGCGGGCCAACCGAGCCGTACAGCTTGCCTTCGGCCGAAGCGTGCGCACCGATGGTGACGCTGGCGCCTTCGAACTTGGCAGCGCGGCCTTCGGCGCCGTCGTGCAGGGCCTTGGCCTTGGCTTCGTACTCAGCGCGCTTGGCTTCGAACTCGGCGATGTTGCTCTCGGTGGCCGGAACGGCCTTGCCCTGCGGCACGAGGAAGTTGCGGCCGTAGCCCGGCTTCACATCAACCAGGTCGCCCAGGCCGCCGAGGTTGGTCACTTTCTGCAGAAGAATCAGCTTCATTTGGTATTGCTCCGTTATTCGTTAGCAGTACCCATGGGCACCGCAACGCTTGCTGTCCGAATAGGACGGGATTGGTTTGCGCTGAAAGCCCGGCGAACCGGGCTTTCAAGGCGACCGCGACTTAGACGTCGTGGTTGTCCGTGTACGGGATCAGGGCCAGGAAACGGGCACGCTTGACGGCCGTTGCCAGCTGGCGCTGGTACTTGGACTTGGTGCCGGTGACGCGGCTCGGAACGATCTTGCCGTTCTCGGTCAGGTACTGGCGCAGGGTGTTGAGATCCTTGTAATCGATCTCTTTCACGCCTTCAGCGGTGAACTTGCAGAACTTGCGGCGACGGAAGAACTTGGACATGAAAGTGCTCCTTATTCAGCAGAAGCGGCGTCGTCGCCGGCTTCGTCATTGTTGGAAGTGGCACCTTCTTCGTCGTCACGACGACGACGCTCGCCACGCTCGGGCTTGTCACCCTTCTCGTCCTTGCTCTTCATGATCAGCGACTGCTCGGTGTCAGCCTCGTCACGCTTCATGACCAGGTTGCGCAGCACGGCGTCGTTGAAGCGGAAGCTTTCGGTCAGCTCGTTCAGAACCGACTGGTCGGCTTCGATGTTCATCAGAACATAGTGGGCCTTGACCAGGTTCTGGATCGGGTAAGCCAGCTGACGGCGGCCCCAGTCTTCCAGACGGTGAATGGTGCCGTTGCCGGCTTCGACCAGCGCCTTGTAGCGCTCGATCATGGCGGGAACCTGTTCGCTCTGGTCCGGGTGGACCAGGAACACGACTTCGTAATGACGACTCATGTTTTCATACCTTTCGGATGTGGCCCCTGCGGGCCGGACAGCCCCCCGCCGTGAGTGCGGTGGAGCAAGGAATCCAACGCCGGAGGCGAAGGAAGCCGCGCATTATCCAATGCGCAGGGGCTGCAGGCAAGTCACCCACCAGGGCAGGCTGAACACAGTGTCCGATGACAGGAACCCTCCCGGGCATCCTCATGTTGCGACGCAGCAGTACAATCCGTAACCGTTTCCACGCCGCTCCAGGTTCCGACGTGAACAACCCCCTCTCCCTGGCCGCCAGCCTGAGTTCCGGCCAGCGCACCCTCATTCTGTTGGCGCTGTCACTCGGCGGCTTTGCCATTGGCACCAGCGAATTTGCCAGCATGGGCCTGATGCTGGAGATCAGCCGGGGGCTGGGAATCAGTGAAGCCCAGGTCGGCCACCTGATCAGCGCCTATGCCATCGGTGTCGTGGTTGGCGCGCCGGTACTGGCCTTTGCCGGCGCCAGCCTGCGCCGGCGCACCTTGCTGCTGTGCCTGATGGGCTTCTATGCCGCCGGCAACCTGGCCAGCGCACTGGCACCGAACTACCACACGATGCTATTGGCCCGCTTCGTCGCCGGCCTGCCGCATGGCGCCTATTTCGGCGTTGCAATGCTGGTGGCCGCCTCGATCAGCCCGCCCGAGCAACGCGGCGCTGCGGTCTCCAAGGTGCTGCTCGGCCTTTCAATTGCCATCCTGGTCGGCAATCCGCTGACCACCTGGATGGGCCAGCAATTCACCTGGCGCACGGCATTTGCCCTGGTCAGCCTGCTCGCCCTGGCCACCGTGGTGATGGTGGCCCGCCACCTTCGCCCGGACCCGAACGAAGTGCGTACCTCGCCCATGCGCGAACTGCGCGCCTTCAACACGCCCCAGGTGTGGCTGGCGCTGGCCATCGGCGCGATTGGCTTTGCCGGCATGTTCTGTGTGTTCACCTACCTGGCACCCACCCTGGTCAACGTCACCGGCATCAATGAGCGCTGGATGCCGGTGGCCGTGGGCCTGTTCGGGGTCGGCGCGATCATCGGCAACATCGCGGGCGGCAAGCTGGTCGATCGCCTGCAGTTCCGTGCCGCCGGCCTGCTGCTGGCGTGGTCGGTCCTGGTTCTGCTGCTGTTCCCGCTGGCTGCCCATTCGGCCTGGGCAATGGTGCCGGCGATCATCGCCGTAGGCACGATGGGCGCGCTGGCCGTGGCCCTGCAGACTCGCTTGATGGATGCGGCCGGCGAGGCCCAGACCCTGGCTGCCGCCTCCAACCACGCCGCGTTCAACACCGCCAATGCGCTGGGCCCGTGGCTGGGCGGCATGGCGATCAACGCCGGCTTCGGCCATGCCAGCACGGGCTATGTGGGTGCCGCGACGGCAGCAGCGGGCCTGTTGCTGTGGGGTATTGCAGTGATGTTGCAGCGCCGCCAGCATGCGCCCGCGCAATTGGCCGCCGACTGACCGTCGTGCCGAGCCATGCTCGGCAGGGGCTTTCCCGGCAAGACCAGCATCTGTAGTGCCGAGCCATGCTCGGCAGAGGCCTCATGCACACTCCAGGAATCCGCCGGAATTGCTCCAGCCGAGCATGGCTCGGCTCTACAGGGGAAAGCATCCTGTGCGCCGGACCTTGCTGGCCTCGACACCTGGCGTGCTTCGCGGCTTACGCCGCTCTTGCAAAAGCCATGTAGCCGCCCTGCTCAGCGGTGCATATCTTCGGTGGTGAAGCTCTCACCACAGCCGCATTCGGCCGCGGCGTTGGGATTCTTGAAGGTGAACGTCTCGCTCAGGCCCTGCTTGCCGAAATCGATCTCGGTGCCGTCCACCAGCGGCAGGCTGTCGGCATCCACGTAGATCCGCACGCCGTCCTGCTCGAACACCGCATCGCCTTCGCGCAGGTCCTTGGCCAGGTCGGTGATATGCCCCCAGCCGGAACAACCCGTGCGGGTGACACCAAAGCGCAGGCCCAGTGCGCCCGGCGTGGAAGCAACAAAACGCTGCACACGGGCATGGGCGACAGGGGTCAGATGAACAGCCATGATGAACGGACTCCGGCAGAATTACGGGCCAATTATAGGTGGGGGCGGCCACGTGTTTGCGCAAGCGCTGATAAATGCCTCGCCTGCCCGGGCTTACAGCCGCTAAAATCCCGCATTCACAGATCGAGTCGATCAACAGAGGATTCAAGTCATGACGGTGGTCAGCGTTGCACACGCCCTTGCCGGGAAGTTCCCGGAAGGCGGAGAAGTCACGGTTCGCGGATGGGTGCGCACGGTGCGCGGCTCGGCGGGGCTGGCCTTCGTCAACGTCAGCGACGGTTCGGGCTTCGCCCCGATCCAGGTCGTAGCTACCGAGGCGCTGGGCAATTTCGAGGACATCAAGCGCCTGACCCCAGGCTGCTCGGTCATCGCCACCGGCACGCTGGTCAAGTCGCAGGGCAAGGGCCAGAGCTTCGAAATCCAGGGCCGCAGCCTTGAAATCGTCGGCTGGGTCGAAGACCCGCTGACCTACCCGATCCAGCCCAAGCCGATGTCGCCGGAGTTCCTGCGCGAAGTGGCGCACCTGCGCCCGCGCACCAACCTGTTCGGCGCGGTCACCCGCATCCGCGACTGCCTGTCCAAGGCCGTGCACCGTTACTTCCACGAGAACGGCTTCTACTGGATCAGCACGCCCATCGTCACCACCTCCGACGCCGAAGGTGCCGGCCAGATGTTCCGCGTCTCCACGCTGGACATGGCCAACCTGCCGCGCACCGGCAGTGGCGAGATCGACTTCAGCCGTGACTTCTTCGGCAAGGAAACCTTCCTGACCGTGTCCGGCCAGCTCAACGTCGAGGCCTACTGCCTGGCACTGAGCAAGGTCTACACCTTCGGCCCGACCTTCCGTGCCGAGAACAGCCACACCACCCGCCACCTGGCCGAGTTCTGGATGGTGGAGCCGGAAATCGCCTTCGCCGACCTGGCCGAAGACGCACGCGTGGCCGAGGAGTTCCTCAAGTACCTGTTCCGTGCGGTGCTCGATGAGCGCGGCGACGATATGGCCTTCATCGCCGAGCGCGTACAGAAGGACGCCATCACCCGCCTGGAAGCGTTCGTCAACGCACCGTTCGAGCGCATCGAGTATTCCGATGCGATCACCCTGCTGCAGAAATCCGGCAAGAAGTTCGACTACCCGGTCGAATGGGGCCTGGACCTGCAGACCGAACACGAGCGCTGGCTGACCGAAGAACACGTCGGCCGCCCGGTGGTGGTCACCAACTACCCCGAGCACATCAAGGCCTTCTACATGCGCCTGAACGACGACGGCAAGACCGTTGCGGCGATGGACGTGCTGGCCCCGGGCATCGGCGAGATCATTGGCGGCAGCCAGCGCGAGGAGCGTCTGGATGTGCTGGACGCACGCATGGCGCAGTTCGGCCTGGATCGCGAGCACTACCAGTGGTACCGCGATTTCCGTCGCTACGGCTCGGTGCCGCACGCCGGCTTTGGCCTGGGCTTCGAGCGCCTGGTGGTATACGTGTGCGGCCTGTCCAACATCCGCGATGCCATCCCCTACCCGCGCGCACCGGGCTCGGCGGAGTTCTAAGGCACAACCATTGAGGAGTCACCCATGAGAAGCGAGAGAACGACAGACCCGGCGGCGATGCGCAGTGTTGGCTGTTTTCCGCTTTTCAGCCTCCTCCATTCGCGTCTGCCGCTATGACGCTGTTCTTCGCGTTGTGCTTCGTCGGTATCGCCATCGCGGGGCTGAGCGCGTTCCTGATTTTCTGGCCGCTGACGCTGGTACACATCCGCGACCGGCATCCGGCCACGGCCGCCGCGTTCGGGGCCTTTGCCTTCCTGGATGGCCCGGCGCTGCGCTGGTTGGTGTTCGGCCGCTACCGCACGTTGAATGACCGCTCGCTCAGCGGCCTGGCAACGCCCGCCCGTATCTCCCTGCTGGTGATCTGGCTGGGGCTTGGAATGGCCTTGGCGCTCTGGCTTTACTCTCTGGTACTGAAATGAACGACTTCGACACCCCCAACGACCAGTGGTGGCTGGCGCAACTCGGCAACACCCTGATCTGGGCCCGCCTGCGTGTGCGCCCGGCCGGCACCGCCGAAGTGCTGGACAGCGACGGCAACACGCTCAGCTATGACAGCGAAGACACCGCGCGCGCGCAGCTGTTCGACGCCGAGTTTGTGGCGTTCGACGGCATGGACGAAGAAGACGCACTGGCCCGCGGTTTTTCGCTGCACGAAGTGCAGCCACCTGCAGGCGACGATGACGATGCCCTGCACGGCCGCATGGTGCAGCTGCTTGGCGGCCGGGCCTGAGCCACGCCGTTGTTCAGCCCACGTGCTTTCAGTGAAAACGACCTGCACTGGCTGGATCGCCTGCTGGCACGTGATCCGTTTGTCACCGTACTGACCACCGGCGACGATGGCCTGCCCGAGATCACCCGCCTGCCGGTGCTGTACCGCCGGCAAGGGGAGCACATCGAACTGATCGGGCACTGGGCACGGGCCAATCCGCAGGCACGGCGCCACGGCGCGGCAAAGGTGTTGGTCGACGGCCCGCACGGCTATGTTTCGGCCAGTTGGTATCCGGACAAGGAAACCGCTGCACGCGTACCGACCTGGAACTACGCCAATGCGGAACTGCGCGGCCAACTGCAGCCATTCGACGACACCGACGCGCTGGCCGAGCTGGTCAGTGCGACAAGTGACCACTTCGAGGCCAGCGTTGAGCAGAACTGGCGTTTTGAGCCGGAGCGCGACGATCACCGCCGCCAGCTGCGCGGCATCGTGGGGTTCTGCTTCACCATCGAGCAGGTGCAGATCACCTTGAAGTTCAGCCAGAACCACCCCGAGGCCAACCAGCTGTCGGTCATCGACAAGCTGGAACAACAGGCTTCACCTGCTTCGCAGGAGCTGGCGCACTGGATGCGCTGGCGCCGCGACGAGGTTGCCACCGGCAACTGAAGCCTCCCCCTTTCCCGCGACGACGTGACCACCCCGGCCGCGCCTTGCACCCACCTGACGTCAGGGACATCCACCATGCAAGACATCCACAAGCTGCTGCAGAACAACCGCGACTGGGCCGACCGGATCGAGCGCGAAGACCCTGAGTTCTTCCATCAACTGGCCCAACAGCAGCACCCCGAATATCTGTGGATCGGCTGCTCCGACTCGCGCGTGCCGGCCAACCAGATCATCGGCATGGCCCCGGGCGAGGTGTTCGTGCACCGCAACGTGGCCAATGTGGTGGTGCACACCGACCTGAACTGCCTGAGCGTGGTGCAGTACGCGGTGGACCAGTTGAAGGTCAAGCACATCCTGATCGTCGGCCACTACGGCTGCGGCGGCGTGCACGCCAGCCTCAACAACACCCGTGTTGGCCTGGCCGACAACTGGCTGCGCCACGTCGGCGATGTCGCACAGAAGCATGCGGCCATCCTGGAAGCCATTGAAGAACCCGAACTCAAGCACGCGCGCCTGTGCGAACTGAACGTGATCGAACAGGTGGTCAACGCCTGCCGCTCGACCATCGTGCAGGATGCCTGGGCGCGCGGGCAGAAATTGATGGTGCACGGCTGGGTATACAGCCTGCGCGATGGCCGGGTGCGGGAAATGGGCATCGACGTCGGCAGCCCCGACGACCTGCTGCCGGCGTATGAGAAAGCGCTGTCGTACGTGCCGCGCAAGGGTAGGCGCGACTGAGTTTTGGGTGCCTGTTTTCGGCCTATGCTCGAGCCCTGCTTTTGCGGTTGAGCCCCTCAGAGGGGGTGGGGTGAGGGCTGCCTTTGGGCGTTCTTTAAAGCCCCCTCATCCGCCCCTTTGGGGCACCTTCTCCCGCTTGCGGTAGAAGGGCTGGATCAAGATCAAGATCAGTCTCAAGATCAACTTCGCAAATCAGCGTCAAGATCAACTTCGAAGGCGTCCCGCATGCTCGCAATGCCCCTCAATCTCCAAAACTGGATCGAAGAGCACCGCCATCTTCTCAAGCCGCCGGTCGGCAACAAGATGATCGAGAACGGCGACTTCATCGTGATGGTCGTCGGCGGCCCCAACAACCGCAGCGATTTCCACTGGGATGAAGGCCCGGAGTGGTTCTACCAGCTGGAAGGCGAAATGGTGCTGCGGGTACAGGAAGACGGCGCGGTACGCGACATCCCCATCCGCGCCGGTGAGATCTTCCTGCTGCCACCGCGCGTACCCCACTCGCCGCAGCGCATGCCTGGCTCGGTCGGGCTGGTGGTGGAGCGCAAGCGCCTGGAGCACGAACTGGATGGCTTCATGTGGTTTTGCCAGCAGTGCAACCACAAGCTCTACGAAGAGTTCTTCCCACTGAAGAACATCGAGACCGATCTGCCCAAGGTCTTCGACCGCTTCCACTCCTCGCTGGAGCACCGCACCTGCACGCAATGCGGCAGTGTGCACCCGCTGCCGCGTCCGGCCGCCAGCGACGCCTGAGCACAAGCGCCGGCGTCATACGGACAGGTACACTGCGGCTACATCCGTCACGTGTCCTGTCCCGATGAACGAGCTACTTTCCACTGCCCATGCTGCTGCGCTCGATGCCGCTGATCCACTGCGGCATCTGCGTGACCAGTTCCTGATTCCGCAGCACCAGGGAAGCGACCAGGTCTACTTCGTCGGCAACTCGCTGGGCCTGCAGCCCAGGGGCGCGCAGGCAATGGTGCAGGAAGTACTGGACCTGTGGGCAAGCATCGCCGTCGAGGGCCACTTCACCGGCCCCACGCACTGGATGAGCTACCACCGCCTGGTCACTGATTCACTGGCCCGTGTGGTAGGTGCGCTGCCGCACGAAGTGGTGGCGATGAACACCCTGAGCGTGAACCTGCACCTGATGATGGTCAGCTTCTACCGGCCCACGGCGCAGCGCCCGGCCATCCTGATGGAAGCTGGCGCATTCCCCACCGACCGTCATGCGGTGGAGGCACAAGTCCGCTTCCACGGTTTCAACCCTGAAACCGATCTGATCGAGGTACAGCCCGACGAACCCAACGGCACCATCTCGATGGCCGCCATCGAGCGTGCCCTGAACGCGCACGGGCAGCGTGTCGCGCTGGTGCTGTGGCCGGGCGTGCAATACCGCACCGGCCAGGTGTTCGACCTGGATGCGATCACCCGCCTGGCCCGCGCGCAGGGTGCCAATATCGGCTTTGACCTGGCCCATTCGGTCGGCAACGTGCCCCTTGCACTGCACGACGTCGCACCGGACTTCGCGGTGTGGTGCCACTACAAGTACCTCAATGCCGGCCCCGGCGCGGTGGCAGGTTGTTTCGTGCACGAGCGCCATGCACGCGATACCACCCTGCCCCGCTTCGCCGGTTGGTGGGGCCACGAGCAGGCCACCCGCTTCCAGATGGCGCCGGAATTCGTACCCGAACTCGGCGCCGAAGGTTGGCAGCTGAGCAACCCGCCGGTGCTGGGGCTGGCGCCGCTGCGCGCCTCGCTTGCCCTGTTCGATGAAGCCGGCGGTGAGGCGCTGCGCGCCAAGTCGCTGCAACTGACCGGGTACCTGGAAACGATGGTGCGCACGCGCCTGTCGCATGTACTGCAGATCATCACCCCCACCGAACCCGAACGCCGTGGCTGCCAGTTGTCACTGCGCGTCAACGGCGGCAGGCCGCAGGGGCGCTCGCTGTTCGAGTACCTGCAGGCAGCCGGCGTGCTGGGCGACTGGCGCGAACCCGACGTGATCCGCATCTCGCCGACGCCCATGTACAACCGCTACCAGGACATCCACCGCTTCGCCGAAGAAGTGGAGAACTGGGCCAACCGCAGCTGATCCAACGGAATCCTTGAGTTGACCACTTCCCCCCCACGCAGCCTCACCATCATCGGCGCCGGCCTGGCCGGCTCACTGTTGGCCATCCTGCTCTCGCGCCAGGGCTGGCAGATCACGCTTTATGAGCGACGCGGTGATCCACGCATCGCAGATTACGAGTCCGGCCGCTCCATCAACCTGGCCCTGGCCGAACGCGGCCGCAATGCGCTGCGCCAGGCCGGCGTGGAAGAGGCCGTCATGGCCCGCACGGTGATGATGCGCGGGCGCATGGTGCACCCGCGTGGCGGGGAGCCGGAGCTGCAGCGCTATGGTCGCGATGACAGCGAAGTGATCTGGTCCGTGCACCGCAAGGATCTCAACACCACCTTGCTGCAGCTTGCCGAAGAAGCCGGTGCCCGCTTCCACTTCCACCGGCGCCTGCATACGGTGGATTTCGACGCGGGTTACGCGCGCTTTATCGACGACCGCGACGACCAGGCGCACGACATCCACTTCGACACGCCGCTGATCGGTGCTGATGGCGCCGGCTCGGCGCTGCGTGCGGCGATGAACCGCAAGGCGCCGCTGGGCGAGCGCATCGAGTTCCTGGACCATTCGTACAAGGAGCTGGAAATCCCCCCCGGCGCCGAGGGCAACTTCCTGATCGAAGGCAACGCGCTGCATATCTGGCCGCGTGGCAACTACATGTGCATCGCATTGCCCAATGACGAAGGCACCTTCACCGTGACCTTGTTCCTGCCCAACCAGGGCGAGCCCAGCTTTGCCAATGTGCGTACCGGCGCCGAAGCCGAGGCGCTGTTCCAGCGTGAGTTCCCCGACGCGCTGCCGCTGATCCCCAACCTGCGCAACGATTGGGAACAGCATCCGCCGGGCCTGCTCGGCACCTTGTACCTGGAGCGCTGGCAACAGGGCGGCAAAGCAGTGCTGGTTGGCGATGCCGCGCACGCCATGGTGCCGTTCCACGGCCAGGGCATGAACTGCGCTTTCGAGGATTGCGTGGTGCTGGCCCGCGCGCTGGCCGAGCACGCCGATACCGCACAGGCGTTTGCCGCGTTCGAGCGCGAGCGCCAGCCCAACGCCCTGGCGATCCAGCAGATGGCGCTGGAAAACTACCTGGAGATGCGCGACCGCGTCGCCGACCCCACCTTCCTGCTGCAACGTGAGCTGGAGCAGGCGCTGCAGGCACGCTGGCCCACCCGCTTCGTGCCGCACTACACGATGGTCACCTTCCTGCACACGCCCTATGCGGTGGCGCTGGAGCGCACCCGCATCCAGCAGCGCATTCTTGCCGATGCCACCGCAGGCCAGGCGTCGCTGGAGCATATCGACTGGGCCGCACTGGAGCGCATCGTGCATGCGCAGCTGCCGGTCCTGGAAGGAGCCCACTGATGGCCGAGAGCTTCCTGTTCTACGACCTGGAAACCTTTGGCCAGGACCCGCGCCGCACCCGCATCGCGCAGTTCGCCGCCATCCGCACCGATGAACAGTTGCGGCAGATCGACGAGCCGGTGAGCTTCTACGTCAAACCTGCCGACGATCTGCTGCCCTCGCCCATCGCCACGTTGATCACCGGCATCACACCACAGCATGCGCTGGCCGAAGGCGTCAGCGAGGCCGAGGCGTTCTCGCGCATCCAGGAGCTGATGGCACGCCCGCAGACCTGCACGCTGGGCTACAACACGCTGCGCTTCGACGACGAGTTCGTCCGCTACGGTCTGTTCCGCAACTTCCATGATCCGTACGAACGGGAATGGCGCGGCGGCAACTCGCGCTGGGACCTGTTGGACATGTTGCGCCTGGTGCACGCACTGCGGCCGGACGGCATCCACTGGCCGCAGCGCGACGACGGCGCCACCTCGTTCAAGCTCGAACACCTGGCCATCGCCAATGATGTCCGCCAGGGCGACGCGCACGAAGCCCTGTCCGACGTAAACGCCACCATCGGCATGGCCCGGCGTTTCCGCCAGGCACAGCCGCGCATGTGGGACTACGCGCTGCGCCTGCGCGACAAACGCTATGTGAGCTCACTGCTGGATGTGGTGGCCATGCAGCCGGTGCTGCATATCTCGATGCGCTACCCCGCCAGCCGCCTGTGTGCAGCGCCGGTGCTGCCATTGGCGCGCCACCCGCACATCAACAACCGGGTGATCGTGTTCGACCTGGAGGGCGATATCGAGGCCCTGATGGATCTGCCCGTGGAAGAGATTGCCAGCCGCCTTTACACCCGCGCCGCGGACCTGCCCGAAGGCCAGCAACGGGTTCCATTGAAAGAGGTGCACTTGAACAAAGTGCCGGCATTGGCGGCATGGAATCATCTGCGCGAGGCGGACTTTGAACGCCTGGGCATCAACCCGGCCGAGGTCGAAGCCAAGGCCGACAAGCTGCGCGCGATTGGCCCGCAGCTTGCCGAAAAAGCCCGCCAGGTGTTCGCCCGCGAGCGCGTGACCGAAGGGCCGATCGACGTCGATGCGTCGCTGTACGACGGTTTCCTGGCCGAAGGCGACAAGGCGCTGCTGGCCAAGGTGCGCACCGCACCACCGGCGGCGCTGGCCGAGCTGGAACAACGCTTCCGCGACCCACGCCTGCCAGAGCTGCTGTTCCGCTATCGCGCCCGCAATCACCCGCAGACCCTGGACGCCACCGCGCGTGCGCGCTGGGACACCTACCGCCGCGGGCGCCTGCTGCAGACGCCCGGCCTGGGCGAACAACTGCTGCCGGACTACGCCGCGCAGATCGCCGCGCTGCGCGAAGAACACCACGACAATCCCACTTCATTGGCCCTGCTGGATGCACTGGATCAATGGGGCAACGACCTGCAGAGTTCGCTATGAGCCAGTATTTCAGCGATGCCAGCTTCAAGTTCCTGCGCGGGCTGGCCCGGCACAACGACAAGACCTGGTTTGCCGAGCACAAACAGCAGTACGAAGACCATGTACGGCAGCCGTTCCTGCGCCTGATCACCGACCTGCAGCCGGACTTGAGTGCGGTCAGCGAACACTTCCAGGCCGACCCGCGTACCGTTGGCGGCTCGCTGTTCCGCATCTACCGCGACTCGCGTTTTTCCAGCGACAAGACGCCCTACAAGACCTGGCAAGGTGCGCGGCTGTTCCACGAGCGCCGCAAGCAGGTTCCCGCGCCGTCGTATTACATCCATCTGGCGCCGGGCGAGAGCTTCGTCGGCGCAGGTATCTGGCACCCGGAACCGGACGTACAACGCCGCCTGCGGCAATTCATCTTCGACAACCCCGGCAGTTGGAAAGCTGCCGCGCATGCACCGGCCACGCGCAAGCGTTATGCGTTCGAGAGCAGCGAAAAGCTGGTGCGGCCGCCGCGCGGGTTCCCGGTGGATTTCGAGTTCATCGATGACCTCAAACACCGCAACTGGGTGCTGTGGCGCTCGCTGGACGACGCCACCATGACCGGCCCGCGCCTGCGCCAGACCCTGGCCAAGGATCTGGCGGCGCTCGGCCCCTTCGTTGACTACCTGTGCGCCGCACTGGATCTGGAGTTCTGAGGATCACATCAAGGTAGGAGCGGCCTTGGCCGCGAAGCCGGTATGGCTGCAGTTGCCGGATGCGTCGCAACCGGAAAAATGCGGCGGTTTCGCGGCCGAGGCCGCTCCTGCAGCTCGGCGGCATGTTGAAGACTTCACACAGCCACGCACGGTTTGCGGCAACCTTGGCAGCATCACCGACGCGGAAGCCGCCGCCATGTCCACCATCCATCACCAGATCTGGATCGACGCTCCGCTGAGTACCGTCTACGACGCACTGGCCAGCGCCGCAGGGCTGAGTCGCTGGTGGGTGCCGCATCAGCAAACGGAGCGTGAGGGCGACACCTTGATCAGCCACAACCCGGGCGCCGGCCATGGCGTGGTGGTGATGAAAGTACTGGAAACCCTGCCTGCCCACTGCGTGCGCTGGGAGGTCATCAGCCACCATCCCACGCAAAGCCCTGCCTCGGCCTGGGCCGGCACCGAAGTCCGCTTCGATCTGTCACGCCGCGCCAGCCCCGGCGCCTGGCGTGGATTGCCGCATGAAGGCGAGCCGATGACCGTGGTGGAATTCCAGCAACTGGGCTGGGATCCGGCCAGCGAGTACTACGGTTTCTGCAGCCAGGCCTGGGCCGAAACCCTGGTGCTGCTCCGCCGTTGGGCCGAGGCCCAATCCCCCCCGCACCGCTGAGCAACAGGAGCACGATCATGACGAAATGGATTGCCGCCGCCATCTTGCTGGTGGTTTTGTCGGTATGTGGCTATGTGCTGGCCGGCCCGTACCTGGCCATCCAGGGCATCAGCAGCGCCATCGAACAGCGCGACACCCGCGCGCTGTCGCGGCACGTCAACTTCCCTGCGCTGCGCGTCAACCTGAAGGCGCAGCTCAATGACTACCTGGTGCGCAAGGCTGGCCCGGAGATGCAGTCGAGCATTCTCGGCGCGGTTGCACTGGGCGTGGCCGGCAACCTCACCGGCGCGGGCGTCGACACCCTGGTCACCCCCATTGGCGTGGCCGCACTGCTGCAGGGTGACAGCCTGCTCAAACGCGCTGTCGGCGATACCGCCAACGGCGACACCTGGGGCCCGCCCTCGCCAGCCCGTCCGTTGGCCAACACCAGCGGCCGCTACGAGTCCCTGTCGCGCTTCACCGCTACCAGCACCCTGGAAGACGGCCGCCAGGTGCAGTTCGTGTTGAGCCGGGATGGGCTGCGCTGGCAGCTGACTGACATCAAGCTGCCGCTGTAGCCGCTACCGCAGGAGCGCCTTCAAGCGCGATACCGCGAAGCCTGCCGCAGAGGGAATGCCTGCGATCCAGCAATGCTGGGCTGCGGACATTTCTCACGCGGATACGGCACCCGCTTCGCGCCTGAAGGCGCGCCTGCGAGATCGATTGGCGCCGGTACGAACCGGCGCCCGCGAGACTCAGGCAATACGCCGCATGGGCTCTGCTTCGATCGTGCTGTCCGCCAGGAATGCTTCCAGCGAATCGTCCATCGCCTGCATCCACGGCGTGTGATGCGGCGGCGCCATCGTGCCGGTCAGCACCGAACGGTAGCTGCAGTTGCGGTAGCCCAGAATGTCGTCGTGCTTGTCGTGCTTCCACTGTTTGAACAGGCTCGCCACTGCTTCAACGTTGAACTCCGGATAATCGGTGGCGTTGAGCAGGTCACGCACATATGCCGTCTGGAAGTCGATGTCCTGATCGACCGACTCGGTAGCCTCCTCGCGCGCCACCCAGGTTTCGCTGTCGGCACGCATGCTGGCCGCGTCCGGCAACGCGATGCGCCCCAGAATCACGTCACGCGCGTACCAGGCCTGCGCATCGAACATGTTGAAGGTGTAGTACTGGTCCTGCATGCCCAGGTACATCAGCTTCGGGTTGTCGATCCAGAACACGCCCTTGTAGATGTCGCCGGGATACAGGCGGTTGCGCGTGCGCAGGGTCAGCGCATCGGGCAGGAACGGGAAGTGATGCTGATAGCCGGTGCATAGCACGATGGCATCCACGTCCTTGGACGTACCGTCAGCGAAGTGTGCGGTATTGCCTTCCACGCGCAGCAACAGCGGTTTTTCATCAAATGCTGCCGGCCAGTCGTAGCCCATGGGGGCGCTGCGGTAGCTGAAAGTCACCGACCTGGCGCCGTATTTGTGGCACTGCGTGCCGATGTCCTCGGCCGAATAGCTGCTGCCCACCAGCAGGATGTCCTTGTCGGTGAACTCACAGGCATCACGGAAATCATGCGCATGCAGCACACGGCCGGGGAAGCGCTCCAGGCCTTCAAAGAACGGGGCATTGGGCGTGGAGAAATGGCCTGTCGCCACGATCACGCGGTCAAATTCTTCCGAGACCAGTTCGTCCTTCTTCAGGTCACGCACGCTGACGGTGAAGCGCCCGGTCTCTTCCGAATAATCCACCCACTGCACCGCCATGTTGAAGCGGATCTGGTCGCGCACGCCGCTTTTTTCGATGCGGCCCATGATGTAGTCACGCAACACCGCACGCGGCGGGTAGGAGGCGATCGGGCGGCCGAAATGTTCCTCGAAACTGTAGTCTGCAAATTCCAGCGCTTCCTTCGGCCCATTGGACCAGAGGTAGCGGTACATGCTGCCGTGGACGGGCTCGCCGTAGGCATCCAACCCCGTTCGCCATGTGTAGTTCCACATTCCCCCAAGATCGGACTGCTTTTCGTAACAGACGATCTCCGGTACTTCTGCGCCACCTCGACGGGCGGATTCAAAGGCACGAAGTTGCGCCAGGCCGCTGGGGCCGGCACCAAGAATGGCGATACGCATGGTCATTGGGGTTGTTTCTCCTGTGTAGCTGCCGGGCGAATGAACACCACGGCACTGCGCAAGGGCGCGTGATGCGCAGCGCAGGAGAGACAATGCGTCCGGTCCCGCGCGGCGCGCGAAACACCCGGCAGCCGCCCACGGGCAGCACTGGCAAGGAGTGGCAGACTGAAACGCTACCGGCCGGGGCAAGGCCCCGTCCCTAATTCGCCGGGTGGTTGCTGTGCGGGCGGTGGGATCTGCCGCAGAGGTGCAGATCAAGCTCATGGCAGGATTGCCGCTGGAAATTGAGCCCGCGAAAGCGTCCCGATCCTAGCATGCATCCGGCAACAGGCCCTAACCCGGCGCCGGCCCGGACAGGCGAACACACGCTGCGCGCAAGCCTGAACACGCAACGCCCGGACGCAACACACCTGCAATCACGGGCCTTTGCAGCCCTGAAAGCCGCTGCCCCGACGTGCTTGCCAGGCCTGCGCCAAAGCGCGTGTTCAGTCCGGGTTTGCGACACCGTGCGGCACATGACCAGCGGCCACGTGCTGGCGGGCACTGTCGATGTTGTGCTGCGAATCATCGAAGAAGATGTCGGCGCCAAAGGCTTCCAGGAATGGGCCTTTGTGCCGCCCTCCCAGGAACAGCGCTTCATCCAGGCGCACGCCCCACTCGCGCAGGGTACGGATGACACGCTCATGCGCAGGTGCCGAACGCGCGGTCACCAATGCCGTGCGGATCGGTGCGGCTTCGCCTGCCGGAAACGCCGCCTGCAAGGCATGCAACGCCGACAGGAAATTACGGAACGGGCCACCACTGAGCGCCTCGTGCGCACGCTCGCGTTCGTGCCGCCCAAAGGCTTCAACGCCCTGCTCACGCGAAATGCGTTCGCTTTCGTCGCCGAAAATCACCGCGTCACCGTCAAAGGCGATGCGCAGCTGGGTCTTGGAGCGCCCGGTGTCGGTGGCCGCCGCCGAAGCAGCTGCCACGTCCTGCGCGCTCTGCGGCAGGATGGTGGCCGCGGCAATGCCGTTCACCAGGGCACGCCGTACCGAATCCGGGTTGGCGGAGAGGAACAGATCCGTGCCAAACGGCTTCACATAAGGCCAGGTCGGTTCGCCGGCGGTGAAGGTGGCGCGCACGATATCCAGCTTGTAGTGCTGGATGGAATTGAAGATTCGCAGGCCTGTATCAGCCGAGTTGCGCGACAGCAGGATCACTTCCACATGCGGCGTTTCCACCGGCCCGCCTTCATTCAGGGCCAGCAGCTTGCGCACCACGGGAAAGGCTACGCCGGGCTTCAGGACATCGTCTTCGTGCGCCCGCTGGTAGGCCGCATAAGCCTCCAGCCCTTCACGCTCGAACAGCGCATGCCCTTCTTCCAGGTCGAACAAGGCGCGCGAAGTCACCGCGACGGTGAGGAGCCGGGGAGTGTTGTCACCCATGAGCGATGAACCCAATGCGATCAAGGAACGGCACCCAGTCTACCCGGAAGCCGCCACGCAGCCAGCCATGCGGCCTTCAAACCATGAACTGCTCGCTGAGCATGCGTTCTTCCAGGTTGTGTTCGGGGTCGAACAACAGCGTGACCTGGCGCTCGCGCGATTCGCGGATGGTGACTTCCACCACGTCGCGGGTTTCGTGCGAATCGGCGGTGACACTGACCGGGCGCTTGTACGGGTCGAGCACGCGGAAGCGGACTTCCGTGCCGGCCCGGAGTATGGCGCCACGCCAGCGTCGCGGCCGGTAGGGCGCGAGCGGCGTCAGTGCGATGGTGTTGGAGCCCAGCGGCAGGATCGGGCCATGCGCGGAGTAGTTGTAGGCGGTACTGCCCGCTGGCGTGGATACCAGCACACCGTCGCAGATCAGCTCCTCAACCCGCTGCTGGCCATTGAGGTCAATGCCGATGTGCGCGGCCTGGCGTGTCTGCCGCAGCATCGAGACATCGTTGTAGGCCAGTGAGCCGGTGGTGGTGCCCGATTCGGTCAGGGCGATCATTTCCAGCGGACGCAGGTGCGCCGGCTCGGCCTGCGCCAACCGCTCGATCAGGTCATCTTCGCGGTGGTGGTTCATCAAAAAGCCCACGGTGCCAAGCTTCATGCCGAACACCGGCTTGCCCTTGCCACCATGGCGGTGCAGGGTCTGCAGCATGAAGCCGTCCCCGCCCAGCGGGCAGATGACATCGGCATCATCCGGATCATGGTTGCCATAACGCGCGGACAACAGCGCGCGGGCCTGCTGTGCGGCCTCGACGGTGCTTGCTAAAAAGGCAATTCGGGGGGACACGGGAGTCTTCGGGTTCGGCTCAGATGCCGAGGATAACCTGCTGGTGCTGGAGCAACAGCTTTCCCCTGCTTTCCCCCTCTCCCCAACCCCACACCCCCCCCAGGAGAGCGGGACGAGATCAAGCAACTTTAAAAATATATATGCAAACAAGCATAAAAACCCCAAAACCAAGCCGGACAGGCGTTGGGGG
>NZ_JBRRDL010000027.1:0-54292 GCF_056759635.1 Stenotrophomonas sp. STEN056
CGCGTGGGCCCAGCGGTGCGCGCGGCCCCCCGGCGGCCCAATCACCGAGGGGCCCCCCTGCAGCCGGCCGGGGCGCCCTCGTTGTGAACCACCAGTGGCAGAGCCTGCTGTTTTCAGCCGGCGCCGCGCACTGCCAGGGTCAGCGCCAGCACGCTCAGGATCACGGCGATGGTGCCGTCGAGCACACGCCAGGTGGACTGCTTGGTGAACAACGGCGCCAGCAGGCGGGCCCCCAGGCCCTGTGCGGTCAGCCAGATACCGCTGGCCGTGACCACGCCGGCAGCAAAGGCCATGCGCGACTCACCAAAGTTGTCGGCGATCGAGCCGATCACCATCATGTCCAGCCAGAAGTGCGGGTTGATGATCGAGAAGCCTGCTGCTGCCAGCAGCGCGGTGCGCAGCGATTGCTCGGCATTGTCGTCCAACTGCATGCCGCCACCGCCGGACATCGCCCGCCGCGCCGACTGCAGTGCATACCAGCCCAGAAACGCCACGCCGCCCCACAGCAGCACCGTGGTCAGCCACGGCATCTGCTCGGTCAACGTGCGCAGCCCGGCCACGCTGGCCAGGATGAAGACCGCGTCGATGGCAAAACAGGTGGCGATGATCGGGATGACGTGCTGGCGCATGATGCCCTGGCGCAGGATGAACGCACTCTGCGCTCCCACGATGGCAAACAAACCGATGCCGATGCCGGCACCACTGAGCCAGGCGCTACCGGCGGCCTGTGCGGAAACAACGGAAAACATGGGGGAACTGCCTTTACTTGGGGGAGGGCCGCTGCAGGAATGTCCGCCGCAGCGGCGGGATGCGGCAATTGTCGCAGCGCAACATTGAAAAGTAGAGCTAAACTTCGTTAACCATCCTTAGCAAAACTTAAGACATGCGTATTGACCATTCACAGCTGCGTGCCCTGGCGGCGGTCATCCGCGAAGGCAGCTTCGAGCGCGCCGCGCTGTCATTGAATGTCACCGCCTCGGCCATCTCGCAGCGGATCAAGGCGCTGGAAGACCGCGTGGGCAAGCTGCTGGTCAAGCGCAGCATTCCCACCGAGGCCACGCCCGAGGGCCAGGTGCTGGTGCAACTGGCCGAACAGACCGCCCTGCTGGAGCGGGACGCCTTCGAGCGCATCGGCCTGAGCGACGCCGAGCTGAGCCGGGCCAGCATCGCCGTGGCCGTCAACCACGACAGCATGGAAACCTGGTTCCCTGAAGCCGTGCAGACCTTTTCTCAGACCACCAGCACCACGCTGGACCTGCACACCGAAGACCAGGACCACACCGTGGCCCTGCTGCGCCAGGGCGCGGTGCTGGGCGCGGTGACCACGCTGTCCGAGCCGGTGCAGGGCTGTCAGATCCACGCCCTGGGCAGCATCCGCTACGCGGCCACCTGCACCCCCGAATTCCACGCGCGCTACTTTTCCAAAGGGGTGAACGCGCAATCACTGGCGCAGGCGCCCGTGCTGGTCTTCAACCGCAAGGACGACCTGCAGGCCCGCTACGCGCGGCGTTTGGCCGACATCACCCAGCCATTGAATGCCCCGACCTGGTGGATTCCCTCCACCCGCGCCTTTGTCCACGCCAACCTGGGCGGCCTGGGCTGGACCATGAACCCGCTGCCATTGGTACGCCGCCACCTGGAAAGCGGCCGCTTGGTCTATGTGAAAGCCCGCGCCTGGGAGGACGTGCCGCTGTACTGGCAGCACTGGAAGGGCGAGGTCAAAACCATGGCGTTGCTGACCCGCGCCATCCTGCAGGCCTCGACCATGCTGGTGCGCAGCCGCAAGTAAGTACATGACGATGCTGCGCTGCAAGTTTCCCCAAAGGACACTGCCGGAGCAGCACCAGCAAGCCGATGCTCGGCTGATCCAACGCGATCACCCGACCGGAGCTGCCGCATGTCGATCACCCGATCCATCCCCGCCCTGGCTGCAGGGTTTCTCGGCACCGTTGCCGCCCCACTGGCCCTGGCCGCCGCGTTGCTGACGCCCGGCACGGCAGGCGCGCTCGATTGCGGCGGCAACAATGGCTATACCTGCACCGGCACCGCCACCCAATATGCCGGCGGCTTCAACCCCGGCGTTGGCCAGGGTGGTTTTGGCGGCGGCAGTTGCACTGCAACCCGAACGCCGGTGGTGTTCATCCCCGGCAACGGCGACAGCGCCATCAGCTTCGACATGCCGGCAGGCGCGGTCAGCGGCTATACCACACCACCGCGCTCGATCTATGCCGAACTCAAGGCCGCCGGCTACAACGATTGCGAACTGTTTGGCATCACCTACCTCAGCGCCAGCGAGCGCGCCGCACCCCAGTACAACTACCACGCGCCGTCGCGCTATCAGGTCATCAAGACATTCATCGACAAAGTGAAGGCATACACCGGCAAAAGCCAGGTGGACCTGGTGACGCATTCACTGGGTTCCACGATGGCGCTGGCCACGATCAAGTACCACGGCTACCAGGGCAGCGTGCGGCGCTTCGTCAATATCGCCGGGGGCTGCGCGGGCTGCAGACCTGCCGCAGCACCGGCTACCAATCGACACTGGCAACGACCTGCAACGCCGAGGCCTATGTCTTCCCGTATGACTACTACACCTTCGGCCTGTACCCGAGCACTGGCGTTGCCTACTACGGCTACAACCGCTGGACCGGCAGTGGCAGCGGCAGCCTGCGCACGTTCCCGGCCACCTACACCGGCATCGGCTTCTATACGATCACCGCCGGCCTGCGCGACCAGGTGCACTGCTTCACCACCAGCTACAGCAGCGGCTGCAGCGATGGCGCGCTGTTCAACAGCGCCGCCAATGTTCGTGCACAGGTGGATATCGGTGCAGGCAGCAGTGCCTACAGCTTCGACTGGGACTGGAGCGATGGCGCTCCGTACAACCTGGGCGGTGGCGACACCAGCAGCGGCGTGGGCCACTTCCGTTCCAAGAACAACGCCGGCTTGATCGTGCGCAACATGCTCACCAGCGACTGCACCAGCAACTGTGGCGCCGGCTACAGCGGCGTACATGGCCCGGTGGTCAACCGCTGAGCAATGGTTCAATCGAAATACAGGGCCAAGCCGACGCCGCCTTGCCAATCGATGGTTTCCTCATCCAGCCCGCGCAGGAAAGAGGCATCCAGTTGCAGGCGCGGCGTAGCCATCCAGGTCACGCCGGCGCCGGCCGCACGCATGTACTGCACGCCGGTGCCATAGCCGCCTTCGACATAGGCGGACACATTCTCGCCCAGGGCAAACCCATAGCTGGGCGAGAACAACCAGCCCTTGCCGCTGTCACCCCATTGCCGGTCGACATACAAGGCCAGGCTGGTGTCGCCGGACAGGGCCCACGCCGCGGTAACGCCAAGATCGTAGTCATCGCCGCCATCCCCCAGCGGCGCGCTTCCCCACGGCAGCGTTGCGCCACCTTTGAACGCCAGCGAGAACCGATCACCGTGCAGCGCCGGCGCCCACTTCACCGCAATGTTGCCATCGCCGCCTCCGCTGTCACGCGTGTTGATGCCCGCACCACGCACGCGCAGGCTGCTCCAGGTGTCGGCACCGAGCTGGATCTCGACGGTTTCAGACACGCCCAGGCGCAACAGCGTGGCGGCGGTCCATGCGGTGGTGGTGATGCCATCACTGCGATCGCGACTGCCGTCGGGCAAACCCTGCTCCCAGGCAAAGACCCCTTTGCCCACCGTACGGGTGGAAAAACCGATACCGGGACGGTCGTACTCAGGCGCTTCAGCGGCCCATGCAGGCAGGCTGATCAAGCCGAGGAACAGAAATGTCACGGGCTGAGGATTCATGAAGGAATCCTCCCATGGGCGTGTGCAGCAGCCGTGTGAAGTGGCCGCCTGCTTTGCTCTGCGGCTTGCCACGCGCGGTAAGTTGGCTTTGGCCTTTGCTCTTGCTGCTGGCTTCCCTTCTCCCGCAATGAGCGGGAGAAGGTGCCCGAAGGGCGGATGAGGGCCGCCTTCCGCTCTTGCCCTACCCTCCAACCCACCGCCCCTCAGCCAAGCACAAACATCTTCAGCCGTTGCTCAACGCGTAATCCAGCGCACCGACCACCGCCGCCACCTGCGCATCGTTGCACTGCTGCGGTGTGGCTTTCGGGCTGTCCGGATACACCTCGGTCGTGGTGGTGTAACGCGCGCCACTCACGCTGGCACACAGCCCCAGGGCCTTGAGCGGATATTCGATCACCCCGGGCGCAACCACCGGCGAACCAATGATTTCCCCGCGTGCGTCGGCCGGCGCAATGTGGGTGACCTTGGCCACCTCCGCATTGACCGCCTGCTGGAACGCAGGCTGGCGGTTCTCGCTGTCATCCACCAGATAGAAACCATCGGGAATTTCGCCCGGCTCGAAAGGCTTGCCGTCGCGGGCGGCAAGTGCCGGGCGGAACTCGGTTTCGTCGGTATCGGTGGTCTCGTGCAGGTCGATATGCATCACGATGCGGCCTTTCAGCGGCACCACCAATGCCATCAACGCCGCCGATTCCGGCGCGGGGCTGTCGGTCACGAACGAACGGTTCGGGTCCAGCGCCAAGGCGTTCCAACGCTGGATGCGCTCGTAACCCCACGGGCTCACGCAGGGCACCACCAACAGATTGCAACGGCCTGCGTACTCGGCGGCCCGTTGATCAAGGAACTGCAGAGCACCCTGCACGCCGCTGGTTTCGTAGCCGTGCACGCCACCTGTCACCAACATCACCGGCAAGGCATCGTCCCAGTTGCGACTGCGCACGGCAAGCAACGGGTAGCGGCCGGAGGGATAGTCCAGTTCGCCGTATTGAGAAACATCAAAGCGTTCACGCAGTGCGTCGATCTTCGACACCACTTCATCTGCATGGCTGCGCTGCACCACCTGGCGCTGCAGCCACTGCGTGCGCTCCGGCGCCCCCCAGGGCTGGCCCGGTGTGCCTACGGGATAGAAAGCAGCAGCAGTGTTCATACAGTTCCTCACTGAGTTGACGGTCAGGCGCGCACTCTACACCCAAGCTGACGCGCCTACCGTTGGGCCGAACTCGCGCTCCGGAAATGTACCGCCCCCGCTTCAGTGACGAAAATGCATCACGCCGCAACGACAAAGGCCCCTTTCGGGGCCTTTGCAATTCCACGGCCAAGGCAGGCTCAGGCCTTGCCTTGAAGCATCGCCGCGATCTCCGCGTCCTTCTGCACCCACAGGCTGTTCATCCACTGCTGGAACTGCGCGCGATAGGTGCGGTCGTCCTGGTAATTGCCGCCCATCAGCTCGGCGGGAATCGGCAGCTTGCGCACCAGCACTTTCACCTCAGGCAGACGGTTCGCCATCAAGTCGATCATCGACGGAATGCCCTTGGGGTAGACGATGGTCACATCCAGCAAGGCATGCAGCCCCTTGCCCATCGCGTCCAGCACGAAGGCCACGCCACCGGACTTTGGCTTGAGCAGGTGCATGAAGGGTGAGTTTTGCCCGTCATGCTTTTCCGGCGTGAAGCGCGTGCCTTCGACAAAATTCATCACCGCCACCGGAATGCTGCTGAACTTCTCGCAGGCCTTGCGGGTAACTTCCATGTCTCGGCGGCCCAGTTCGGGGTTCTTTGCAATCTGCTTGCGCGTGTAGCGGCCCATGAAGGGGAAGTCCAGCGCCCACCAGGCCAGGCCCAGCACCGGCACCCAGAACAACGAGCGCTTCAGGAAAAAACGCAGCAGCGGAATGCGGCGGTTGAACACCTTCTGCAGCACCAGGATGTCCACCCAGCTCTGATGGTTGGCCAACACCAGGTAATGCCCATTGCGATCAAGGTCGGCAAGCCCGTTGACCTCGAAGCGGGTGCGGGTGAACAGGTGGATCATGGTGCTGTTGACGCTGATCCAGCTCTCGGCCAAACCCGTCAGCAACGGGTTGCAGGCCCGACGCACCACCTGAAACGGCAGCACGGCCTTCACCAGAGCAACCACGAACAACGGCAGGCAATGCACCAACGTGTTGATGGCAATCAACGGCAGAACCAGGGCAACACGCAACCACACCATAAAAAACACCGGGCATCAGTCCGAAAGGAGGACAGGGTAGCAAACGCCGGGGACGCGGTAACCGATGAATCCCCGTGGCAGGCGGAAATTGGCCGGCACCGGATTCGGCCTCCTTGAGCACAGGACAGGGACGGCAAAACCTCCGACCCGCTGACCGCCGGGAGCGGTCTGCCCGGGCACTGCAGGAACAGGGGAAGAGCGGACACAACCGCCCGTTGCCCTGCCCCTGCCCTCACCGCACCGCCTCTCCGCACAGTCTCTTCCTGCCCACGCCCCTTCGACACCTGTCCGGAAACGACAAAGGCCGCCTTGCGGCGGCCTTTGTCCTGGCACTGGCGGTCAGCCCGCTCAGCCCATCATGTGGTAGTTCATGTTCCACATGACCCACAGCGTGCCCAGCACGATGATGCCGATCACCACCAGGGTGAACATGCCGGCATTGACGTTCCAGCGCTGTGCCGAGGAACGGTCCAGGTGCAGGAAGAACACCAAGTGCACCAGCAGCTGCAGGATGCCTGCAACCACGATCACCGCGCCGGTGGCAAAGCTGGACAGGCCACCGCTCATCACCACCCAGAACGGGATGATGGTGAGCACCGCAGCCAGCACGAAGCCGATCAGGTAGGACTTGACGCTGCCGTGGCTCTCGCCGCCGGCACCGTGTGCATGATTGTCATGTGCGGACATTACATAGCTCCCGACAGGTAGACGACAGAGAACACGCCGATCCAGACCAGATCCAGGAAGTGCCAGAACAGGCTCAGGCACGCCATGCGGGTCTTGTTGCGCGGGGTCAGGCCGTCACGCTTGAGCTGGATGAACATCACCAGCAGCCACAGCATGCCAGCACTCACGTGCAGGCCGTGGGTACCAACCAGGGCAAAGAACGCCGACAGGAAGGCACTCTCGCCGGGGCCATTACCCTGGTGGATCAGGTGATTGAACTCCCAGATTTCCATGCTCATGAAGCCCAGGCCCAGCAGCCAGGTGATGGCCAGCCAGAAGAACATCTGGCCCTGCTTGGCCTGGTGCATGGCGATCATGCCCAGGCCAAAGGTCAGCGAGGACACCAGCAGCAGCGCGGTTTCCCAGGCAACGAAGGACAGGTCGAACAGTTCCTTCGCGGCCGGGCCACCGTTGGTGCCGCCGGACAGCACCACATAGGTGACGAACAGGGTGGCGAAGATGAGCAGATCGCTCATCAGGTACACCCAGAAACCGAAGATGGTGTTCTCGCCGGTGTCGTGATGCTCGTGATGGTCATCGCCATGGCCCGCAGCGTGAGCTGCGGCGCCGTGGGTCATCGTGTGGGCGTTGGTGCTCATGCCTTCACCTCGTTCTTCACCAGGCCCTGGGCAACCAGGTGCTTGTGGTGTTCATTCTCGATACGTTCGACTTCAGCGGCCGGCACCCAGTAATCCACGTCCTTGTCGAAGGTGCGGTAGATGAAGGTACCGATCATGCCGACCAGGCCGACGATGGCCAGCCACCAGATGTGCCAGACCATCGCAAAGCCCAGCACCAGGCTGAAGGCGCCGATGACAACACCCGTGCCGGTGTTCCTCGGCATGTGGATGTCGCTGTACTTGGCCGGACGGGGCCATGCCTCGCCACGCTGCTTGCGCTGCCAGAAATCGTCCAGCTCCTCGCCCTTGGGCAGGACGGCGAAGTTGTAGAACTGCACCGGGGAAGCGGTTTCCCATTCCAGGGTACGGGCATCCCACGGATCGCCGGTCAGGTCGACGTTCTTCTTGCGGTCGCGGATGGACACGGCGATCTGGATCACCTGGCACAGGATGCCCAGGGCAATGATCGCGGCACCGACGGCGGCCACCACGAAGTACGGCTGGTAGTCCATGTTCGGGTAGCTCTGCATACGACGCGTAGCACCCATGAAGCCCAGTGCGTACAGCGGCATGAAGGCCACGTAGAAGCCGATGAACCAGCCCCAGAACGCGCGCTTGCCCCAGGTTTCGTCAAGCTTGAAGCCGAACATCTTCGGCCACCAGTAGGTGATGCCGGCGAACATGCCGAACACCACGCCGCCAATGATGACGTTGTGGAAGTGGGCAATCAGGAACAGCGAGTTGTGCAGCACGAAGTCGATGGCCGGGATCGCCAGCATCACGCCGGTCATGCCGCCGATGACGAAGGTGATCATGAAGCCGATCGTCCACAACACCGGCGAGGTGAAGTGCACGCGGCCGCGGTACATCGTGAACAGCCAGTTGAAGATCTTCACGCCCGTAGGGATCGAGATGATCATCGTCGTGATGCCGAAGAAGGCATTGACGTTGGCACCGGAGCCCATGGTGAAGAAGTGGTGCAGCCACACCAGGAACGACAGCACACCAATGGCACAGGTGGCGTAGACCATGCCCTTGTAACCGAACAGGGTCTTGCGCGAGAACGTGGCGATCACTTCGGAGAACACACCAAATGCCGGCAGCACCAGGATGTAGACCTCCGGGTGGCCCCAGATCCAGATCAGGTTGATGTACAGCATGGCGTTGCCGCCGCTGTCATTGGTGAAGAAGTGCATGCCCAGGTAACGGTCCAGGGTCAGCAGCACCAGGGTGATGGTCAGCACCGGGAAAGCGGCGATGATCAGCACGTTGGTCACCAGTGCAGTCCAGCTGAACACCGGCATCTTCATCAGCGGCATACCCGGGGTACGCATCTTGAGGATGGTGATGAAGAAGTTGATGCCGCTCAGCGTGGTACCCAGGCCAGACACCTGCAGTGCCCAGATGTAGTAATCCATGCCGACGCTTGGACTGTATTCCAGCCCGGACAACGGCGGGAACGCCAGCCAGCCGGTCGCCGCGAACTCACCGATCCACAGCGAGATCATCATTAGGCCGCAGCCTGCGACGAACAGCCAGAAGCTCAGCGAGTTCAGGAACGGGAAGGCAACGTCGCGCGCGCCGATCTGCAGCGGCACCACCAGGTTCATCAAACCCGTGATCAGCGGCATGGCCACGAAGAAGATCATGATCACGCCGTGCGCGGTGAAGATCTGGTCGTAGTGGTGCGGCGGCAGGTAGCCCTCCGCACCGCCGGCGGCCACGGCCTGCTGGGCACGCATCATGATGGCATCGGAGAAGCCGCGCAGCAGCATCACGAACGCCACGATCAGGTACATGACACCGATCTTCTTGTGGTCCACCGAGGTGAACCACTCCTTCCACAGGTAGCCCCACAGCTTGAACTTGGTAATGGCGGCAACAACGGCCAGGCCACCCAGGATCGCGCCGATCAGCGTGGTGAGCACGATGGGATCGTGCGGCAGTGAATCAAGAGAGAGTTTTCCAAGCATCGTCATTCTCCCGAGGGACCGTGGCCGGCATGCGCGGCTTCGGCTGGCTCGTTTGCATTGTGACCGGCGTGACCAGCAGCAGCGGCACCATGACCGTCGTGGCCCATGGCGTCGTGATCCATGGCTTCATGGTTCATCGCGCCGTGGCCCGTGGCGTCGTGCGACATCGCCTTGTCATGCTTCATGCCGAAGTGGTGGCTCTCGCCCATGTGCTTGGCCATGATCGCGTCGAACAGGCCTGCCTCGGTGCTGCCGTAGTAGGTCACCGGGTAGTAGTCATGGTTCTTTTCAGCGGCCAGCTCGTCAAAGGACTTCTGGTCCATTGCCTTGGCATCGCCACGCACCTTGGCCAGCCATGCCTGGTATTCCTCATTGCTCACGGCGTGGGCGAGGAAGTGCATCTTGCTGAAGCCGGCACCGCTGTAATGCGAGGAACGGCCTTCATAGCTGCCTGCCTCATCGGCGATCAGGTGCAGCTTGGTTTCCATGCCGGCCATCGAGTAGATCATGCTGCCCAGATGCGGAATGAAGAACGCGTTCATCACCGAATCGGCGGTGAGCTTGAAGTTCAGTGGCGTGTTGACCGGGAAGGTCAGCTCGTTGACCACGGCGATGTTCTCTTCCGGGTAGACGAACAGCCACTTCCAGTCCAGCGAGATCGCCTCGATCTGCACCGGCTTGGCGTCCGACTCCAGTGGCTTGTACGGATCAAGCGCGTGCGAGGAGCGCCAGGTCAGCACGGCCAGCACCAGAATGATCATGCACGGGATCGACCAGACCACCACTTCAATGGCGGTGGAGTGCGACCACTCGGGCTCATAACGGGCCTTGGTATTGGATGCGCGGTACTTCCACGCGAACACCAGTGTCATCACGATCACCGGGATGACGACCAGCAGCATCAGCACCGTGCAGGTGATCAGCAGCGTGAGTTCGTCCCGGGCGATCTGGCCTTTGGGGTCAAACAAGGCCCAGTCGCAGCCCGTCATCATGACGGCCATGGCAACAATAAGGCCCGGGCGCAGCAGGCGCCCAAGGGTTTTCAACGGAATCATCGGTCGATCCAATTGCGAGGGAGTAACTGCCCCCGGCAGTCCCGTGCGCGCTTGCGCGGATGTGCGCCCGGAGATTGCCTCCAGGGGAACGCGAGCATGGGAGTGTCGGATTCAGCGCCGCAATTTTAGGCCTTCACGCAACACTTAAGATAGGCATTGACAATGATTTCGCGCAGGAAACCGCCCCCCGGACATGCGACATGTTGTCGCACCTGCGGCCCACTGTCGCAGCCCCGACTGTTGCAAGTCACCAGCAGCCGCGCAGGCGACGTAGCAGGATCGGCAAAGTCAAGCCGCCTTGCCCTCGACCATCGCGGACGACACTTCCGGCCCCCAAGGTCGCCGAATCCATGCAACAGCCGGCACCTTCGCAACCAGGGGGCGCCATGGTAAATCAGTTGCCCGCATCGGTGAAATACGATCACCGGGCGAACTCCACGACATCGGTTAATGGATGTGAGTCAGCAAATAACATCCGATGTAAGAGACTCAAAAAGCCTCAAATCTTGCTCCGGTACCAGGAGAGCCAATGAGACCCGGCAAGCTCCCATCGATTCCCGCCCCCGCGCCGGCATCGTTTCGTTTACTGCACGCGGCTCGCCCAATTGGGATGCTGATGATTTCCCTGCAGGCGGCGACAGGATGTTCCGCCATGAGTGACGTCGATCCCCCCTCCTCCACGTTCCGCTTCCAGCAGTCGGCTGCAGATGCAAGAACGCAACTGGCGCAGTGGGCACCGATCGGGGCACCGCTGGCAGAAGCAACCGGCGCCCTTTCGGCGCAGGGCTTCACCTGCAACCCGACCGAACCCTCATCGCAGGACCTGCAATCCTCCACCTTGTGCCTCACCGCGACACCGGCCGAGCCCGCACCAGCGCAACGCACCACCGCATCGCCCACGCCGGTCAACTGGTTCGTCACGCTCGACTCCAGGGACGGCAGCAGCGTCAGCGCTGTACAGGTTGCGCGCACGCCCAGGGACATAGGAGGCTGACATGCCCGACGGCAGGCAGCGCGAAGCTACCCGCACCGCTACACCGGACAGCATTGCAGGGAATTGCATTGCATGCATATCCACTGCAGGTTCCGCCCACAGAAAAGGCCCGCACAAGGCGGGCCTGATCTGGTGCCGGAAATAGGAATCGAACCTACGACCTACGCATTACGAATGCGCCGCTCTACCAACTGAGCTATTCCGGCGAGCCGCAGATTGTAGGCAATTGTGAACGCCGTGGTCAAGCCATGGCCTTGGCCGGCCGCAACAGGCCTTTTCTGGCCGGCAAGCATAGGCCCGGCGATGCCCCGGCCTGCCGATTCAGCGCCGCAGCCGCTGCATCGCTGCCAGCCGATAGACCTGCAGCCGTGTGTGCACCATCGGATCACCGGCAAAGGCAATGCCTGGCGGCAGCGCAGCCGGATCGAACACCAGCCGCCGCTGCGCGGCCTGGCGCGGAGCCACCCGCTCCAGCCACAGATGGCCCAGTGTCACGCCGGGCAACGACGGATTCCAGGCTGCACTCAGGTCGCCCGGGTCCACGCCTTCGGGAACCGGGGTAAAGCGCATCGCCAATACCGCCGCGGTCTCGGACAGTTCATGGCGCAGGCGCTTGTCCAGGCAATCCGGGCCATCCAACGGATCAAGCACCGCATGGGAACCGGCGGCATGAATGCTCAACCGCCCGACCTGCGCCTGCCCGTCTGCGGCAGTCAACCGATACGGGTGCAGCATGTGGTAATCCAACGCGGTGAAGCTGCGCGCCGGGGCTTGCCGACGCAATGCCTCAAAACGGTTCAACAGAGGGCATTCCGTCAATGGTGCGGGATCGCCCGCCGCGCCGCGCTGGCCTGCACTCAGCGCCTGCAACACTGCCAGAAACTGCTCAGGGCTGGCCGCCGGAAACCCTTCAATGGAATGCCCGACCAGCGTCATCGCCTTGCCGCCGCCGATGCGCAGGGCCAAGCCGCGCGGCTCGGCCAATGGGCTGCGCTGATCGATAAGGCTGTCCGCGCCGGAGCTTGAAAAGCGCGCCAGCACCCGCTGTTCCTTCCCGGAAAAAATTTCCGCCAGGCACCACTGCGACGCAGCAGGCGTCGCGCGGAAGCGCCCTTCCACGACAATGCCACGGGCATGGTTGACCCGTTCGCGACCATTTCCCTGCGCGCCCGCGTGCAACGCCTCAAGCAGCGCCCGGGCCATCTCCAGTTCCATTGTTGCGCTCCTGCGATATCGCCAGGCAATCGCGGCAAACGCCCTACCGTGCGAGCCTAGGATGCAAGGCGATGTGCTTGTACTCCACGAAGTCTTCAAGGGCGGCAAGGCCGTTCAAGCGCCCCAGCCCGGATTGCTTGAAGCCGCCTTCTTCGGTGCCATCAAACACCTGCGCCCAGTCGTTGATCCACACCGAGCCGGCATCGATGGCCTGCGCCACGCGCAATGCGCGATCCATGTCGCGCGTCCAGATGCTGGCCGCCAAGCCATAGGGGTTGTCGTTTGCCAGGCCGATGGCCTGGGCTTCATCGGTGAAGCGCTGCAAGGTCAGCACCGGGCCAAACGTCTCCTGCTGGATGATGTCCAGGCCGTTGTCGAACACCTCCAGCAGCGCCGGCCGGAAGAACGCGCCCCGCGCCAGTACGCCATGACCAACCGCTCCGCCCCGCTCCACCACCCGTGCCCCGGCCGCAATGGCGGCCTCCACCACCTGCTCCACGCGCTCGACGTTGTCGCGATCGATCAAGGGGCCCATGTCACTGTTCGGATCACAGGCCGGCCCGACATTGACCGCACGCAGCCGCGCTGCCATGCGCTCGCGCAGGGTGTCGTAGATGCCCTGCTGCACCAGCAACCGCGCACCTGTCATGCAGAACTGGCCCGCGAACACCGTCAGCGCCTTCTCCAGTACCGGCAAGGCGGCTTCCAGATCGGCATCGTCAAACACGATCATCGGCGTCTTGCCGCCCAGCTCCATGCCAAACCGCTTGAGATGTCGCGCGCCCACGGCGGAAATCGCGCGGCCGGTGCGCGTGGAGCCGGTGAAGCTGACCACCGGCACCTGTGGCGCGTCGATCAGATAGGCGGAACCTTCGGGGCCAGACTCGAAGAACAGGTTGATCACCCCGGGCGGAAGCTCGTCCACCTCGGCCATAATGTTGGCCATGAGGCTGGCGGTCTGTGCCACCTGCGCAGGCAGTTTGATCACCACCGTGCAACCGGCCGCCAGCGCCGGCGCCAGTGAGCGGATGGTCAACACCACCGGCGAATTCCACGGCGCGATGACCGCAGCCACTCCCATCGGCTGGCGCAGCAGCATCGAGATGCGACCAGGCTTGGGACGCAGTGCGCGCCCAGCCTCCGTCATTGCGCACGCACCGGCGTAGCGCAGCTTGCTGGGCACCATGTCCAGCTCAAACGCCGCTTCGCGCATGACCTTGCCGTTCTCCAGCGAGAGCATCTGCTGCAGCCGGCTGCGATTGCGTTCAAAAGCCATGGCCAGCTTTTCCAGCACACGCGCACGCAGTTCATGGTCATGCGCCCAGGCCGTCTGCTGGAACGCGGTCAACGCTGCCGCAACGGCCTCCGTCGCCACAGCAAGACCGTTGTCGGGATAACGACCGATGACCTCATAGGTCGCCGGATTGATCGATTCCTTGAGCACGCCGTCAAAGCGTGCGACGCCGTTGATCCAGTTGGCGGCGCACGGCAGATGGATAGGTGATGTTGAAATCACAGCCATGGAAGCGCTCCTGTCATTGTCTACGACGCTGTTGGCAATGCCTGCGCAATGCCACGCCCAACGCGGTCACCAGCGCCTGCACCAGCGGCGAACTGATGTTGACCACCACCGGCACGATGACCAGCGTCGAAGCCAGCACCCGCAGCGGCAACGGCCAATGCGCGAGACGATCGCCGGCCAGGCTCAACACCAGCACCACACTGGGATAGACCGCCAGCCAGATCAGCGCCGTGTGTTTGAGCCGCTCGATGATGGCCGCGCGCAGCGTCACCTCAACCGTCCCGCATCCACTGGCTGATGCGCTCGGCCAACATGATGACTGTCGGGTTGGTTGCCACGCAGGGCACGTCGGGGAAGGAAGAGGCATCGGCAATCCGCAGACCATCGATGCCACGCACCCGCCCTTGATAATCCGTCACCGCATGCCGGTCGTGTGCACCGCCCATCGGTGCGGTGGAGGTGGGGTGATGGTAGATATCCAGGGCCGCTGGAAGTGCGGATTCGAGAGCGTCGTAGCCATTCGCCGCCACTCCCGGAACCATCTCTTCGGCAATGATCCCTGCCAACGGTCCCTGCCGTGCGATGCGTCGGATCAATTCGATTCCTTCCACCATCACGCGCCGGTCGCGCACGTCGGCAAGCAGATTCAAGTCGATGCGCGGTGCAACGGCCGGGGCGCGCGAACGCAGCGTCACTGTTCCCAACGAGCGCGGCCGGGTCAGCGCCAGCGCCAGGATGAAGATGGCGCCCGTTGGCGAGCTGGCCGGGTCGCCGTAATGCACGGCCGAGACATGCAGGTCGCCAACGCCCAGCGCCGCCTGCGAAGATTGCGCCCACAGTATCGCGCCCACTGGCGGCAACGGCAGGCCCAGTTTCTGCGGGTGCGCGGCCCAGGTTGTGTAAAAGAACGGATGCTCCTGCAGGCGCTGCCCCACCGGCAGGTCGGCCACCACTTCGATATCAAGCGCCCGCAGGTCCGCCGCCGGCCCGATGCCCGAGCGCAGCAGGATGGCCGGCGTGCCGTAGGCGCCCGCGCACAGCACGATTTCCCTTGCCGCAACGCGTTGACCATCGGCGAGCCGTACTGCCACGGCCCGGCGGTGATCGATCTCAACGCGATCCACCAGTTGCTGTGCACGAATGGTCAGATTTGGCCGCGCGCGGACTTCCGATGAAAGATAGGTCATGCCGGTATTGAGCCGCACGCCCATGCGGTTGTTCATGGGATACGCGCCCACACCGAAGGGCTGTGCGCCGTTGAAATCACGCACGTGCGTAAAGCCGGCCTGCACGGCCGAGGCGATGAATGCGCGTTGCATGTCCGAGATTTCATCGTCCTGCAGGTAGTGGATCGGCCACGGCCCGCTGCGCCCATGCACCGCGTCGTCGCCATGCACGGTGCGTTCACTTCTCTGGAAAAACGGCAGTACGTCCGAGGCTTCCCAATGTTCAAGCCCGGCCTTGGCCCAGCGTGCGAAGTCGCCGGCTGGCGCGCGCATCGCCACACCGGCGTTGATGGCCGACGAACCGCCCAGCACCTTGCCTCGTGGCAGCGGCAGGCACACGTCGTTCCGACCTGGCTCGGCGGCATAACCCCAGTCATGCGCGGCGTCGCCGCCGATGATGTGCTGCAGGCGTACCGGGTCCGGATACGCGTCCGGCGCATAGGAAGGGCCTGCTTCCAGCAACAACACGCGTCGATGCGGATCTTCACTCAAGCGCGCCGCCATCACCGCACCTGCCGAGCCCGCACCCACCACGATGCAGTCAACTTCAAGCCCGTGCAGCTCCTGCCCCGGTTGCGATGTCTGCCCAGTACCCATCCGCTCGCCCTCGCTGATGCGCCGTTGCAACGGGGCACTGTTCGCCTGCCGAAACAGGTACACCGCCCGTGCCTGCCGTAATCCATGGTTGATTACCTGCGCGTTTGACGGAAGAGGTTTTGCAGTCCGAACATTGCCGACAGAATGTCGAACCCTCTGACATCGTTTGAATCGCTCAGTGGCCTTGTCGCATTCGCCACCGCGGTGGAGGCGCGCGGCTTTTCAGCCGCAAGCCGTCAGCTTGGCCTGTCGGCATCGGCCGTTGGCAAAGCGATAGACCGGCTGGAACTGCGCCTTGGCGCACGCCTGCTCAACCGCACAACGCACGCGCTGTCGCTGACCGGCGAAGGTGAAGTGCTCTATCGGCACGCGGTGAACATCATCAGGAACCTGCACGAAGCCGAGCGCGAGCTGCATCTGCTGGAACGCACGCCGCGCGGCCCGCTGAAGGTCAGCCTGCCCACCGTGATAGGCCGGCGGATCGTGTTGCCGGCCATGGTTGATTTCCAGCAACGCTTTCCAGAGGTGATGGTCAGCCTCACCCTTGAGGATCGGCGGCCGGACCTGGTCGAGGAAGGCTACGACGTGGCGTTGTGGCTGGGCGAACTGAAAGACTGCGGTCTGCAGGCACGACGATTGGGCCCGCTTGGGCTCATCACGTTCGCCGCCCCCAACTACCTGCGCAAACGAGGCATCCCCGCTACGCCGGCCGACCTCCTCAGGCACTGTTGCATCCACTATCGCCAGCCGTGCAGCGGGCGCGTGGAGGCTTGGCTGTTCAAAGGCAACGCGCCTTTCAGGTCACCGATGGCGGCGACCATCCTCAACGACGAAGAAGCCATCGCCGCCGCTGCGCTTGCGGAGTTGGGCATCGCCCAGGCGCCGGCTTACCTGGTGCAGGAAGAGATCGCCGCAGGCCGCCTGCAGCAAGTATTGCAGAACCATGCAATGGAACGTGGCAGCGTTGCCCTGGTCTGGCCGCAGATGTTCGGCCAGGTTCCCCGCATCCGTGCCTTCATCGACTTCATCGCCGCACGCCTCTGCGCGCAGCTTTATCCGCCGTCCAATCCGAAGGAATAGACAGCGCGGGTCAATCGACCAGGCGCAGGCGCAGTTCCTTGGGCAGTGCGAACACCATCGATTCGGGCTCGCCATCCAGTTCGGAAAGCCCATCGGCCCCCAGCTCGCGCAGCCGTGCGATGACGCCATCCACCAGCACCTGCGGCGCGGACGCGCCTGCGGTCAGGCCGATATGCTGCTTGCCGGCCACCCATTCGGGCTTGATTTCGTGGGCGCCGTCGATCAGGTACGACTCCACGCCTTCGCGACGGGCCAACTCAGCCAGCCGGTTGGAATTGGAGCTGTTCGGCGAACCGACCACCAGCACCAGATCGCAACGCTGCGCCAGGTCGCGCACCGCGTCCTGGCGGTTCTGCGTGGCATAGCAGATGTCGTCGTTCTTCGGGCCCTGGATGGCCGGGAAGTGCTTGCGCAATGCTTCGATCACCGCGCGCGTGTCATCCACCGACAGCGTGGTCTGCGTGGTGTAGGCGAAGTTCTCCGGCTGGCTGACCTGCAACGCCTGCACGTCCTCCACGCTCTCCACCAGATAGATGTGGCCCTGGCCCTTTTCGCGGCTCCACTGGCCCATGGTGCCTTCCACTTCCGGGTGGCCTTCGTGGCCGATCAGCACCACGTCGCGGCCGGCACGGCAATGGCGCGCCACTTCCAGATGCACCTTGGTCACCAGCGGGCAGGTCGCGTCGAAGACCTTCAGGCCACGACGGTCGGCTTCTGCACGCACCGCCTGGGAAACACCATGCGCGCTGAAGATGACGGTGTTGCCGTCCGGCACTTCGTCCAGTTCCTCGACGAAGATGGCGCCGCGCGCTTTCAGGTCATCCACCACGAAACGGTTGTGCACCACTTCATGACGCACGTAGATCGGTGCGCCAAGCGTCTCGATCGCACGCTTGACGATCTCGATGGCACGGTCAACACCGGCGCAGAAGCCACGGGGATTGGCGAGCAGTACATCCATCAGTCAGACAGTCCAGCCGGCACACGCCGGTCATGCAGAAACAAGTGGGTGGATTATCCGGCCTTTTTGCCGGATTTTCCGTCAAACAAACCGAACACTGCGATACCAATGGCGCCGGCAACAATCGCCGAGTCCGCCAGGTTGAACGACGGCCAGTAGTTGTCACCGACATACCACTGGATGAAGTCCACCACATGGCCGTGGATCTGGCGGTCGATGACGTTGCCGATGGCACCGCCGATCACCAGCGCATACGGCAGTGCCGCCCGCCAGTTGCCGCGCGCCGTCTGCGACAGCCACCACGCCATCAGGCCGCTGATTGCCACGGCCAGAAAAGTGAAGAACCACAACTGCCAGCCGCCGGCATCACTGAGGAAGCTGAATGCGGCACCTGTGTTGTAGGTGCGGTACCAGTTCCAGAAACCATCGATCACCGGCACCGCCGTGAACTCGGGCAGGCTGCTCAGCACCCACGCCTTGCTCCACTGGTCCAGGCCGATCACCACTGCCGAAAGCAGCAACCAGATCAACGCATTGGGTTTAACGGCTTTGGCCTGCATGGAATACACCCGTAAAAATTCACCTGAAGAGGTGCAGGCATGAAACCCGTGCCCGCACCTCACCTTTGCCTACCCTCGCCGGCCTTAGAACCAGCGACGGTCCTCGCCCGCACCATCGATGTTGTTGACGCAGCGGCCACACAACTCCGGATGCGCAGCCACTGAGCCAACGTCGGCGCGGTAGTGCCAGCAGCGCACGCACTTGGCCTTTTCGGTCGGCTGGGCGCTGACGAACACCTCATCGGTAGTCGCCGGGCGCACGTTCACATCGCCACTGATGAACAGGAAGCGCATTTCCTCGGCCAGCGGCTGCCAGCGCGCGGCCTGCTCCTCATTCGCAGCGACGGTGATCTCCGCCTCCAACGCCGCACCGATGGCGCCATTGGCACGCATCGGCTCCAGCACCTTGGACACCTGCTCGCGCAGCGCCAGCAACTGGTCGAAATCCGCCGCATTGAGTTGCGCGTCGGCCGGCAGCGGTGCCAGACCGTCGTACCAGGTGGTGAACAACACGTTGTCGGCACGCTTGCCCGGCAGGTAACCCCACAGCTCTTCGGCGGTGAAGGTCAGGATCGGCGCCACCCAGCGCACGAATGCCTCGGCGATGTGGAACATCGCACTCTGCGCCGAGCGACGCCCGCGCGAGTTCTCCGGCATCGTATACAGGCGGTCCTTGGTCACATCCAGATACAACGAGCCAAGGTCAACGCTGCAGAAGTTCAGCAGCAGCTGCACGATCTCGGCCATGTTGTAGTTGGCGTAGGCCGCCTTGATCTTCTCCTGCAGCTCAAACGCGCGGTGCACGATCCACGCATCCAGCGCGACCATGTCCTTCAGCGGCAGCAGGTGCTGGCCCGGATCGAAACCATCCAGGTTGCCCAGCAGGAAGCGCGCGGTGTTGCGCAGGCGGCGGTAGGCATCGGCATTGCGCTTGAGGATTTCCTGCGACAGCGACATCTCGTTGCTGTAGTCGGCCGAGGCGATCCACAGGCGCAGAATGTCCGCGCCCAGCTTGTTCATGATGTCCTGCGGCTCGATGCCGTTGCCCAGCGACTTGGACATCTTGCGGCCGTGCTCGTCCACGGTGAAACCGTGGGTCAGGCACTGCTTGTACGGGGCGGCCTTGTCGATCGCCACGCCGGTCAGCAGCGAGGACTGGAACCAGCCACGGTGCTGGTCCGAACCTTCCAGGTACAAATCGGCCGGCTTGCCGAACCCGCGTGCCAACAGCACGCCTTCATGGGTGACGCCCGAGTCGAACCAGACATCGAGGATGTCGGTGACCTTCTCGTACTGCGCGGCCTCATCGCCCAGCAGTTCGGCCGCATCCAGCGAATACCAGACGTCGATGCCGCCCTGCTCCACACGGTCGGCCACCTGCTGCATCAGCTCAACGGTGCGCGGGTGCAGCTCGCCGGTTTCGCGATGCATGAACAATGCAATCGGCACGCCCCAGGTACGCTGGCGCGAGATCGTCCAGTCCGGACGGCCCTCGACCATGCTGGCGATGCGCGCCTTGCCCCAGCTCGGGAACCAGCCCACGGTGTCGATGGCCTTCATCGCATCGCTGCGCAGGCCGGCCTTGTCCATCGAGATGAACCACTGCGGCGTGGCACGGAACACCAGCGGGGTCTTCTTGTGTCGCCAGCAATGCGGGTAGCTGTGCTGGATTTCGACAAAGGCCAGCAACGCGCCGCTGTCACGCAGCGCGTCGATGATCAGCGGCTGCGCCTTCCAGATATGCAGCCCGGCCAGCGTCAGTGCGCCCGCCGCCGGCGTCGACGGCAGATACACGCCGGCACCGTCGATGGGATTGATCTGCCCAGCGTTGTACTGCTCCAGCAGACCGTAGGCGGCACTGACCGCGTAGTCCTCCTGGCCATGACCGGGCGCGGTATGCACCGCACCCGTGCCGTCGGCATCGGACACATGCTCGCCGTTGAGCAGCGGGATATCGCGTTCGGCATAGAACGGATGGGCCAGCAACTGCCGGTCCAGCGCCGAACCCGGCGCACGCCCATGCACGACCACCTCGGCAATGCCGTAGCGCGCCAGTGACCGCTCGGCCAGCGCGGCAGCCAACACCAGCCAGCGCGGCTGGCCGTTGTGCGCCGGGCCTTCGACCAGCACGTATTCGATCTCCGCACCCAGCGACACCGCCAGCGAGGCCGGCAGCGTCCACGGTGTGGTGGTCCAGATCGGCACCGCGACTTCCACGCCGGCCGGCAGCGTCACACCAAAGCTGGCAGCCAGCTGTTTGGAGTCACGTGCGGCGTAAGCCACGTCGATGGCCGGCGAGGTCTTGTCCTGGTATTCGATCTCGGCTTCGGCCAGCGCCGAGCCGCAGTCGAAGCACCAGTACACCGGCTTGGCGCCGCGCACCAGGTGGCCATTGGCGACCACCTTGGCCAGCGCGCGGATCTCGTTGGCCTCGAAGTCGAAGCTCAGCGTCTTGTACGGGTTGTCCCAATCGCCAATCACGCCCAGGCGCTTGAAATCGCGGCGCTGGATGTCGATCTGCTCTTCGGCATATTCACGGCACTTCTGGCGGAACTGCTCGGCATCCAGCTTGGTGCCGACCTTGCCCCACTTCTTTTCGACCGCGATCTCGATCGGCAGGCCATGGCAGTCCCAGCCCGGCACATACGGCGCATCAAAGCCCGCCAGGTAACGCGACTTGACGATGATGTCCTTGAGGATCTTGTTGACCGCATGGCCCAGGTGGATCTGGCCATTGGCATACGGCGGGCCGTCGTGCAGCACGAACAACGGGCGTCCCTTCGCGTTCTCGCGAAGCTGCGCGTAAATGCCCTGCTCTTCCCAGCGCGCCAGGATGCCCGGCTCGCGCTTGGGCAGGTCGCCGCGCATCGGGAATTCCGTTGCCGGCAGGTGGAGAGTGGCTTTGTAGTCCTGGCTCACGCGGTGGCTCGCAATCTGTGTTCGGAAAGGATGCGACGCGCCTGTTCGGCGTCGCGGTGCATCTGCTCGGTCAGCGCCGGCAGATCGTTGAACTTTTCTTCGTCGCGCAACTTGGCAACGAATTCCACTTCGATGTGGCGACCGTACAGGTCACCCTGGAAATCGAACAAGTGGGCTTCCAGCAGCGGCTCCACGCCCTGCACGGTCGGGCGCGTGCCAAAGCTGGACACCGACGGCCACGGCTGCTCGAAAACACCGTGCACCCACGTGGCGTAGATACCAGAAAGTGCGGGGGTTTTCGGGAAACGCAAGTTGGCGGTCGGGAAGCCCAGCGTGCGCCCCAGCTGCTGCCCACGCACCACCCGGCCGCCAATGGCGTACGGGCGCCCCAGCAGGTCGCCGGCATGGGCGAAATTGCCTTCGCGCAACAGTTCGCGGATCCGGGTGCTGGAAATACGCTCGCCGTTCAGGTGCACCGGCTCGATCTCCCCGGCCACGAAACCCAGCTCCGCGCCCATGGCCTGCAGCAGGGCGATGTCGCCGCCCCGGCGGTTGCCGAAATGGAACTTGGGGCCGATCCACACTTCGCGCGCACCCAGCCGGCGGACCAGCATGTCGCGCACGAAATCCTCGGCAGTGATGGCCGCCATCTTGGCGTCAAAGCGCAGCAGACCGACGCTATCCACCCCCAGCCCGCGCAGGGCGGCGACCTTGTCGCGGGCCAGCATCAGGCGCGGCGGCGGGTTGTCACGGGCAAAGAACTCGCGCGGCAGCGGCTCGAACGCCAGTGCCACGGCAGGCACCCCCAGCGCGCGGGCGCGCTCAACCGCGTGGCGCACCAGCGCCCGGTGGCCCAGGTGCAGGCCGTCGAAAGCACCAATGCAGACCACGCTTCCCTGCGGGAACAACACCCCGCCTTCAACGTCTCTAAAAAGCCTGCTCATTCAATCCGGTTGCGGCCCGTTCCGGGCCGGTTCTGTCATATGTAGCCGGGCAGTATAGCGGCGCCCGGCCTGCTATCGGCTTACTGCCCGCGCAGTTCACGCGGCCGATAACCCATCAGCAGCAAGCCTGCCGCATAGACCAGCCCGCCACTTCCGACCAGGACCGCCAGGCGCCAGGCGCGCTCCCACCACGCCCATGGCGTCCAGTCCGCCCAATGGAAGCGCAGGCCCAACACGACAACCAGCATCATCACGCTGGCCACCGCCAACTGGAGCAGAAACCGCCCCCAGCCGGGCTGCAGCTGATAGACCTGCGCCCGGCGCAGGTACCACCACAGCTGCAGGGCGTTGGCCCAGCCCGCCACCGCGATGGCCAGCGCCAGCAGGGCATGCGCCCCCTCCACCTTCTTGAGCGCAAGCACCCAGTTGCCGTCGGCCGCGGCCAACGCCGCCTGCCCCATCGGGCTGAAGGCGAACATCGCCACGAACAGCAGCACCGTGCAGACAATGTTGATGGTGATTGAGGCCAGTGCCGCCTTCACCGGGGTCCGCGTGTCCTGCCGCGAATAGAACGCCGGGGCCAGCACCTTCACCAACAGGAACGCAGGCACCGCCAAGGACTGGGCCATCAGGCTCAGGCTGCTCATCTGCATGTCGCGCTCCTTGAAATGCCCGTACTGGAACAAGGTCGCCAACAACGGCTGGGCGCAGAGCACCAGACCAATACAGGCCGGCACGCCGATCAACAGGCACAGCCGGAAGCCCCAATCCAGCCCCTTGGAATACCCCTCCGGGTCGGCACTGGCATGGCGGCTGGACAGGTGCGGCAGGATCACGGTTCCGATCGCCACGCCGAACATCCCCAGCGGGAATTCCAGCAACCTGTCGCTGTAGTAGAGCCAGGTCACACTGCCGCCCATCAGCATGGATGCGGCCAGGGTATTGAACAGCAGGTTGACCTGGGCCACCGAGGAGCCGAACAAGGTCGGCACCATCAGCTTCATGATCTTGCGGACGCCGGCATGGGCCAGATCCAGGCGGGGCCGGGGCAGCAGCCCAATGCGGGCCAGCGATGGCAACTGAAATGCCAGCTGCAGGACGCCCGCGGCGAGTACGCCCCAGGCCAATGCCAGCACCGGCTCGAAACCCCACGCCTTCATGTGCGGCACCAGCCACAGTGCCGCGGCAATCATCGAGATGTTCAGCAGAATCGGCGAGAGCGCCGGAATCGCGAACCTCTGGTAGCTGTTCAGCACCCCGGCCACGAGCGATGCCAGCGAAATGAACAAGGCGTAGGGAAAGGTGATCTGCAACATCAGCGTGGCCAGCTCGGCCTGCTCGCTGCCCGGTGTGAAGCCCGGCGCGAACACCCGCATCAACCAGGGCGCCAACAAAATGGCCAGGGCCGTCATCACCAGCAGCGAGGCCGTCAGCGCCCCGGTCACCCGGTCCACCAGCGCCTTTACGGCGGCGTGGTCGCCCTTGGCCTTGTATTCGGCCAGCACCGGCACGAAAGCCATCGAGAACGAACCTTCCGCGGACAGCCGCCGCATGAAGTTCGGGATCCTGAACGCAACCACGAATGCATCCATGGCTGCACTGGCGCCGAACACATGCGCGTAAACTTGGTCGCGCACCAGCCCGCTGATGCGGGACAGGAACGTCATGGAGCTGAAAACTGCGGTGGATTTGAGCAGACGACCGCTCATGAAACTCCCTCTTGACAACGGTACTTGACGTTCACCTGACCACCCATCATACTTGCGTGCTTGCTGTTCCCACCACACCGATTTTCAGGAAACCACCACTGTGGCCAATATCAAGTCCGCCAAGAAGCGCGCCAAGCAGACCGTTGTGCGCAACGCGCGTAACACGGCTCAGCGTTCGATGCTGCGCACCGCCGTCAAGAAGGTGATCAAGGCTCTGGACGCCAACGACGCCGCTGGCGCCGAGGCTGCCTTTGCCGTCGCCCAGCCGATCCTCGACCGTTTCAGCGCCCGCGGCCTGATTCACAAGAACAAGGCTGCGCGCCATAAGAGCCGCCTGACCGCCCGCATCAAGGCCATCAAGGCCGCCTGATACGCGCGACATTCGGAGCCGCAAGGCCCCGGCATGAAGAACCCGGCCCTGCGCCGGGTTTTTTGTTGGACGGTTTTCGGGGGAAGCGAGACAGATACCCTCCTACCCCACCTTGGCTTTGGCTTTGGCTTTGGCTTTGGCCTTGGCTTTGGCCGACCCAGAAAAGCCCGAACAACGCCCTTCTCCGGTTTACGGGACTGCAGCCCCGTTCTTGGGGGAAGGTGCCCGAAGGGCGGATGAGGGGGCCCTTGCCTTTGCTTTGGCTTCAAGCAAAAGCTTGCCCTCACCCCAACCCCTCTCCCGCAAGCGGGAGAGGGGCTTCAAGTGCGAAGCAGTGCCTGGAGCACAGCCAGAGCCAGAAACAGAAAACCCGGCCAAGGCCGGGTTTTTCTGTCTATTCACTGCCAGCCCAAACCTCACTCGCCCAGCGCGTGACGCTCCTCAGCCTCAAGAATCTTCTGCTGGTCAAAGAAGGCCATGATGTCCTTCATGATCGGCCAGGTACCTTCGCGCCCCAGCGCCGACACCAGGTACCACGGCTGCTTCCAACCCAGCTCCTGGATCACCTGCTCAGCTGCAGCCTTGGCCTCGCCCTCGAACATCAGGTCAGCCTTGTTGAGCACCAGCCAGCGCGGCTTTTCCAGCAGCTCCGGATCGTGCTTGCCCAGCTCGCGCTCGATGGCACGCACCTGCTCAATCGGCGAAATGCCCTCCACACCCCCTTCCATCGGCGAGATGTCGACAAGGTGCAACAACAGCCGGGTGCGCTGCAGATGGCGCAGGAACTGCGCCCCCAGGCCGGCACCATCGGCCGCGCCTTCGATCAGGCCCGGAATGTCGGCAATCACAAAGCTGCGGTAATTCTCGACCTTCACCACGCCCAGGTTCGGGTACAGCGTGGTGAACGGGTAATCGGCCACCTTCGGCGTTGCCGCCGAAACCGCACGGATCAGCGTGCTCTTGCCCGCGTTCGGGAAGCCCAGCAGGCCAACGTCGGCCAGCAGCTTCAACTCCAGCTTGAGCAGACGCTCCTCGCCCTCCTCACCCGGCAGCGCCTGACGCGGCGCGCGGTTGGTGGAGCTCTTGAAATGCATGTTGCCCAGGCCGCCCTTGCCGCCCTTGGCCACCAGCAGGCGATCACCGTGAACCGTCATGTCACCGATGACTTCATCGGTGGCGACGTTGATGACCACGGTCCCCACCGGCACGGTGATGACCAGATCCTCGCCACCCTTGCCATAGGCCTGCCGGCCCATGCCGTTCTCGCCGCGCTGCGCCTTGAAGATGCGGTCATGGCGGAAGTCGACCAGGGTGTTCAGGTTTTCGTCGGCGCGGATCCACACGCTGCCGCCGTTGCCGCCGTCACCACCGTCCGGCCCACCCAGGGGAATGAACTTTTCCCGGCGAAAGCCGATGCAGCCGTTACCGCCGTTGCCAGCGATGACCTGGATCTCCGCCTCGTCTACAAGTTTCATGAAATTAACGCCGGGATTAGAGAATGGGGTGAAGAGAATCGCAGAAGCAGGTACCGCCCATTATCAGCCCTGCACCCGCCTTGGCGGGATTCCAACGAAAAACCCCGCCGAAGCGGGGCTTTCGTCAGCTGCCCACACCGGAGTATGGGCGCCTTGCGCGTACGGAATTAAGCTTCCGCGACGACGCTGACGGTACGACGCTTGTTGGCGCCCTTGACCGAGAACTCGACCTTGCCATCGACCAGCGCGAACAGCGTGTGGTCGCGGCCCAGGCCGACGCCTGCGCCCGGGTGGAACTGGGTGCCGCGCTGACGCACGATGATGTTGCCAGCTTCGATGGCCTGGCCACCGAAGATCTTGACGCCCAGGTACTTCGGGTTGGAATCGCGACCGTTGCGCGAGGAGCCTACGCCCTTTTTATGTGCCATGACGGATTCTCCTTTGCTTAGCCGGCGATGCCGGTGATTTGGATTTCGGTGTAGTACTGACGGTGACCCTGACGCTTCATGTGGTGCTTGCGGCGACGGAACTTGATGATCCGGACCTTGTCAGCGCGGCCATGGGCCACAACCGTAGCGGTCACCGAAGCGCCCTTCAGCGCGTCACCCAGCTTGATGCCGTCGGCATCGCCGAGCATCAGGATGTTGTCAAACTTGATCTCGCTGCCGGCTTCGACTTCGAGCTTTTCAACGCGCAGGGTTTCACCCTGTGCGACGCGGTATTGCTTACCGCCGGTTACCAGTACTGCGTACATGACCAGACTTCCTCTGTAGTTATTGTGGTCGCTGCGCCGCCATCGAGGGCGGACAGAAGCGGGATTTTACCGGCCAGACCAAGCCCGGGTCAACCCACCCCCTGCCCGGGAAATCCCAGCCTGAACAAGGGCCTTCCTACGGCCCAGTCTCAGCCTTTCAGACTGGCAAATGCGGTAATTGCCCCAAAATCACAAGGCCGCTAGGCTGCTTGATTGCCGTCAGTTACACCCCCCACATCTGCCGCCGGCCCGTCCGGCAGTGGTCAAAACCGGATTTCCCATGGCGATGGATTTCATCCGCATCCGCGGTGCGCGGACGCACAACCTCAAGAACATCGACCTCGACCTGCCCCGCGACAAACTGATCGTGATCACCGGCCTGTCCGGCTCGGGCAAGTCGTCGCTGGCGTTCGACACGATCTATGCCGAAGGCCAGCGCCGCTATGTCGAGTCGCTGTCGGCCTATGCGCGGCAGTTCCTGAGCGTGATGGAGAAGCCGGACCTGGACCACATCGAGGGCCTGTCACCGGCGATCTCGATCGAGCAGAAATCCACTTCGCACAACCCGCGCTCGACCGTGGGCACCATCACCGAAATCTACGACTACCTGCGTTTGCTGTACGCCCGCGTCGGCAGCCCGCGCTGCCCGGACCACGGCTATCCACTGGAAGCGCAGACCGTCAGCCAGATGGTGGACCAGGTGCTGACGCTGGACCCGGAGCAACGCTACATGCTGCTGGCCCCGGTGATCCGCGAGCGCAAGGGCGAGCATGTGCAGGTGTTCGACCAACTGCGTGCGCAGGGTTTCGTGCGCGTGCGCGTGGATGGCGAGCTGTACGAAATTGATGCCGTGCCGGCGCTGACCCTGCGCCAGAAGCACACCATCGAGGCGGTGATCGACCGCTTCCGGCCGCGCGATGACATCAAGCAGCGCCTGGCCGAGAGTTTTGAAACCGCACTCAAGCTGGGCGATGGCATGGCTTCGGTGATGCCACTGGATGACGCCAAGGCGCAGCCCCAGTTGTTCTCGTCCAAGTACTCCTGCCCGGTGTGCGATTACGCACTGCCGGAGCTGGAACCGCGCCTGTTTTCGTTCAACTCGCCGGTCGGCGCCTGCCCCGGTTGCGATGGCCTGGGTGTGGCCGAGTTCTTCGATCCTTCGCGCGTGGTGGTGCACCCGGAGCTGTCACTGGCCGCCGGTGCCGTGCGCGGCTGGGACCGCCGCAATGCGTACTATTTCCAGCTGATTGCCTCACTGGCCAAGCACTACAAGTTCGACGTGGATGCGCCGTGGCAGTCGCTGCCCGAGCACGTGAAAAAGGCCGTGCTGTACGGCAGCGGCGAAGACCAGGTGACCTTCACCTATTTCACCGAAGCCGGTGGCCGCAACCAGCGCAAGCACCGCTTCGAGGGCATCATCCCCAACCTTGAACGCCGCTACCGCGAGACCGAATCGCCGGCGGTGCGCGAAGAGTTGGCCAAGTACATCAGTTCGCGCCCCTGCCCCGAGTGCGAAGGCGCGCGCCTGAACAAGGCCGCACGCAACGTGTTTGTCGCCGACCGGCCGTTGCCGGACATCGCGGTCATGCCGATCGACGAGGCCAAGCGCTTTTTCAACGAGCTGTCATTGCCGGGCTGGCGGGGCGAGATCGCCACCAAGATCGTCAAGGAAATCGGCGAACGCCTGGGCTTCCTGGTGGATGTCGGCCTGGACTACCTGACGATGGAGCGCAAGGCCGACACCTTGTCCGGCGGCGAGGCGCAGCGCATCCGTCTGGCTTCGCAGATCGGCGCCGGCCTGGTCGGCGTGATGTACGTGCTCGACGAGCCCTCCATCGGCCTGCACCAACGCGACAACGAGCGCCTGCTCGGCACCCTCACCCGCCTGCGCGACCTCGGCAATACGGTGATCGTGGTCGAGCATGACGAAGACGCGATCCGCCTGGCCGATTACGTGCTGGACATCGGCCCGGGTGCCGGCGTGCACGGCGGCGAAATCGTCGGCCAGGGCACGCTGCAGGACATCCTGGAGGCACCGCGTTCGCTGACCGGCCAGTACCTGTCCGGCAAGCGGGCGATCGAGATCCCGGCGCGGCGCCACAAGGCCAACCCGAAGATGACGCTGCACCTGCGTGGCGCCAGCGGCAACAACCTCAAGGGCGTTGACCTGGATATCCCCGCCGGCCTGCTGACCTGTGTCACCGGCGTGTCCGGTTCGGGAAAATCCACGCTGATCAACGACACGCTGTTCTCGCTGGCCGCCAACGAAATCAACGGTGCCTCACACCCGATCGCGCCGTATAAAACGGTCGAGGGGCTGGACCTGTTCGACAAGGTGGTGGACATCGACCAGTCGCCGATCGGCCGCACCCCGCGCTCGAACCCGGCCACCTACACCGGCCTGTTCACGCCACTGCGCGAGCTGTACGCACAGGTGCCCGAAGCGCGCGCACGCGGCTACTCGCCGGGGCGTTTCAGCTTCAACGTGCGCGGCGGCCGCTGCGAGGCCTGCCAGGGCGATGGCTTGATCAAGGTGGAAATGCACTTCCTGCCGGACGTGTATGTGCCCTGCGACGTCTGCCACGGCAAGCGCTACAACCGCGAAACACTGGAGATCCTCTACAAGGGCTACAACATCAACGACGTGCTGGAGATGACCGTCGAAGATGCCTTGCACCTGTTCGAGCCGGTGCCGTCCATCGCCCGCAAGCTCGAAACGCTGGTTGATGTGGGCCTGAGCTACATCAAGCTGGGCCAGAGCGCGACCACGCTGTCCGGCGGCGAGGCGCAGCGCGTGAAGCTGTCCAAGGAGCTGTCGCGCCGCGATACCGGCCGCACCCTGTACATCCTCGACGAACCGACCACCGGCCTGCATTTCCATGACATCGAAGCGCTGCTCGGCGTGCTGCACAAGCTGCGCGACGAGGGCAACACGGTGGTGGTGATCGAACACAACCTGGACGTGATCAAGACCGCCGACTGGGTGGTTGATCTGGGCCCGGAAGGCGGCCACCGCGGCGGTACGATCCTGGTCACCGGCACGCCGGAGGATGTGGCGGCGCACCCGGCGTCCTATACCGGCCAGTTCCTGGCCAAGATGCTGCCCTCCACCGCAGCGCGCCCGGAGCGCCCGGCGGCGGTGGCCAACAAGCCGGACGCCCGCCCGCCGCGCAAGGAAAAGCCCGCCAAGAAAACGGCCACCAAGAAGGCCGCCGCCCCCGCAAAGAAGAAGGCTTCGAAATGAGCACCGAGCACAAGCAACTGGCCCGCGTACCGATCAGCGTGCGCTGGCGCGACATGGACTCGATGGGCCACGTCAACAACGCCAAATATGTTTCGTACCTGGAAGAAGCACGCGTGCGCTGGATGCTGGGTGTGGAAGGCGTGTCGATGAATGACCGCATCGCGCCGGTGGTGGCCAATACCAACATCAACTACCGCCTGCCGATCGTGTGGCCCAACGACATCGTGGTGGAGCTGTTCGTCGAGCGCCTGGGCAACAGCAGCGTGACCATTGGCCATCGCATCGTTGACCAGAAGGATGCGAACACGCTGTATTCGGACGGCAACGTGGTGGTGGTGTGGATGGATACGCAGACCGGCAAGAGCGCGCCGCTGCCGGAAGCGGTGCGGAATGCTTCGAGCTGAGTGCAGAGCTGCCTGAAGCAAGCAGGAAAGCCGCCTGTTGGGCGGTTTTCTTTTTGGGGCTGTCGTGGTGAAGCGAAGATGCTTCCCCCTCTCCCCAACCCCTCTCCCGCGAGGGGAGAGGGGCTTTGAAGCTGCAGCGCTGATATTGCGTCGACTCACGACGCTCTAAGCCCCTCTCCCCTCGCAGGAGAGGGGTTGGGGAGAGGGGGCGCATCCCGAAGTGACCAGCGCGAACGCCTTACTTCAACGCAACCTTCGGGAAATCCACCGGCACATCCAACGCGACGTTGATGTAGTTGGTGAACAGGTTGAGGGCGACGTGGGCCAGGATCTCCACGATCTGCCCATCGTCGAAGCCGGCTGCGCGCAGTTGCGCAACATCGGCATCGCTGACCTGCGCGCGTTGCTCCACTACCTTCAGTGCGAAGGTCAATGCCGCAGCAGTACGCGCGTCAGCGGATTTGCCGACCTGTGCAGCGGCCATGTCCTCGGCACTCGCGCCTGCGTTCTGGCCCAGCACGGTGTGTGCCGCCAGGCAGTACTCGCAACGGTTGCGGTTGGCGATGGCCACGGCGATCTGTTCGCCCAGACGGGCACCCAGCGTGCCGTTGCCCAGGGCGCCAAATGCAGCCCACATGCTCTGCAACGCCACTGGCGAGTTGGACACGGCCTTGAACATGTTCGGCGTGGCGCCGAAGGCCTGGTGGATCTGGGCCAGCAGCGGCTGGCTGGCGGCGGGGGCGGATTGAGATTGAAGGCTGACACGGGACATGGCGATCTCCTGATCGTGGTGGGTTGAGGCGAACCGGGGCGTGTTGCCCGTGGAGCCAGTCTCGCCTTCCTCGACGAATCATTTGATACGATTCGTCCACCAAACAAACCAATTGATACAAATGAACGCCACACCCCCGATTGATCGGCTGGCCGGCATCCTGGAAAACTTTCGATTCCAGGCGCAGCTGCACCACTCCGGGCCACTGTGTGGATTGAACACCTTCGATGCCGGCCAGGGTCACGCATACCTGCATGTGCTGCGCCGCGGCCAACTGGAAGTCAGCCACCCCGGCAGCCGCGAGGTGCCCGCCTCGATGCACTTCGACGTGCCGACCCTGCTGTTCTACCCCCGCCCGCTCACCCATCGCTTCCATAACCCGCCACGCGAAGGTGCCGATTTCACCTGCGCCCGGCTGGATTTCGATGGCGGCGTGGCGCACCCGCTGGCACGCGGGCTGCCGGCACTGATCGCACTGCCGCTGACCCGGGTGCCCGGGCTGGAAATGGCGCTCGAACTGCTGTTCTCGGAAACCGACCAGGTCCGCTGCGGGCAGCGGCTGCTGGCTGACCGCCTGTTCGAGGTGGTGGTGATCCAACTGCTGCGCTGGCTGCTGGATAACCCCGAGCAGGCCGGCATCCGCCCCGGCTTCATCACCGGGCTGTCAGACCCCCGCCTCGCCCGCGCCCTGGTGGCGATGCACGACGCGCCGGGCGACCCATGGACGCTCACGCGCATGGCCGAGCGTGCCGGCATGTCGCGTACCGCCTTCGCCAATGCCTTCCGTGAACGGGTGGGACAGACACCGGCCGATTACCTGGCCGATTGGCGCATTGCCCTGGCCCAGCGCGGCCTGCGCCGCGGTCGGCCGATCAAGCTACTTGCCGATGAACTGGGCTATGCAAATGCCTCCGCACTGTCGCGGGCGTTCACTGCGCGGACCGGGGCTTCACCGCGCGACTGGATGAAACAAGCCAGCGCTGGCGATGCCTCGGTGGTAGCACAATCGGCTGCCAACGTCGCCTGACATGCCCTGCACTTACGGCCGTGGTGCGTCTCGCCGCACCTGCAACGTGCCATCCACCTTTCGGCCATCTTCCAGGCTCAGGCGCACCGGCAGTTGCATGCCTTCCTTCAGCGCCACTTCCGGCTGCATCAACATCAGGTGCAGTCCACCGGGCTTCAACTCCACCGTTGTGCCGGCCGCAATGGGCAGGCGCTGGATTTCACGCATCCGGCTGACGCCCTGCACCAAGGTTGTTTCATGCAACGACGCCTCGGCGAAAGCCCTGCTGCCAACGCCCACCATCACCACGTCATCGCGGCAATCATTACGGATACGCGCATAGCCGGCCGCCATCGGCATCGCGCCCGGCGGAAGCCGGACCCAACCGTCCTGGACCGTCACGCACGCCGGCGTCGCGGTCTGCGCCGACGCGCTGAAAGCACACAAGGCCAACAGTACGCACACGAATGGTTTGGTTATCATCGAAGCCACAACTCCCTGCCGTACGAGAAACCGCAGCATGACCACGCTCATTGAAGTCATCAACCATGGCCCCATCCGCGAACTGCGCCTGGCGCGTCCGCCGGTCAACGCACTGGATACCGAGCTGTGCCGCGCACTGATCGCCGCATTGAACCAGGCCATGAGCGAAGAGGTGCAGGGCATTGTCCTGTCCGGCAGCGAGCGCATTTTCACCGGCGGCATGGACGTGCCGTACCTGCTGCGCCACGGCGAGGACAAGCACAAATTGATGGACAGCTGGCAGGCCTTCTTTGGTGCCGCGCGCGCGCTCGCTGAAAGCCGCATCCCGGTGGTTGCCGCGCTCACCGGGCACTCCCCGGCCGGCGGTTGCGTGCTGGCGCTGTGCTGCGATTACCGGGTGATGGCGCGCAGCGTCGATCCGGCCAAGCCCTATGTGATTGGTCTGAATGAAGTGCAGGTCGGGCTGGTCGCACCGGAAGGCATCCAGCGCCTGATGCGCCGCGTGGTCGGCACGCATCGCGCAGCCGTGTTGCTGGCAGGCGGGCAACTGATCACCGCCGAGCGTGCCCTGGATATCGGCCTGGTCGATGAACTGGCAGACGGTGCCGCACAGGTGGTGCAGGCATCCGTCACCTGGCTGCAGACCCAGCTCAGGCTGCCACAGCAGCCGATGCTGCAGACCCGCGCCATTGCCCGCGCCGACCTGCACGAGGCGATGCAGCCCGAGCACATCCAGCTCGACCGCTTTGTCGATGCCTGGTACTCCAGCGATGCTCAGAACGCGCTGCAGGCACTGGTCGCGCGACTGGGCAAGAGCTGAGTCAGCGGAAATGGGGAGTTGGAACTCACAACGCCGGGCTACCAGGCGGCAGGCCCGCGTCGCCTGTTCCCCGCTCCCCTATAATCGCGGCCTGTCGAACCGAAGGCCGCCGTCTTGTCCGCCAATGCTGAACCCGTCGTCCCCGAACTGATTGACCTACTGTCGCTGGAGCGGCTGGAGGACAACCTGTTCCGCGGCCAGAGCCGCGACATCGGCACCAAGTACGTGTTTGGTGGGCAGGTGCTTGGGCAGGCGCTGGCCGCCGCCCAGGCCACCATCGACAACGGCCGCCACGTGCATTCACTGCACGCTTACTTCCTGCGCGCCGGCAACATCGACCACCCCATCATCTACGACGTGGACCGCACCCGTGACGGCGGCAGCTTCTCGGTACGGCGGGTGACGGCGATCCAGCACGGCAAGGTGATCTTCTTCTGTGCGGCCTCGTTCCAGCAGACCGAACGCGGTGCCGAGCACCAGCACAAGATGCCGGAAGTGCCGCAGCCGGAAGACATCGAACCCAACCGTCCGCTGCCGGCCGACGTGCTCGAACGGCTGCCGGTGAAAGTGCAGCGCTGGCTTTCGCGCGGCGGCCCGTTCGAGTTCCGCCACGTGTACCCGCGCGACGAACTCAATCCGCCGAAGCGGCCGCCCTACCACCAGGTGTGGCTGCGTTTGAACGAACGCGTCGGCGATGCGCCGGAGCTGCACCAGGCCCTGCTGGCCTATGCCTCCGACTTCCATCTGCTGGGCACGGCGACGTTCCCGCACGGCATCAGCTACTACCAGCCCCACGTGCAGATGGCCTCGCTGGACCACGCCATCTGGTTCCACCGCCCGTTCCGCGTTGACGAGTGGCTGCTGTATTCATTGGACAGCCCCAGCGCGCAGGATGCGCGCGGCCTGGCGCGTGGCCAGTTCTTCACCCGCGACGGCGTGCTGGTGGCCAGCACCGCGCAGGAAGGCCTGATCCGGGTAACGCCGGATGACACCGGCACGAGCGAGGGCTGAGCATGCGCAAGATCTTCAGCAGCCAGCGTGTGGAAAATGCCGAAGGCGTGGCGCAGATGCTGCGCGATGCCGGTATCGAAGTGCGTGTCACCAATGGTCGTTCGTACCACAGCAAGCGCCGTGGCCAGTTCAGTTATCTGGACAAGAACAACGGCACCAACCAGCCGGCCGTGTGGATAGTCCATGCCGACGACCAGCCGCGCGCGCGTGAAATCCTGCGCGATGCACGCCTGCTCGACACCACCCGCCGCGACCACCCCACCGCCGACTACGCCTTCAACGATGCGCCCACGCAGCGCAGTGGCCGCAGCTGGGCATGGCGCATCCGCATCGCCTTGCTGGTGGTGATTGCCGGCGTGGCGCTGGTCATCATGCTGCGCCACCGCAACGCCCCCACCGCCCCGGTGGCAACGCCGCCACAGCAGGCCCAGCCGGCACCGGCGCAGGAGCAGCCGGAGGAGATCCGCGTGCGCATCGAGCCCAGCTCCCCTTCGCCGGCACCGGCGAAGTAAGCCCGGTCACATTTGCCGAGCGCGCCCGTCATGTCCTGCAAACCCCAAGGGAGCTGGCCATGACGAGCGCAACGCTGGAAACCATGCTGCAGGACGAACTGCCTGCCGCCCGCAAGGGCTGCACCCGCTCCTACGGGCGCATCGTGCTGGCCTGCCAGAACACGGTGACTTCCATCGCACTGGCCATCACCCGCGACGTACAGGCCAGCGAGGACATTGCCCAGGAAGCCTTCATCAAGGCCTGGCAACAACTCAACCAACTCAACAACAGCGCCAGTTTCTTGCCATGGCTGCGGCAGATCACCCGCAACCTTGCCCGCGACTGGCTGCGTGCCAATCGCAACCGGCCGCTCAGCGGCGAAGCGGCGGATATCGCCATCGGCATGGCCGCTGACCCGGCACCTGCCGGTGCCGAGGCGATGGTGCGGGTCGAGGAAGAACTGGCTGCCGAGGAAATCATTTCCACCCTGCCCGAAGACAGCCGCGAAACCCTGCTGTTGTTCTATCGCGAAGGCCAGAGCTCACAGCAGGTAGCCACGCTGCTGGGCCTGAGCGATGCCGCCGTGCGCAAGCGGCTGTCACGTGCCCGCGCCAGCGTGCGCGAGGAAATGCTCAAGCGCTTCGGCGAGTTTGCGCGCAGCACCGCACCGGGCTCGGCCTTCGCCGCCGTGGTCAGCTCTGCCGTGATGCTGGCCGCACCCAGCACCGCCAGTGCCATTGCCATCGGCATCACCGGCGCCGGCAAGCTGGGCGTGGGAGGCGTGGGTGCCAACACCGTCGGCGGCGGCGCAGCCGGTGGTTCGATTGGCGCCATTGCCAACAGCCTGATGCCCAACCCGCTGGATCTGTGGTTGATCGCGCTGGGCATCGGCATCGGCATGCTCGCCGCCTGGTTCGCCAGCCTGTATCTGTTGCGCTACGCCGAAACCCCTGCCGAGCGGGTGCAGGTGCGCCGTTTCCTGCGTGTGCACAACCTGACCACGGTGCTGTTCTGTGGCAGCACACTGGCATTGGTGGTGCTGCAGCTGGGCCTTGCGGTCGGGCTGACCGTGCTGGCCACCGGCATGATCGTGCTGAACTACCTGTACCTGGTGACCTTGCCGCGGGTGATGGCACCCATGCTGGCCCGCGATGCCGCGCGTCACGGCCGCAAGGGGCCCACCTGGATTTATCGCAGCATGTTCGGGCGAACCGCCATGGTCAGTGCCACCCTCTTCACCGTTGCCACAGTGCTGTATTCGTTGCTGATCCGCTGATCCGGAAAGAACCCGCCCAGGCAGGTTCGCTTGTGCCGGCACGCTGCAAACCCCAGCCCGGCAGGCCAAGCGACCGCGGCGCATAACGGAGCATCGGGGAAACAGCCCTGCCCTACCTGTCATCCGTGCTGGGTGAAAGGATGCAATGCCCAAGTTCGATGTCGATGCGTTCGACCTGTCCTGGCAGCAACGTTCGCCGCATCGCCCAGTGTAGAAAACAACAGCCCCGCTGCTGCCAGCGGGGCTGTTGTCGATCGGCACTCTTCCGGGGCTTACTTCGCAGCCGGAGCCTGCGCCGGCATCGCACGGTGCGCGCCATGTCGCCCACGCGGGCCAGCCTTGCCGCGCGCCGCTTCCAGCTCGGTCTGGCTCAGCTTGCCGTCCTTGTCGGTATCGGCGTTGGCAAACCACTCGGCACGGCGTTGCTCGGCACGGGCCTGGCGGTCAGCCTGGTCGATGTAGCCATCCTTGTTCACATCCAGGCGGTCGAAGTGGGCGCGGTACTCGGCGGCGCTGATGCGGCCGTCGTTGTCCGCATCCATGCCGCGCATCATGAAACCGCCGTCACGGCCCCGGTGCATACCGCCATGATGGCGACCATCACGCATGCCATGACGCATCGCCGGCAGTTCATCGCCCACGAGCTTGCCGTCCTTGTTCTTGTCCAGTTCGTCGAAACGCTGGGCCAGGCGCGGATGTGCGGCAGCTTCCTGGCGGTCGATCACACCGTCGCCATTGGTATCCATGCGCATCGGCGCCGTCCGCGCATCGCTGGGATTGGCGGCCATGGCCAGACCTGTCGCCGAAGTCGCCAGCAGCACAGCCAGCAGGAGAAGAGGTTTACGTGGGGTCATTGGTGGCGCTCCGTGAGTGGAAGAACAGACGCAGCAGTGCGTCCTCACTACGGTCAACGCCCCAGTTGCGCAGCGGTTGACCACGGAAACTGCCGTATTCATCACGCAGACAGGCGCATGTTTTGAGACCCACCGCGGCTATGCTCTGGTCATGGCTCTGCATCACGACCCCAACCAGGAACTGCGCCTGTTCCAGACCGGCGAACACCCCTGCGGCTATTGGCCCGACCGCCAGGCGCGCGACCTTGTACTCGATCCCCAGGACGAGCGCCTGGCCAGCCTGTATCCCATGGCGCTGAGCTGGGGCTTCCGTCGCTCGGGCGACCTCATCTACCGCCCGCACTGCCAAGGCTGCCGCGCCTGCGTGCCGGTGCGCATTCCGGTGGCACGGTTTGCGCCGGACCGCAGCCAGCGCCGCTGCCTTGCGCGCAACGCCGACCTGGAATGCCGGATATTGCCGGCCGAACGCAGCGAGGAGCAGTTCGCGCTCTACCAGCGTTATCTGCAGCACCGCCACGCCAAGGGCGGCATGGACGAACACGGCCCGCACGAATTCGACCAGTTCCTGATCGGCAGCTGGTCGCACGGGCGCTTCATGGAAATCCGCCTGCCGACAACAGACGGTGGCCGCCTGCTGGCAGTGGCCGTCACCGACGTCACCGAGCAGGGATTGTCAGCGGTATATACCTTCTTCGACCCGGCTGAAGTGAAGCGCGGGCTCGGGACGTTCGCCATCCTGCAGCAGATTGCCTGGGCGCAGCGCGTCGGTTTGCCGCACCTTTACCTGGGTTATTGGATCCGCGGCCACCGCAAGATGGATTACAAGCGTCGCTTCAAACCGTTGGAACACTACAACGGCCGGCATTGGTTTCAGACCGATCCTACGGATGAAGCACTTGCCCTTTGAGAGCTGGCCGCCCAGACTCGCGCCGTCATCGCGCAGGCCGCGTTGGCACACGGAAGTACCCTCGAAACAATTTGGAATCCCACGTGAAAATTAAAATTCTGACGATTGCTGCAATCACCCTTCTGTCGCTGGCTGCTTGCAAGAAGACCGAAGCCCCCGCCGCCGACGCTACGACGCCTCCGGCGACCCCGGCTGCTGAAGCCACCCCGGCCCCGGCCACCGATACCCTGCAGGCCGGCACCGGCGTTGCCGAGTGCGACCAGTACCTGGAAAAGGTGTATGCCTGCATCAGCGACAAGGTGCCCGAGGCCCAGCGCGACATGATGAAGCAGGGCATCGAGCAGTCGAAGTCGGCCTGGAACGGCATTGCCGACAAGTCCGCGCTGGCCGCCCAGTGCAAGACCGCCATGGAGCAGGCCAAGACCAGCTTCGGCGCAATGGGCTGCACGTTCTGATACCTGCCCCATGCCGTCCCTCGACGCCCCGCTTGCCGGGGCGTCGTTGTTTCTCGTCCCCGTCATGCGGACATGAGAAAATGCGCCCATGCGCATCTCAACCCTCCTGCTCCCAATGACCCTGTTGCTGGCCGCCTGCTCTACCACGACCGCCGCCGACAACACCCCTTCCACCGCTCAACTGCGCCTGGCCACGTACAACACGTCGCTGTATTCGGACGACGAGGGTGGCCTGATCCGCGAACTGCAGGGCGACAGCGAACACGCACGCAAGATTGCCGCCGTGCTGCAGCAGGCCCGCCCGGACCTGGTGCTGCTCAACGAGTTCGATTTCGACGACGCCGGGCGCGCCGCGGATCTGTTCCAGACACGCTACCTGGAAGTCGCGCAGACCGGCGGCGGCGAGCCGCTGCACTACGCCTATCGCTACCTCGCCCCGGTCAACACCGGCGTGCCCAGCGGCCTGGACCTGGACAACAACGGCACGGTCGGCGGCAAGGGCCGCGAGCGCGGCAACGATGCCTGGGGCTACGGCCTGCACCCGGGCCAGTACGGCATGCTGGTGCTGTCCAAATACCCGATCGATGAAAAAGCCGTGCGCACGTTCCAGTTGCTGAAGTGGAGCGCGCTGCCCGGCGCACTGCGCCCGGTGGATCCGGGCACCGGCAAATCGTTCTGGCCTGATGCGGTCTGGTCGCAGCTGCGGCTCTCTTCCAAGTCACATTGGGACGTGCCTGTGCAGACCCCGCAGGGCACCGTGCATGTGCTGGCCTCGCACCCCACCCCGCCGGTGTTCGATGGCAAGGAAAAGCGCAACGCCGCACGCAACCACGACGAACTGCGCCTGTGGAAGGAATACCTGGACGGCGGCGACAAGCCCTGGCTGTGTGATGACCAGGGCCGCTGCGGCGGATTGGCATCGGATGCACGCTTCGTGATTGTCGGCGACCTCAACAACGACCCGGCAGATGGCGATGGCCGCCACGAAGCCATTCTCGAACTGCTCGAACACGCGCGCGTGCTGCGCTATCCCACCCCGAGCAGCAAGGGCGCCGAGGAAACCGGCCTGGCCTACGCCGAAAAGGGCACCACCCGGCGCGGCGCCCCGCAGCACGCCACTGGCGATTTTGGCCCGCGCTCGGGCACGCTGCGCCTGGACTACGTGCTGCCATCGAGCGGCTTCAGCCTTGTTGGCAGCGGCGTGTTCTGGCCGGCCAACGACAGTCCGGAAGCAAAAATCGCCGATGGCAGCGACCACCACCTGGTGTGGGTGGACGTGCACTAACCCCGCAACCACTGAAACCACAGGCACGGAGGCCGGGCATGACGTTCGCAACGGTGGCAAAGGTTCTGGCCGGCATCCTTGCCGCGCTTGTCGCGACGCTGCTGCTGGCCTTTGTGGGCCTGCGCTGGTGGCTGCATGAAAGGCCGTTTTCCACGGCCGCATTTGACCGCGACCAATGGATGGCCGGCAATCGCAGCAGCGACGACCGCGACTGCATCCGCGGTGCGATGGCAAAGGACATCATCACGCGCATTGCCGCGCCGGGAACATCACGCGCGGACGTGGAACGCCAACTCGGCCCCGCCGATCATGTCCGCGGCGACACGGCCCACTACGATCTGGGCATGTGCAGCGGGCTGCGCGCGGATTACGACAACCTCGACATCGAGTACATCGACGGCAAGGTAAGCACGGTGGGTCATTCGCAGAGTTGAGTGCCTTTCTGCCTTTTCATCGCACCCAATGAAAGAAGGCCTTTTGCGATTGGCTGCACCCCGATGGAAACGAAAACGCCGGCATTGCCGGCGTTTTTGTTGCGGGAAACCTGCATGCCAGGCTGCATCAAGCGGGAGTTCCCTCCCCGCTCATGCACATGCTTCATTCCCGCAGTTCGATACCAATGGCCGCTGCCGCATCACGTGCAATCGCGCGCGCCTGGTCCACATCCGACGCGCGTGCCAGGGTGACGCCGACGCGGCGCTGGCCCTGCACCATCGGCTTGCCGAACAGGCGCAGCGCCGAATCCGGATGCACCAATGCGTCGGCAACATTGCTGAAGAACGGCACGCCATTGCCCTGCGCCAACATCGCGCAGGAGGCCGAGGCGCCATTGTGGCGGATGCTCGGAATCGGCAGGCCAAGAATCGCGCGGGCATGCAGCGCGAATTCGCTCAACTCCTGCGACACCAGCGTCACCAGGCCGGTGTCATGCGGCCGCGGTGACACTTCGCTGAACCACACCTCGTCACCCTTCACGAACAGCTCCACGCCAAACAGGCCCCAGCCGCCGAGGTCGTCGGTGATGGCGCGGGCAACCTGCTGCGCGTGCTCCAGTGCCTTGGCCGACATCGCCTGCGGCTGCCAGCTTTCGCGGTAATCACCGTCCTTCTGCAGGTGCCCGACCGGATCACAGAACGCGGTGCCGCCGGCGTGGCGCACGGTCAACAGGGTGATTTCGTAATCAAAGTCGATGAAGCCTTCGACGATGCAGCGCCCGGCACCGGCACGGCCGCCGGTCTGTGCATATTCCCAGGCCGGGCCGATATCCGCCTCGCTGCGCAGCGTGCTCTGGCCCTTGCCCGAGGACGACATCACCGGCTTGACCACGCACGGCAGGCCGATGGCAGCGACTGCTTCGCGGTACTCGGCCTCGGTATCGACAAAGCGATAGGGCGAGGTCGGCAGGCCCAGGGTCTCAGCGGCCAGGCGGCGGATGCCCTCGCGGTCCATGGTCAGGCGCGCTGCGCGGGCGGTCGGGATCACCCGCAGGCCCTGCTCGGCTTCCAGCTGCACCAGGGTCTCGGTGTGGATGGCTTCGATCTCCGGGACGACCAGGTGCGGCCTTTCCTGTTCGATCAAGGCCTTCAGCGCCGCCGGGTCGAGCATGTCCAGCACATGGCTGCGATGGGCGACCTGCATGGCCGGCGCGTTGGCATAACGGTCCGCGGCAATCACCTCCACGCCAAAACGCTGCAGCTCGATGGCCACTTCCTTGCCCAGTTCACCCGAGCCGAGCAACAGGACGCGGGTAGCGGACGGGGACAGCGGGGTACCGAGGGTGATCATCAGACAGTTCCGTGCAGGCGCCAAAGAGGACGCACATTCTAGGCCGAGCCCAGCGCAGCCGGGCGGCTGGAAGCCATTTGCCCGCCCACCACGGCAGCCCCGTCCAGCCCGGACAGGCGCCAGCGCGCGGGTTCTCCAGGCAACAGGCCGCTCCGGCTGCGGTGCCCGACCGGCACTTGCAGATTGATATCAATTTGATATCTTTCGTTCCAACTACCACGGAAGATCGGCCATGAAAGAGAAGTCCATCGGTTCCCTGCCCGGCATCTCCACCCTGCTCGGCACGATCGTGCTGATGCTCGCCGGCACCGCCGCCATCATCGGCGCGGTAGTGGTCACCAAAAGCGGAGTCGGCGGCGGCGGGATGCTGGTGCTGGCGGGTATCGTGCTGGTGACCATCGGTATTTTCCTCAGCGCCGGCCTGTACATGGTCCAGCCCAACCAGGCCGCGGTACTGAGCCTGTTCGGCAAGTACGTCGGCACGGTCAAGGACAACGGCCTGCGCTGGAACAACCCGTTCTTCACCAAGCGCAAGGTCAGCCAGCGCGTGCGCAACTTTGAAAGCGGCAAGCTCAAGGTCAACGAGCTGGACGGCTCGCCCATCGAGATCGCCGCGGTCATCGTCTGGCAGGTGATCGATGCCTCCGAGGCGGTCTACAACGTGGACGACTACGAAAGCTTCGTGCACATCCAGTCCGAGTCGGCACTGCGTGCAATGGCCACCAGCTATCCCTACGACCAGCACACCGAAGGCCAGCTGGCGCTGCGCAGCCACGCAGCGGAAATCTCCCAGCACCTGAAGGACGAGCTGGCCGAGCGCCTGGCCGACGCCGGCGTGCAGGTACTGGACGCGCGCATCAGCCACCTGGCCTATGCACCGGAAATTGCCCAGGCCATGCTGCAGCGCCAGCAGGCCAGCGCGGTGATCGCCGCGCGCACGCAAATCGTCGCCGGCGCCGTGGGCATGGTCGAAATGGCCCTGCTGGAACTGCAGAAGAACGCAGTCGTCCACCTGGACGAAGAACGCAAGGCACATATGGTCAGCAACCTGCTCACCGTGCTGTGCTCGGACCGCGGCACCCAGCCCATCGTCAACGCCGGCTCGCTGTACTGAGGATATTCGCGTGAATGCAGTTGCTCCATTGATCATCGCCGCCACCGGCATCCCCGCCCTGTGCTTTGCCGCGTGGAGCGGCCGCCCCGGCACCGCGCACGCGCGCGGGCTGGGCCTGCGCTGGGCACTGATTGCGCTGTGTCTTTTCGTTGGTGCCATCGGCCTGTACCTGGCCGGTGACAACCGCAACATCGCCTATGGCGTGGTGATCGCACTGGTGATTGCCGTCAATGCGCTGGGCGTGTCGCTGGTGCTGCACCTGCGCCGTGACGGCAGCAACGGAGCGTCAAGGAAGTGAGTGAAAAGAAGGCCTACCCGCTGCGCATCAACGCCGAGATCCTTGCGGCAACCCAGCGCTGGGCCGACGACGAGCTGCGCAGCCTCAACGCGCAGATCGAGTACGTGATCCGCGATGCCCTGCGCAAGGCCGGGCGTCTGCCAAAACCCAAGCCCGACGACGACCGCAAGGAAGAACGATGAGCAAGCGTTGGCAGTACCTCACCATCGAAATGCCGGCCTCCCTGATGAAAGGCGGCCCGCCCCAGGAAAAAGTGCAGGCCGAGCTCACCAAACAGGGCAACCTGGGCTGGGAGCTGGTCAACATGGTGCATTACGGGCAGCTCTCGCCCGCCCTGCTGATCTTCAAGAAGGAGCAGTGATGAAGCGCTTCAACGCATGGATCGCGGCCCTGCTGCTCATGGCATCAACCACCAGCCTTGCCGCTGAAGCCCCCGAGGCAATGGCCACGCGCCTGCTCGACCACCTGGATGCTGCGCAGTACGACGCTGCCGAGGCGATGTTCTCCGCGCAAATGAAAGCCGCCGTGCCGGCAGACAAGCTCAAGGCCGTATGGGAATCACTGCCGGCGCAGATGGGCGCTGCCGGCAAGCGCGGCCAGGCGCAGCACAGCGAGGCCGAGGGCTACCGCATCGTCGTTGTTCCCCTGGACTACGCCAACGGCCAATTGCAGGCGCGCATCGTGTTCGACAAGGACGACAAGGTCGCCGGTTTCCTGGTGCAACCGGCGGCACCGCCGCCGGCAGCCGCACCGTCCGCCGATGCCCGCTTCCTCGAACAGCCGTTCATCGTGCCCGACGGCCCGGCGGCGAAGGACGGCCTGCCCGGCACGCTCGCCCTGCCCAAGGGCAAGGGGCCTTTCCCCGCGGTAGTGCTGGTGCACGGCTCCGGCCCCCAGGATCGCGATGAAACCGTCGGCCCGAACCGGCCGTTCCTGGACATCGCACGCGGCCTTGCAGAACACGGCATTGCGGTGTTGCGCTACGAGAAGCGCACGCATGCACGGCCGCAGGATTTCAGCGGCACTTTCAGCATTGACGATGAAACCACCGATGACGCGGTATCGGCGGTCAACGCACTGGGCACGACGGCAGGTATCAACCCGGAACAGATCTACGTGCTTGGCCACAGCCAGGGCGGCATGCTGGCCGGCCGCATCGCCAGGGCCAGCAAGGGCAAGCTGGCCGGTTTGGTGCTGCTGGCCGCACCGGCTCGCCCCATCCTCAACATCCTGGCCGAACAGAACCGCTACCTGGTCAACCTGGACGGCAACATCAGCGCCGAGGAACAAGCCCATCTGGACGCGCTGGACACCGCCATCGCCCATGTCCGGCGTGATCCAGCAGCAACGTTGATGAACCTGCCGGGCAGCTTCTGGCAACAACTGGAACAGGTCGATCCCGTCGCCGACGTGCGCGACAGCGGCTTGCCGGCATTGCTGCTGCAGGGTGGGCGCGACTTCCAGGTGGTCGATGCCGACTGGCAGCTCTGGCAGAAGGGCCTGCAGGGTGATCGCTACCGCTTCCATCACTACCCTGCCCTCAACCACCTTGGCATCACCAGCAACGGCAAGGGCGGCATGGCCGAGTACGAACACGCCGGTCATGTTGACGCCGGCTTGATCAACGACATCGCCCGCTGGATCACCTCACAGCCATGAATGCCTCCGCAGCCCCTGCCGCTTTCAGGATCGCCGCACCGACCAGCTCACTGCTGTTCTGGTTGTGGGCCCCGCTGCTGCTGATACTCAGCATCGATCCATTGATCCGGTTGTTCGCCGGCAAAGCACCTTTTGATGCTTCCTTCGATTCGTGGGGTGCCTGGCTGGTGCTGCCCTTGATCGTAGGCGCGCTGAGCCTGGCCTACCGCCGCCGCGAGCTGCGCCTGGAGCAGCAGCAACTGGTCATTGCCGCCACGCTGTATACCCGACGGGTGCCGCTGGGCTCGATGCGGCTGGACCGCGCACGAATCGTTGATTTCGCCGAAAACCCCGACTTCAAACCGGGCATGAAATCCAACGGCTTCCAGTTCCCCGGCTTCCGCGCTGGCCACTTCCACATGAAGGACGGCGGCAAGGGCTTCTGCCTGATCACCGATGACAGCCGCGTGCTGGTGATCCCGCTACGTGACGGCAACAGCGTGCTGGTCAGCCCCGAGCAGCCCCGCGCCCTGCTCGATGCACTCAAGCAACTGGCCGACAGCCGCCACCCCGCCTAAGCTGCGCACATGCGCAACGCTCCCCACCTTCTGCTCAACACCCCCGACATCGAAATCTGGCCCGGCGGCCTGCTGCGCGCGCGCAGCAATCACGACGCACGCCTGCTTGCCCAGGCCAGCCATGTACTGCGCCGGAAATCCGATGGCCGCTACCTCGCCGCGCAATTGCGCGGTGGCCTGATGCCACTGGTTACCCGCTTGCCGGATGAGCCGAGCATCGCGCACGCCCTGGCCGCGCTCGACCGGCAGTTGTCGCAGCCTGCGCGCATCCCGCCGGCCCAGGGCGAGTTGCCGCTACATCAGCTGCAGCACCGACTGGACCAGCTCGGCCTGGACAGCGATGACTACGCCGCCGAAACCGGCCTGGCCCTGATCGCCGAACCCGCGCACCTGGTGCTGGCAGGTTTTGACCGTTATCGCCGGCCGCTGTGGCTGACCCGCCCCGCAGCGCGCGGCTGGCAGCGCATGCGTGATGCCGCGGCTATCGCAGGCATCGCGATGGACGCGATTTCCGGCTACCGCAGCCACGATTACCAACTGGGCATTTTCGAGCGGAAGCTCGCACGCGGCCTGAGCGTGCCCGAGATACTCACGGTCAACGCCGCGCCCGGTTTCAGCGAACACCATGGCGGCAATGCGCTGGATATCGGCGCGCCGGGCGAGCCCCCGGCAGAAGAGTCTTTCGAGCACACCGGCGCGTTCCACTGGCTGCAGCAGCATGCCGGCCAGTACGGCTTCCACATGAGCTATCCACGCGACAACCCGCACGGCATTGTTTACGAGCCCTGGCATTGGCGCTGGGTGGGCGCCTGCTGATCCAGCAAGCTGCCCACTGGGTCGCATACTGATCCGCACGAATACAGCATCATCACCGCAGCAACCGGACTCAAAACCACCTGCACTCACACATCAAGGAGAAATGTTCCATGGACGGGCACAACCCCTACGAAAGCACCACCGCGCCGCTGGTGCAGACGCACAAACCCCTCGAGCGCGATCTCCCGGACACCATCACCGCGCCCATCCGCCACGGCTGGATCGCCGCCTGCGCGTCGTGCGCGATGACGCTGATCGTGACCCTGCTGTCGATCACCTCAGCGCCCAGCGCCACCGATGCCCCCATCTTCGGCGTCTGGAACTTCATCGACGTGGCATTGATCGCCGTGCTGGCTTTCGGCATCTACAAGCGCAGCCGTACCGCGGCGACGATCATGTTCGTGTACTTCGTCCTGGCCAAGATCCTGATCATGCTGGAGACAGGCAAACCCACCGGCCTGGTCATGGGCCTAGTCTTTGCGACGTTCTATTTCCGCGCGATGACCGCCACCTACCGCTATCACCGTTTCCTCGGCAACTGGCAGCGCAACCCTCCGGCGCCGCGCAAATCACTGGCTGACAGCCCGGCATTCGCCCGCAACGAGCACGATGCAAGTGCCTCCTGAGCCAACGCATCCCGCCCGCGGTCACACCGGAGAACAGCATGAATGACAGCCCCTATCGCGCCAGCGCAACCTGCGTCGCGGCCGCACCCACGCAACCCACCGCACTGGCACCGGCCATCAAGCTGATGGTCGCTTCAGGCGTCCTGCTTGGCATCTTCCAGTTGGTGATGACAGGGTGGGCCTGGAACAGCGGGGCCATCTCCCGTCACGTGACACTGGTGCTGATGCTGAGCAATGTCGCCGTGTACATCGGCCTGGCCTATGGCACCTACCGGCGTAGCCGCATCAGCGCGTGCCTGCTGTTGATCTATGCCGAGCTGCACGCGCTGCTCGTCGTATGGCTGTTCTCCCCCTTGCCGGCCTACGCCCTGCTGGCCCCGTTGCTGCTGTTGCTGATCATGGTACTGGGCACGCAGGCGGTGTTTCGCAGCCATCGCCGTTGAAGGTGGCCAGCCAGGCGCTCAATCCTGCGAGCGGTTGGTCCGAAGCCCGGGCTCGGCACTGAAATCAGCGATGCGCCACAGGTACAGACTGGCGTAGGTGCGGTAGGGCCCCCAGCGTTCGCCGCGCTCGGCCAAGGCCCTGGGCGTCAGCATCACTTCGGCAGCATCCACACGTTGCGCACCCTTGCGGATGCCAAGGTCATCAATCGGCAGGATGTCCGGGCGGCCCAGGCGGAACATCAACATCATCTCCACCGTCCAACGGCCGATGCCACGCACCGGCACCAGCGCGTTGATGATGTCCTCATGGTGCATCACCGACATCTGCCGCAACGTTGGCAACTCCCCGGCCGCCTCGCGCCGGGCCAGGTCGCGCAAGGCCTGCGTCTTGTTGCCGGAAACACCACAGGCGCGCAGCCCTGCATCGTCGATAACGGCCAATGTGCCGGCATGCAGCCGCCTGCTGCCAATCGCGGCCTCCACCCGGCCGACGATTGTTGATGCAGCCTTGCCGCTCAGCTGTTGGAAAAGAATGGCGCGCGCCAGCGCATCGACCGGGTCGAACGTTCTACGCCAGCCATCTGGTGGCGGCAGCGGCCCCAGCTTCCGCATCCACGACGCAAGGCGCCGGTCCACGCGTGCCAGGTGCGCCTGCGCCAGATCGGTATCAAAACCCCGCCGGTGCCGTGGCACGACTTCACCGCCTTGCAGCACTGAGTGCCAGCAGTACCCAGCCGGCCATCAGCGTAACCCCGCCGGCAGGAGCCAGCCGGGTCGGCCACTGCATCACGACATTGCCCACCAGGCTGCCGGAAAACAGCAGCGTGCCCAGCAGCAGCACGTAAAGCGCCCCGCGCCCCAGGCCACTGACCGAAGACGCCCCCAGTGCCACCAGCACGGCGCCGTGACCAAAGGCGTAAAGCGCCGCAGTGTTCAGATGGGACTGCGCCAGCGGCTCGGCCACGCCATGCGAGGCATAGGCCGAGAGCCCGATCGACGCCGCTGCCAGCAGCCCGCCACAGAACGCAAGAAAGGAAGGTTTACGTCCACGTCGCTCCTGCAGAAACATGTCTTTCCCCCATCACCCGGCCATTTCCGGTAGCGCAAAAAAAACGCGCCGCGGGAAGCGGCGCGTTTTTCGTCGATCACTGCATCAGTGACAACCGTGCAGCAGTTACTTGACTGCCCAGTACACGTCGTAGGCACCTTCAGTGGTGAAGCCCTTGGCCACGCCACCCTTCCACGACTCATACGGACGATCGATCACTTCATAGCCATTGGTCGTCGCCCAGGCGCGCAGCGCGTTGCGGGCGATGTCCAGGCCAGCCATGTGGCCGCTGTACGACGCGAAGGCCGAACGATGCGGGCCCGCGTGGACGTAGGTCACCGGGTTGCCCGACGGGATCTTCACGCTCAGCTCGCCATCGGCAGCAGCCACCGGAGCGGCAGCAGCAGCCTTGTCGGCGTCGCCGTCCTTCTTGTCGCCTTCAGCAGCGGCCGGAGCAGCACCACTACGCTTGCGGACCGGCTGGACCACGTCGAACGCGTACTTTTCAGCGCCGAAGTCGGTGGTCACGATGCGCACCGGGCCGGCGGCTTCAAGACCATTGGCGTCCATCGCACGCTTGATCCACTCCTGGTTGTCCTCGATGGACTTGCGGATGGTGTCGTTGTTGCGGTCGATGTTGCCGGCGTTGACCACCAGCAGATCCTGGGCCGGCAGTTCCACCAGCTTCAGGTCGGTCAGCGGCGCTTCGGCAGCGCGGTAGTCAACGTTCGGCACCGAGGCCAGCATGTTGGCCATGCGCGACAGGCCCAGCTTGACGTCGTCGCCGACATGGCGGCTCACGTACAGGCCGGCGTAACGGCCGAACAGGTCAAAACCGTACTTGACGCTGTATTCCTGGGTGATCTTGACGTTGCGGTCGTTCTTGCCGGTCGGCTCGAGGGTAAAGGTGGTGACCTTGTCCTGACCACGGGTCTGGTCATTGATGGCGATCACGACACGCTTGTTCTTCTCGCTTTCGGTGATTTCCCAGCTGCCCTGGCCCAGCGAGCTCTCCTTGGAGCTGTAGTCCAGGCGGGCGCCCTTGCCTGCTTCCGGGCCACTGAGCTTCAGCTCAACGCCCTTGTCGCGCAGCACCAGCGGGTTCCAGTCCTTGAAGCGACGGAGGCTGTTGACCGTGTCATACACGATCGTCATCTTGCGGTTGGTTTCAATGCTTTCAGAAATATGGCGCTCGCCCGGCAGGCACACGCCAATGATGACGAACAGGCCAGCCACGATCCCCAAGGCAATCAGGAACTCGATAATACGGGTCATTCAGGAGTCTCCGTGGCCGATCCCACGGCCGGGTTGATTGAAGCGAAGCCCCCATCCTAGCAGGCTTTTCGCACGTTGTTGATTACAAATGGCGTACCGGTTTCCCTGCCGAATACGGTGTTGCATCGCAGCGGCGCAAGGTAGCGTATCCACTACCAACGATTCGCGCCTTCTCGCGATAGCGCGGGCCATGGAAATGGCCCATCGGCGCCCATTTTCGCCTCAGTCCACAGCCGAGCACCAGCATTTATGCATGTTTTTTTACAGCCTGGCCGCCACCGGATGCCAGTGGAAGCCAACATCGACCGCGCCCGGGCCGATCAGGCCCTGCCAGCACGCACATTTCGGCGCAGCGGCGGGGCTGGCGGCTAGACCAGCTGCAGCTCGAAGGCCTTGAGCACGGCACGGGTACGGTCCCGCACGCCGAGCTTGGAAAGGATGTTGGAGACGTGGTTCTTGATGGTCCCTTCGGCCACGCCCAGCGAATTGGCGATCTCCTTGTTGGAGAAGCCACTGGCCATCAGCCGCAGGATCTCGGTTTCCCGGTCAGTGAGCGGGTCAGGCCGGTCCAGGCTGACAAACTCGTTGCGCATGTGCTCCAGCCCCGACAGCAGGCGCTGGGTCACCGCCGGCTGGACCAGCGAGCCTCCACCGGCGACCGTACGGATCGCCCCAACCAGTTGCTCCAGGGTCACGTCCTTGAGCAGGTAGCCCTTGGCCCCGGCCTTGAGCCCGGCCAGCACCAGTTGGTCGTCATCAAAGGTGGTCAGGATGATCGAAGGCGGCAGCTGCCCGGAGCGGCTCAAGGTCTGCAGCGCCTCCAGGCCCGACATCACCGGCATGCGCATGTCCATCAGCACCACGTCCGGCTTGACGACCGGAATCAGCTCCACCGCATGCCGCCCATCAGTGGCCTCGGCCACCACTTCAATACTGTCATCCAGCGCCAGCAGGGAGCGGATGCCCTGCCGTACCAGGGTTTGGTCGTCGACCAGGCAGACACGGATCATCAACTCACTCCTTGGGGCCCTGAGGCCAACATCATATTGGTTGCCACCGGCAGGCTGGCGCGAAGGCGGAAGCCCTGGCCCAGTCGCGCCGAGACGTCGAAGCCGCCGCCGTATTCGGCCAGGCGCTCGCGCATGCCACGCAAACCGTTCCCCGGCAGGATTTCATCCACATCGCCACCAATGCCGTCATCACGCGCATCGATGACGATGTTGCTGCCCTCTTTTTCCACGCGGATCCACAGGTTACGGGCGCCGGCATGGCGCACGGCATTGGTGATGATCTCCTGCGTACAGCGCAGCAGGACATGGGCCCGCTCGGGGTCATCGACGTTGAGCGGCTCGTCCACCTGCAGGTGGATGTCCAGCGAGGGCACCCGTTCAGTCAATGGCCGAAGGGCGGCGGCCAGATCGATGGCGCCGCTTTCACGCAGTTGGCTGACCGCCTCGCGCACATCGGTCAGCAGCAACTTGGCCAGCGTATGCGCCTGGCGCACATGCTCCTGCGCCTGGCCTTCGGTGATATGCCCGGCCACTTCCAGGTTCAGGCTCAGCGCCGTCAGGTGGTGGCCCAGCAGGTCATGCAGCTCGCGGGAAATGCGGGTGCGTTCGTTGACCCGGGCGCTTTCGGCCAACAGCAGGCGCGTGGCCCGCAGTTCGGCATTGAGCCGGCGCTGCTCCTCGCGGGCCTGGGTCTGCTGGCGCGCCACCAGGCTGGTCACGAACACGAACATCGAGAACCCGCCATACAACAACGACTGCAGCAGTGCCTCGAACAGCGGCAGCCCCATGATCAGGCTGTAGACCGGCAGCACCGCCAGCTGGCTGACCACCAGCCAGATCACCCCCACCCGCTTGCTCAACAGCCATGGGATCACCCCGGCCGCGACCATCATCAGGATGCTGCCCAGGCCGGTGCCGGAGATGTAGCTCACGGCCAGCGCTGAAATGGTCAACACCAGCAGCGCCAGGCGGTCATACCAGCCGGTGTGCCCGGCCGCATTGAGCCCCCGGGTCAGCCAGAAATAGCAGCCCCCGAAGGCCAGGTACGCGGCGAACAGCCAGGTGGCCTCGCCGGCCCCGGGCTGGAGCATGCCCTCCTCGGGGGCGTACTGGGTGTAGACCAACGGCAAGCTGACCAGGGCCCAGGTGAACAAGCCGGCCAGACGGAGGACGCGAGTGTGGCTGAGATGTCCCAACATGCGTGCATGGTAAGGAGCGCAGGCGCTTTGCGCCCTCCCACGGAAGTCATGGCTCCGGCCGCCATGCCGGGGCGGTCATCGGCGCTCGCCCACCCCGGCCCCCCATGCGATAATCGCCGGCAAAGCCTCAGGGTCCACCGCTTCACCCCACGGAGTCACAATGTCGATTGTCATCCGCGACGTGCGCGAGCATGAGCTCGATTCCGTCCTGGCACTGAACAACAACGCGGGCCTTGCCATCCTGCCGCTCGACGCCGCCAAAGTCCGGCGTTTCTACGAGACCGCAGAGTACTTCCGCATCGCCGAGCGCGACGGCAACATGGCCGGCTTCCTGGTGGGTTACGGCAGCGACAGCAGCCACGACAGCTGCAACTTCGCCTGGTTCCAGCAGCGCTATCCCAGCTTTTTCTATATCGACCGCATCGTGGTGGCCAGCCGCCGCCGGGGTGGTGGTGTCGGGCGCGCGTTCTATGCCGATGCCCAAAGCTACGCCGAACTGCGTTATCCGCAGATGGCCTGCGAGGTGTTCCTGGACCACGGCGCCGATGCCGCGCTGCTGTTCCACGGCAGCTTCGGCTTCCGCGAAGTAGGCCAGAACACCATGCCGTCGCTGGACGTGCGTGCCAGCATGCTGCTCAAGGAACTGTGCAGCTACGAGTGGGTGAAGGAGACCTACGGAGACAACCTGCCCGACGTTCCCTGGGTGGGCAACACACGTCGGCCACTGCAACAGCGGCCGACGGGAACCTGAACATGGCAGTGAATTTGGATTACGAACAAGCAGGTGAACTCAAAATCGGGCAGGTCGGCATCGCCAACCTGCGTATCCGCACCCTGGATGTGGCGCGACTGGTCCAGGAAATGCACGAACGGGTGTCACGCGCACCCAAGTTGTTTGGCCGCGCGGCGGTGATCCTGGACTTCGGTGGGCTGAGCCAGCTCCCGGATCTGGCCACCGCCCAGGAGCTGCTCAATGGCCTGCGCCAGGCCGGCGTCCTGCCGGTGGCACTGGCCTACGGCACGCAGGAAACCGAACGCCTCGCCGAACAACTTGGCCTGCCCCTGCTGGCCAAGTTCCGCGCGCAGTACGAGCGGGCCGCGGGCGAAGCGGAACCTGCACCGGCGGCCCCGCCACCGCGTGCCGCCGAACCCAAGGCCAAGGCCGCGCCGGCCGCAGCGCCCTCCGCTGCACCGCAACCCGGCCGCATGCAGCGCGCGACGGTCCGCTCCGGTCAACAGCTGTATGCCGAGAACTGCGACCTGACCGTACTTGCAACAGTGGGCGCCGGTGCCGAGGTGATCGCCGACGGCAGCATCCACATCTACGGTACGCTGCGGGGCCGTGCACTGGCCGGCGCACAAGGCAACGAGGGCGCGCGGATTTTCTGCCGCGACTTCCACGCTGAACTGGTCGCCATTGCAGGACGTTACAAGGTACTGGACGATATTCCCGACAACCTGCGCGGCAAGGCCGTGCAGGTCTGGCTGGAACAGGACCAGATCATGATCGCTGCGCTTGATTGACGCGGCTCACCAGAAACATTCAGGAGAGATCCTTTGGCTGAAATCATCGTAGTCACTTCCGGCAAAGGTGGCGTGGGCAAGACCACTTCCAGCGCCAGCATCGCGTGCGGCCTTGCACGCCGTGGCAAGAAGGTTGCCGTCATCGACTTCGACGTCGGCCTGCGCAACCTGGACCTGATCATGGGCTGCGAGCGCCGGGTGGTGTACGACTTCGTCAACGTCGTCCACGGCGAGGCCACGCTGAAGCAGGCCATGATCAAGGACAAGCGCTTTGACAACCTGTACGTGCTGGCGGCGTCGCAGACCCGCGACAAGGACGCACTGAACAAGGAAGGCGTGGAGAAGGTCCTCAAGGACCTGGCCGCCGACGGCTTCGACTTCATCATCTGTGACTCCCCGGCCGGCATCGAGAAGGGCGCCTTCCTGGCGATGTACTTCGCCGACCGCGCCGTTGTGGTGGTGAACCCGGAAGTGTCCTCGGTGCGCGACTCGGACCGCATCATCGGTCTACTCGACTCCAAGACCGCCAACGCTGAAGCTGGCAAGAGCGTGCCGGCCTTCCTGCTGCTTACCCGCTACAGCCCGCCACGGGTGGAAACCGGCGAGATGCTCAGCATCACCGACGTGGAAGAAGTGCTGGGGCTGAAGGCCATCGGCGTGATCCCCGAATCCGGTGACGTGCTCAATGCCTCGAACAAGGGTGAGCCGGTGATCCTGGACAGCGAATCCCCGGCCGGCCAGGCCTACGACGACGCCGTTGCGCGCATCCTCGGTGAAGAGCGCCCGATGCGCTTCACCACCGTTGAGAAAAAGGGCTTCTTCAGCAAGCTGTTCGGAGGGTGACGATGGGACTTTTTGATTTCCTCAAGACCAAGAAGACCACGGCCGAAACCGCCAAGAACCGCCTGCAGATCATCATCGCGCAGGAACGCAGCCACCGCGGCGGCCCGGACTACCTGCCGCTGATGCAGCGCGAGCTGCTGGAAGTGATCAAGAAGTACGTCAACATCGACGCCGATGCGGTCAAGGTGGACCTGGTGAAGGATGGCGAGCACGACGTGCTCGATATCTCCGTCGCCCTGCCGGAAGGGCCACAGGCCTGACACCCGCACTACCCTGCCGGGGGGGCCGGGAGCACAGGAGCCCCCCGGGGTAGATGTGCCAGAGCCCCCCGAGAACAACCCCCACCACCAGACACAACGACAGTGGGGCGGGGAGTTG
>NZ_JBRRDL010000028.1:0-50550 GCF_056759635.1 Stenotrophomonas sp. STEN056
TGGAGTGCGGCGCCCCAACTCCTACACGTGCTTGTGCGCACCGCGGCATAACGGGCTGCCGCACTCCGCTCTCACCTGCAAACCTACTCCGGTGGCAGACACAAGCGGCCTTGGCCGCGAAGCACGTGCATTGTCGGATTGCGGGTCGCCCCCGCTGGCGTATTGCCATCGGTTTCGCGGCCAAGGCCGCTCCTACGGCTGGTACAACGCCCGTGCATTGGCGATCACCCGGCGCATCATTTCCCGGTCGGTATGCCGCGAAATGGCCTGCGCGCCCAATGCGATGGCCTGCTCACGCAGCGGCGCCGGCACGTCGTAGTGCACGCCGCTGGCGCGGTTCTGGAACGCGCGCCGGGGGATCCCGAGCTGCTGCGCCATGGCATGCAGCTCGGGCAGGGTGTCGGCCATCAGATGCGCCCAGCGCTCACCGCGCCAGGGGTGTACTGCATCGTCGATATAGACCGTCACGATGGGCCTTTGGCTCAGGCCTTGGGCTTGTCTTCGGCGTCAGCGTCCGCTGCAACCTCCGCAGCCGGGGCCGCATCGGCCTCGATCACGTCAGTGGCTTCGACGGCTTCCTCGCCATCGACACCCTCGAACTCGGAGACCAGGTTGGCCAGGTAGTCGTCGGCTGTCTTGCCTTCGTCGGCGGCCAGGTCGTCGATCATCTGCTGCAGCTGCGCGGAGTATTCCAGGCTGACCTTGCGGCCTTCCTTCTCCTGCACGTTGGCCAGGTGCTTGAGCATGGCCAGCATCGGCACGGGGTTGTCGGCATTGCCCATGGTCTGGCCACCGATGGCCAGCAGCCATTCGCTGCCCTGCAGGCCGATGGCGGCCACCACCTGGCCTTCTTCATTCACCAGCACGGCGTGGTTCTGCACCTGCTGCTGGGCATTGAGGCGGGCGAACGGGCGGCGCGGGGCCTGCTTCTTGCGCTTGTCGCGCTTGGCTTTGGAGAGCTTGGACATGGGTAAGGGTCGTAGGAGAAAACAGCGCCCATTGTAGGCGTCCACGCGGTATGTGCCCTGACTTGGTGGGTGAAGGCGGCCGGAAGTGGCGGAAAACTGCGGCTTTTTGGCCTTTGGGGTGTGCAAAAGCACCCCTCCCCAGCCCTCCCCTCCGCCTTTGGCGCAAGGGAGGGGGCAGAAGCATGGCTGCGCTGCGGGCTGATCGAACTGCATGAGCCGCTCCCTCCCCACCGCCTTCGGCGCAAGGGAGGGGGCAGAAGCATGGCTGCGCTGTGGGCTGATCGAACTGCATGAACCGCTCCCTCCCCACCGCCTTCGGCGCAAGGGAGGGGGCAGAAGCATGGCTGTGCTACGAACTGATCGAACTACATGAACCGCCCCCTCCCTTGCGCCGAAGGCGGAGGGGAGGGCAGGGGAGGGATAGCTTCTGCTCCGCTCCCCACCGGACAGCGCAGCCAATAGCGCCGTCAGTCGACGGCCGCAGCCGTCGGTGCAATAACCGCGTCCGCAGACGGCGCAGACGGCGCAGCCGATGCAGGCAATGCCATCGAACCGCTCTCGTTGAGCGCGGCAGCTTCGGCATCCCTGGTCATCACCACGATGCTGATGCGGCGGTTGATCGGGTTCTGCGGGTTGGCCTTGTCGAACAGCACCGACGAGGACAAACCGACCACGCGCGCCACCTTGGCCTCGTCCATGCCGCCTTCCAGTAGGGTGCGGCGGGCGGCATTGGCGCGGTCGGCGCTCAGCTCCCAGTTGCCGTAGCCCCGTTGCGTGGAATAGGCGGTGGTGTCGGTGTGGCCGGTGATGCTGATGCGGTTGGGCACCTGGTTGATGAAGTGCGACAGCTCGACCAGGATCGCCTGGGTGTAGGGCATCAGGCGTGCGCTGCCCAGGTCGAACATCGGCCGGTTCTGCTGGTCCACGATCTGGATGCGCAGGCCTTCGGGGGTGATGTCCAGCAACAGCTGGTCCTTGAACGGCTCCAGCGCCTGGCTCTTGCTGATGGCTTCCTGCAGCTCCTGTTTCAGCGCTTCCAGCCGCTGCTTCTCGCGCTCGCGTTCCTGCACGGGCGTCGGCACGGCTTCCTGCTGGTTCTGGAAGGGATCGTTGCTGTTGCCGCGCGAAACATCGGTGGCGCCGCCGAGCTTGATCATCGAGGTGCTGGCGCCGCCCGGGCCGGCCATGCCGGGAGCGGGTGTGCTGCTGGCACCGCTCAACGGGCTGGGGTTGCGGAAGTAGTCGGAGATGGCCGCACGCTCGGGCTTGGTGGTGGCCGCCAGCAGCCACATCACCATGAAGAACGCCATCATCGCGGTGACGAAGTCGGCGTAGGCCACCTTCCACGAACCGCCGTGGTGGCCGCCTTTCTGCACCTTTTTCACCCGGCGCACGATCACCGTTGGCTTGGTCTCGCTCATGGCGCGCGCCTTACTTGACCGACTTCAGGTGCTGCTCGAACTCGCTGAAGCCCGGACGCAACGCTGACGGTACGGTCTTGCGCGCGAACTCCAGGGCGATCTTCGGGTTGTAGCCGCGCAGGCAGGCCAGCAAGGCGGTTTTGACCGACTCGTAGATGCGTGCGTCCTGCTCGGCGCGTGCTTCCACCGCCGCCGCCAGCGGGCCGACAAAGCCGTAGCCCAGCAGGATGCCCAGGAAGGTGCCGACCAGTGCGCCGGCCACATGCGCGCCCACTTCCTTGATGTCACCGCCGATGGAACCCATGGTGATGACGATGCCCAGCACCGCCGCGACGATGCCGAAACCGGGCAATCCGTCAGCCACCTTGTTGAGCACATGCGCCGGTTCCAGCGCCTCGTGGTGGTGCTTGTCCAGCTCCAGTTCCAGCAGCGGTTCCAGTTCGTGCGGCTCGATGTTGGAGCCGATCATCAGCCGCAGGCAGTCGGTGATGAAATCCATCAGGTGGTGGTCGGCCAGGATCTTGGGGTAGTTGGCGAACACCGCGCTGTCCTGTGGATTCTCGACATGGTCTTCCAGCGCCATGAAGCCCTCGCGGCGCGCCTTGTTGAGCAGTTCGTACAGCAGGCTGAGTACGTCCAGGTAGTCCTGGCGCTTGTACTGCGGCCCCTTGAACGTACCGAGCACGGCGCGCAGGGTCTGCTTGACGGTCTTGAGCGGGGTGCCGATCAGGAACGCACCCAGTGCCGCGCCGCCGATGATGACCAGTTCGTAGGGCTGCCACAGCGCGCCAAGGCGGCCGTGGGCGCCGACGTAGCCGCCAAGCACGCTGAGGATGACGATAAGCAGGCCAACGAGGATGAGCATGGTGCGGACACGGCAGGGGGGACACCCCGTTGTCGGCACCGGGGCCTGCTTCTGAAGTGTGAAGTGGGTAAACGGCCAAATTGCGATCGAACTCGGCTGTCCGGCAAAAGCGCGATCAAAAATGAGAGGTCAATCCGCCAGCCTGTAGAGCGGAGCCGTGCTCCGCTGAGGCATTACAGGTGAAGCCCCTGCCGAGCATGGCTCGGCACTACGAAACCAGCGCCCCTCAACCAACCAACAACGCCTCGGCACCACCGCGTTGCAGCGGGTTCGGATAGGGCTCGCCCAGGCCGACGAAGCCCAGTGATACCGAATTCAGGCAATGCCGCTCGAAGGTCGGCGGCGGGCCATCGGGGAAAACGTGGCCCAGGTGGCTGCCGCAACGCGCGCAGACAATTTCCGTGCGCACCATGCCGTGGCTGGTGTCGCGGATTTCGCCGACATGCGCCGGGTCGAACGGTGCAAAGAAGCTGGGCCAGCCCGTGCCCGAGTCGAACTTGGCGCTGGAGCGGAACAGCGGCAGCGCACACAGCCGGCAGCAGTAAACGCCGTCGCGCTTGTTGTCCAGGAACACGCCACAGAAAGGCGCCTCGGTGCCGTGATGCAGCAGCACGCGCTGCTCTTCGTCGTTGAGCCCGGCGACGAGTGCGTCGCGTTGGCCGGCGGTGGGCGGGGTGAGGTCGAAGGCGGTCATGGCGATGGCTTCGTGGGGCAGGGCGTCATGGTAGGCCGATGCGACCCCCGCACCAATCCACCGTGCGCCGTGCGTTCACTCATGCGCCAGCCACGTCGGCGCATGCTGGGCGCAGGATTCAGGCAGGGGCGGCGGATGAAACGATGCACCGGATGGATGCTGTTGGCGGCGCTGTTGCCCGGCGTGGCCGTGGCCCAGCTCAAAACACCGCCGCCGCCCACGGCGACGCGGTCGGTGCAGTTGCCGCCGCCGCCGACCCCAACACCGAAAGCGGACGACCGCAGCCAGGCGGCCGAGAACGCTCGCCTGCGCGAGCGGTTGGAAAAACCGGCGCTGCGTACCGCGCCGGTCAACAAGCCCACGCCGATCACCCCGCCAACAACGCCGCGCCCGGTCTACGGCAGCAATGGGCAACCGTTGAGCCACATGCAGCAGGCCGGCCCCAACCGGGTGATGGACCGCCGCACCGGCAAGTACTACGACACCGTGCCCAGCGGTAACGGCCAGCGCGTGGTGCCGCCGCCGAAGAGCAGTCGGCCGGCCGGTGGTGAGTGAGGGTGGAAGCAGAAGCAACAGCACCCCTCCCCGGCCCTCCCCTCCGCCTTCGGCGCAAGGGAGGGGGATGCAGTCGCAGGCCTGAGCGGCGATCTGCCGGAGTCGGAGCGGGTGCCTCCTCCCTTGCGCATCGCGCAGGGGAGGATTGAGGAGGGGTGCCTATGCAGTCGCCATTACTCAACCCACACCAACCTCAATCATCAATCGGCAGGCACAAGGTCTCCTTCACCTCTTCCATCACGATGTAGCTCTTGGACTCGCGCACATGCGGCATGGTCAGCAAGGTGCTGCCCAGCAGCTTGCGGTAGGAGGCCATCTCATTGATGCGGGCCTTGAGCAGATAGTCGAAATCGCCCGAGACCAGGTGGCATTCCAGCACGTTGGGCAGCTTCAGCGCGGCGCGGCGGAACTCCTCGAAGATGTCGCCGGATTTGTAGGCCAGGCTGATTTCCACGAACACCAGCAGGCTGGCTTTGACGAACTGTGGATCAAGCCGGGCGTAGTAGCCGGTGATCACGCCCTCGCGCTCCAGGCGGCGCACGCGGTCGGTGCAGGGCGTGGTCGACAGGCCCACCCGTTCGCCCAGTTCGGTGAAGGAAATACGGCCTTCCTGCTGCAGGATGCGCAGGATCCTGCGGTCGATCTTGTCCAGTTCGCGGCTGCGGGTGGCCATGGCGCTCTGTTTTTGATGAACGAAACGGGAAATTACCCTGTTTGAGCGTTTCAATACAGAAGAAAACACTGGTCAGGCCTGAATATACTGCGGCGTTTCCAGTCCCTGGCCACCCTGGCGCAGGGAATGATGGGGTCAGGAGAAGACAATGCGAGTTCTCGTGCTCGGCGCCGGTGTGATCGGCACGACCAGTGCCTGGTATCTGCGACAGGCGGGCTTTGAGGTCACGGTCGTTGATCGCCAGCCCGCGCCGGCGCTGGAGACCAGCTACGCCAATGCCGGCCAGCTGTCGTTTGGCTACACCTCGCCGTGGGCCGCGCCGGGCGTGCCGTTCAAGGCCATCAAGTGGCTGTTCGAGGAACACGCACCGCTGGCCATCCGCCCCACCGGCGACCTCAACCAGTACCGCTGGCTGTGGCAGATGCTGCGCAACTGCACCTCGGCCCGCTATGCGGTGAACAAGGCGCGCATGGTGCGCATGTCCGACTACAGCCGCGACTGCATCAATGAACTGCGCGCGGCCACCGGCATCGATTACGAAGGCCGGCAGCTTGGCACCACCCAGTTGTTCCGCACCCAGCAGCAGCTGGATGCCGCCGCGCAGGACATCGAAGTGCTGCGCCAGTACGGCGTGCCGTATGAAGTGCTGGACCGCCAGGGCATCGCCCGCGTGGAGCCGGCACTGGCCAGCAAAACCGACATGCTGGTCGGCGCGCTGCGTCTGCCCGAAGACCAGACCGGCGACTGTGAGCTGTTCACCCAGAAACTGGCGGCGCTGGCGGCCGAAGCCGGCGTTGAGTTCCGCTTCGAGCAGACCATCACCGCGATCGAGCGTGACGGTGACCGCATCACCGGCGTGCACATCAACGGCAAGCGGGAAACCGCCGACCATTACGTGCTGGCGCTGGGCAGCTACTCGCCGCAGCTGGTAGCGCCGCTGGGCATGCAGCTGCCGGTGTATCCGCTGAAGGGTTACTCGCTGACCCTGCCGATCACCGATGCGGCGATGGCCCCCAATTCGACCATCCTGGACGAGAGCTTCAAGATCGCCATCACCCGTTTCGAGGACCGCATCCGCGTCGGCGGCATGGCCGAGGTGGCCGGCTTTGATCTGTCGCTGGAACCGCGCCGCCGCGCCACGCTGGAGAAGGTGGTCAACGACCTGTATCCCGATGGCGGCGACCTGTCCAAGGCCAGCTTCTGGACCGGACTGCGCCCGGCTACGCCGGACGGCACGCCGGTGATCGGCGCAACTCCTTATCGCAACCTGTTCCTCAACACCGGCCACGGCACCCTGGGCTGGACCATGGCCGCCGGCTCGGGCCGCTACCTGGCCGACCTGATCAGCGGCAAGCCGCCGCAGATCAGCACCGAAGGCCTGGATATCTTCCGCTACGGCAAGGGGCAGCACTGATGCGCCCGGCACAGGCACTGATCGACCTGGAGGCACTGCGCCACAACTACCGCCTGGCCAAGCAGTTGGGCGGTGGCAAGGCGCTGGCCATCATCAAGGCCGACGCGTACGGCCACGGTGCGGTGCACTGCGCCCGCGCGCTGCAGGACGAGGCAGACGGCTTTGGCGTGGCCTGCATCGAGGAAGCGCTGGAACTGCGTCAAGCCGGCATCCGTGGGCCGATCCTGCTGATGGAAGGTTTCTTCGACGCCGCCGAACTGCCGCTGATCGTCGAGCACGATCTGTGGACGGTGGTGTCCTCGCAGTGGCAGCTGGAAGCGGTGGAAGCATTCAGGACCGACGCCACGCTACGCATCTGGTTGAAGCTGGACAGCGGCATGCATCGGTTGGGCCTGTCGGTCGAAGAATTCCGCAACGCGCATGCGCGCCTGAGTGCGCTGCCCAACGTCGCCCCGCTGGTGCTGATGACGCACCTGGCCCGCGCCGACGAATTGGACAGCAACCGCACCGGCGAGCAGCTGGACGTGTTTGTCCGCGCCATCGACGGCCTGCCCGGTGAAACCAGCCTGTGCAATTCGCCCGCGTTGCTGGGCTGGCCGGACGTGCGCAGTGACTGGGTGCGCCCGGGCCTGATGCTGTACGGCGCCGACCCGCTGTACCCGCAACCCAGCCCGCATGCCGCGCAACTGCGCCCGGTGATGACGCTGCAGTCGCGGGTGATCGCGGTGCGTGAGTTGGCCGTCGGCGAACCGCTGGGCTACGGCGCCCGTTTTGTCGCCGACAAACCCACCCGCGTGGGTGTGGTGGCGATGGGCTATGCCGATGGCTACCCGCAGTTCGCCCCGAACGGCACGCCGGTGTTGATCGACGGCGTGCCGGGGCAATTGATCGGTCGCGTGTCGATGGACATGCTCACCGTTGACCTCACCGATCATCCGCAGGCCGCGCGCGGCAGCATCGTGCAGTTGTGGGGCAACGCCCCGACGATTTCCGAGCTGGCACCGCGTTGCAATACCAGCGCCTACCGGCTGCCCTGCAGCCTCAAGCGCACCCCGCGGGTGTATCTGAGCGAGTAGCCGCACCGCAATGCAGTGGGCCGGGGCAACAGCCTGGCCCACGATCACCACGCTCCGCGTAGGAGCGCCTTCAGGCGCGAAGCCGGTGTCGTATCCGGCATCAATGGCAGATGCGACGTGCAGGGTGCGGTTGTGGTTTTGTCGTGCTGGGTCAGCCTGTGTGTTTCGCGGCCGAGGCCGCTCCTGCGGGAGCCTGGCCGATGATCAGCATGCTTTGCGTAGGAGCGCCTTCAGGCGCGAAGCCGGTGCCGCATCCGGCATCAATGGCAGATGCGACGGGCAGGGTGCGGTTGTGGTTTTGTCGTGCTGGGTCAGCCTGCGTGTTTCGCGGCCGAGGCCGCTCCTACGGCAGCGTTTCCCGTATAGGCAAAAGGGCCGCTGGGCGGCCCTTCTGTGTACTGCACGTTCGGGATGGGGATTACAGCCCGGCGGTCTCGCGGGTTGGCTGCAGTTCGCGGCGCAGCCAATCGTCCAGCAGGCGCTTTTCGTAGCGCAGCGGGTCGGTGTTGCTCGGCAGTGAGCTGTTGAACAAATAGCCGGTGTCCGACAGCTTGCGCTCGCCCTGGTCGATCACCTGGCCATTGGCGTCGGTCAGGGTGAACTGCAGGCTGATGCGCGGCGGGTAGATGTCGCGCATGAAACGCACGTCGTCGAAGTTGGGGCCATGCCACGGCTCGTAGTCGCCGGCGCGCTTGATGTCGGTGATGGTCACGTCCAGCGACTGGCCGTCGGGCAACTGCTTGCTGGCCTGCTTGCGCAGGTGCTCGGCCAGTGTCTCCACCCAGTCGCCACGCTGGGCCTCCCAGCGGTTGCGGCTCTGGCGCAGTTCGGTGAACTGGGCCGGGTCGCCCCACTGTACCTGCACCGGCCCTTCCACTGTCAGGGCGCGCGGGGCTTCTGGATCGGCAACGTTTCGCGACTTGGCGTCAGCGCTGCCCACGGCAAGCAGGCAGGCCAGGGCAAGTCCAGTCACGGCAAGGGTTTTCATGACGAACTCCTGTGGCTTGGATGACGCCAGTGTGAGCTTGCAAGGCGAACGCGGCAATGAATGGCGGTGCCAGCGGCGCCGGGCAGTTGCTCAATGGTTCATCATCACACTGTGTAAATCGCGTGCTGCCCAGACTTTCCAGCGCGCCAGGATCCCGCCCTGCACCCTTTTGCCTGCATACATGCTCCCGCTCAATAGCGAACCGCCGCTGACCCTGGCCACCCTGGCCGAAGAAGATCTGGGTGACACCTCCCTGTACCGGGAGGTGTTTGATGCCGTGGGCTCGGGCTTCTGCGTGATCGAAATGGTGTTCGAGGAAGGCCGGGCGGTGGATTTCATCTACCGCCGGGTCAATGCGGCGTTCGAGCGGATCACCGGGCTGGAGGGCGTGAAGGGCCGGTCCGCGCGCAAGGTGCTGCCCGGCCTGGAGGAGTACTGGTTCCGTGTCCTGGGACGGGTTGCCACCGAAGGGGTGATGGCGCAGTTCGAGCGCGAGGTGCAGCAACTGGGCCGCTGGTATTCGGTGGAGGCCGTGCGCATTGGTGCCCCGGAGGACCTGCGGGTAGCGGTGCTGTTCTTCGACATCTCCGAGCGCAAGCGCATCGAGACCGACCTGGCCGAAAGCGAGGCGCGTTTCAGCGCGCTGGCCGATGGCCTGCCGATGCCGGTGTGGGTACTCGATGACCTGGGCCACGTGCGGTTTGCCAATACGGCGTTCACCGCGTTCTTCGGCATCGCCCAGGACAGTGACCTGGGCCCGCGCTGGTGGCGCCGGCTGCTGCATCCGGATGAACTGGCGCCGTTCGAATACGAACTGAAGGGCGCGCTGGTCGAACGCCGGGAGCTGCACATCAACGTGCGCGTGCGTCGCCATGATGGCCAGTGGCGCTGGCTGGAAATGAACGCGGTGCCGCGTTTCTCGCATGATGGCCGGTTCATCGGCCTGGCCGGCAGCAGCCCGGACATCACCGAGCGCCGCGAGATCGAGATGGCGCGCGAGGAGCTGCTGGAAGCCGAACGCGCCGCGCGCAACACCGCCGAAGGCATGGCGCGGATGAAGGACGAATTCCTGGCCACGTTGTCGCATGAACTGCGCACGCCGCTGACCACGATCCTGGGCTGGAGCGAACTGCTGCTGCAGCGCATGGAAAGTGACGACCCGATGCGCCGTGGCATGGAGGTGATCGCCAGCAGTGCGATCACCCAGAAGAACCTGATGTCGGACATGCTCGACCTGAGCAGCATGCTGCTGGGCAAGGTGCAGCTGGAAGTGGAAGTGCTGAACCTGGCCGAGCAGGTGCGCGAGGCGGTACGCGCGCAGGAGCTGGTGGCCGAAGGCAAGGCACAGACGCTGCGGGTGGTCACCCCGGACAAGCCGTGCCCGGTGCTGGGCGATGCCACGCGGCTGCGCCAGGTGCTGTCCAACCTGTTGTCCAACGCCATCAAGTTCACCCCGGTCGAAGGCCATATCGAGGTGGAGTTGTTGCAGGAAGAGGGGCACTACGTAGTGCGGGTGCACGACGACGGTGACGGCATTGCACCGGAGTTCCTGGAGCACTTGTTCAGCCGCTTCAGCCAGGCCGACGGCACCACCACGCGCCGCTACGGCGGCCTGGGGCTGGGCCTGGCCATCGTGCAGCAACTCACCGAGCTGCATGGCGGCACGGTATCGGCCGACAGCGACGGTGCCGGGCATGGCGCCACCTTCCATTTGCGCCTGCCCGAATTCCAGGTGCAGAAGGCGGCCAGCCGGCCACGCCGCAAGGTGCAGCGCGGCCGCATCGGCGACCAGGTAGTGGCGGCCAACGCGCTGCAGGGCGTGCGCATCCTGGCGGTGGAAGACCAGCCGGACATGCTGGGCTACATCCGCCGGGTGCTGGAAGAGCAGGGCGCCACGGTGGTTGCCTCCGGCAGTGCGGCCGAGGCGCTGGAGCTGCTGGACCTGCGCGGGCATACCGCGTTTGACGTGCTGATCAGCGACATCGGCATGCCGGGCATGGACGGCTACGGCCTGGTGCACACCCTGCGCGAAACCATGGGCGTACCCGGCGACGAACTGCCGGCGGTGGCAGTCACCGCTCTGGCGCGGGCCGATGACCGCAGGCGCGCGTTCTCGGCCGGCTTCCAGGGCCATATCGCCAAACCCTACAGCGTGGCCCAGCTGGTCGGTGCCATCCGCGACGCCCGCCTGCCCTGAGTTTCTTTGCATGGAGTTCACGCGTGACGGGGGTAGTGTGACCACGGTCACCTGCGGACGCCGTCATGGCCCAGTACGCGCCCCACGTCTATAGCGATCCCATGACGATCGCCTTGCTTGAAACCCTGGCGGGGGAACTGCCGGGGCAGGCGCGGGTGATGCTGGTGCTGGACTGTGGTGCGCGCGTGGCCGGCACCGTGACGATGCGCCCGGTGTTGCAGCATTTTGCCGACCGCGACGAATGCACCGGGGTGAACGCCACGGTGCGCCTGGACGACCTGGTCCGTACCTCCCAGCAGCACCTGCTGTGGCTGGACAACGTGCGCCAGGTAGTGCGGCTGCCGATGGCCGAGGTGCCGTAGGCGGTGGCAACTCATCCGGAATGACCCGGTGTTGCCGCCCCTGCCGCTTGCGCAAGAGGGCGGAGATCTTGGGCTTTCCCGCAGGTTGTGCTCCGTTTGGCGCCACGTTCCGCACAGGGCCAAGCGGCCAGGGAGCGGCTGTTTTGGCCCGTACGGGCCCGGTTACGGCCACGCCGGTAGAATGGACGCCCCGTTAGACCAAGTATCGGCATGCCCGCTCCGCACGACGCTCCGCTGGAAACCCTGTTCCTTCCCTTTTCCGCCTCCCATCTGCGCTGGCCGCAGGGGCCGGTGTTGTTCCTGCGGGCCCGCGATGGTTGGCCGCTGCGTGAGCATGCCGACGCCGCGCAGCTGGTCTGCGCGCAGAGCTTCCGCCCGTTTGCCGAGGCACTGGAGCGCAGCGGCTGGCAAGTGCGTGAAGAACAGGCGCTGGAGGAATCGGGCGAGCGTTACCCGCTGGTGCTGGTGCTGCCGCCACGGCAGCGCGACGAAGCCCGCGCCCTGTTCGCCCGTGCGCTGGACAAGGTGGCGCCGGGCGGCCAGATCGTGGCCTGCCAGTCCAACAACGAAGGCGCGCGCTCCGGCGAAGGCGACCTGCAGCAGCTGGCCGGGCTGGGCGGCAAGCTGACCAAGAACCACTGCCGCACCTACTGGACCGCGCCGCTGGACGGCGGCCATGACGAAGCCCTGCGCAAGCGCTGGGCCGCGCTGGATGCGCCGCGCGCGATCCTCGATGGCCGCTTCCGCAGCCGCCCGGGCGTGTTTGCCTGGGACCGCATCGACCCGGCCTCGGCGCTGCTGGTCGAGCAGTTGCCGGCCACGCTGGCCGGGCGCGGGGCAGACCTGGGCGCCGGCTGGGGCTATCTGTCGGCCGAAGTGCTGGCGCGCTGCCCGCAGGTCACCGCGCTGGATCTGTACGAGGCCGAGTCGCGCGCACTGGCGCTGGCCAGGCAGAACCTGGCCGGCGTTGCCGCCACGCTCGATTTCCGCTGGCAGGACGTCACCGCCGGTATTGATGGCCGCTACGACTTCATCGTCTCCAACCCGCCGTTCCACACGCCGGCGCGCGAAGACCGCCCGGACATCGGCCGCCGCTTCATCGCCGTGGCGGCGCAGGCGCTGCGCCCGGGCGGGCAGTTGTTCATGGTGGCCAACCGCCACCTGCCGTATGAGCAGATCCTCACCGAGAGCTTTGGCCAGGTGCGTGTTGCCGCCGAGCGCGATGGCTTCAAGGTCATCGTCGGCACCCGCGGGGGGCGTGCATGAAGCTGGTCAAGCACATCGCCAACCTGGGCTATGGCAGCCGCAAGCAGGTGCAGCTGATGTTCCGCGAAGGCCGTATCACCGATGCCGATGGCGAGGTGCTGTACGCCGATGACAAGGTCGAGCACGACGTCATCCGCATCGATGGCGAGCCGCTGGATCCTCCGCCCGGGCTGACCCTGATGCTGCACAAGCCGGCCGGCTATACCTGTTCCACCAAGGACCAGGGCCGGTTGATCTACGAATTGCTGCCGGAGCGTTTCCGTGACCGCGCGCCGGTGCTGTCCACCGTGGGCCGGCTGGACCGTGATACCAGCGGCCTGCTGCTGATGACCGACGACGGCGCGCTGCTGCACCGGATCATCTCGCCCAAGTCCAAGCTGTCCAAGGTTTACGAGGCCGAGCTGGCGCAGGACCTGCGGGGCGACGAAGCGGCCTTGTTCGGCAGCGGCACGTTGATGCTGGAGTCGGAAAAAACCCCGCTGCTGCCGGCCGAGTTGAACGTGCACGACCCGCGCCACGCGCAGCTGGTACTGCACGAAGGCCGCTACCACCAGGTACGGCGCATGTTTGCCGCCACCGGCAATCACGTCGCATCACTCCACCGCAGCCGCATTGGCGGCCTTGGCCTGGAAGGGCTGGAAGAAGGCCAATGGCGGCTGTTGACCCCCACGGATCTGGAAACCCTGTTCGCACCATGACCATGCTCGCTGCGCTGCCGTTCCTCCCCGACGCCGTCGTTTTCGACATGGACGGCCTGATGATCGACAGCGAGCGGGTATCCGTGGCGTGCTGGAGCCAGGCGGCCGAGGAGTTCGGGCTGACCCTGGAACGTTCCTTCTTCCTTGGCATGGTGGGGTTTGGCGACCGCGATTGCCGTGCGATGCTGCGCAGGCACCTGGCCGATGACGCGCAGGTGGATGCGATGAGTGAACGCTGCCACCTGCTGTACGACGAACGCACCCGCACCGGCCTGCCGCTGCGGCCGGGCATTGTCGAGCTGCTGGAGCTGCTCAAGGCGCACGACATCCCGCGTGCGGTGGCCACTTCCACGCGCCAGCCACGTGCCGACCACAAACTGGATGCGGCCGGCTTGCTGCCGTACTTCCATGCGGTGGTGACCAGCAGCGATGTGGCCCATCCCAAGCCCGCGCCGGATATTTACCTGCTGGCCGCGCAGCGGCTGGGGCACGCGCCGGCACGGTGCCTGGCGCTGGAGGATTCACCGGCCGGCATCCGCGCTGCACTTGGCGCGGGCATGACCGCCATCCAGGTGCCCGACCTGGTGCACCCGGATGAAACCGTGCGCGCGCTGGGCCACCGCATCGCCGGCTCGCTGCACGACGTGCGCGGCTTGCTGCAGCCGTGGCTGGGCAACTCCGAGATCGCCACCGCCTAGACGCACGCATGCTGCGCAACGCCATCCGTAGGAGCGGCCTCGGCCGCGAAACTGATGTGGTTGCAGCAGCGGGAATCCACGTGGCCTGCGAGTGCATGGGCTTCGCGGCTGAAGCCGCTCCTACTGCAATCCTTGGATAACTTCGCTGCTGCCGGAAACGGCACCGCCCTGCGCACCCTGGTTACAACTCCCGATTCCCGATTCCCGATTCCCCAATCCCCAATCCCCAATCAGTGCGGCTTGTCGTCGGTCAGCAGCCTGTTCCAGCCGTCGATTCCCAGCTTGTCCAGAGTCTGGATGTTGCGCTCGACGATCACGTCAGGGTCCGGGAAGGCGGCCACCGCACGTTCCACGCTGTCTTCGCGCAGCAGGTGCAAGGTGGGGTATGGCGCGCGGTTGGTGTAGTTGCTCACGTCCTCCGGCGCGGCACCGGCGAACTGGTACTGCGGGTGGAAACTGGCCACCTGCAGGATGCCCTGCAGATCCAGGGCTTCCACGGCCATTTCGGCGTTTTCCAAGAAATCGTTGTAGTCCAGGAAATCGGTCAGCACGTCCGGGTGGATGAGCAAGGTGGTGTCGATCTGCTCGGCCGGGGTGTCGCGCAACAGCACCAGTTCCTCGGCCAGTTGTTCCAGCAGTGCCTCGGGGGTGCTGGCATCGCTGAGCACGAAGCGCACCTGCTGCTTGACGTACACCGCCTTGGCGAAGGGGCACAGGTTCAGCCCGATGACGGCCTTTTCCAGCCAGTTCCGGGTGACGGCGATCGGGTCGGCGAGAGGAGTGGTGGCGTCGTTCATGGTGACCTTGCATGCATGCTGGGCAGGCGATTGTAGTGCCAGCACGGCCGGGTGCCGGTGTGAGTGTCCACGAACGGAACACCCATCACCGGCCAAATCCCTTGCATGACAAGGGTTTGGCCTGTTGCCACTGGCGGCCAATAGGCAACAGGCGTGGGCAGGTGTCCAATCGGCGAACTACCCCGCACTGGAGTTCCGCAAGATGACCACGCAAGCGTTTCTGCCGACCAAGCTGTGGTCGGGCAAGCAATTTGACGGGCAATGGAGCGCCGGCGGCCCGCTGCGGGACGCGGTGGAACCGGCAACCGGCGACGTGCTGGGCCATGTCGCGCTGGCCGACCCGGCGCAGGTGGCGCGCTCGGCGGCTGCAGCAGCGCAGGCACAGCGGTCGTGGGCCGAGGCCCCTTACGAAACCCGGGCCGGCGGGCGGCGCCGCGCGGCCGTGCTGGCCGAGGCGCATGCCGATGAAATCAAGGACTGGCTGATCCGCGAAGGCGGTGGCACCCGACTCAAGGCCGGTGCCGAACTGAACATCGTCATCCGCGCCCTGCATGAAGCCTCTGCCTTGCCGTCGCGGGCGGCGGGTGAAGTGCTGCCCGCGCAATCGGGCGGCCTGAGCCTGGCGCGGCGGCGCCCGCTCGGGGTGGTCGGGGTGATCTCCCCGTTCAATTTCCCGTTGTACCTGGCCATGCGCGCGGTAGCGCCGGCACTGGCGCTGGGCAATGCGGTGGTGCTCAAGCCCGACCCGCGCACCACTGTGTGCGGTGGTTTCGTCATCGCCCGGCTGTTTGAACTGGCCGGCCTGCCGGCGGGCGTACTGCATGTGCTGCCGGGTGAAGGCGACGCCGGTGCCGCGCTCACTGCCGACCCCAACATCCGCATGATCCAGTTCACCGGCTCCACTGCCGCCGGCCGCAAGGTGGGCGAGACGGCCGGCAAGCTGCTGAAGAAGATGTCGCTGGAACTGGGCGGCAAGAATTCGTTGATCATCCTGGACGATGCCGATCTGGACCTGGCCGTGGCCAATGCCGCATGGGGTGCGTACCTGCACCAGGGCCAGATCTGCATGGCCACCGGCCGTATCCTGGTACAGCGGGGCATCTATGAGCGCTTCCTGGAGAAATTTGTCGCCAGGGCCAAGGCGCTGAAGGTGGGTGATCCGGCGCGCGAGGATGTCGAGCTGGGGCCGCTGATCAACGCCCAGCAGCGCGACCATGCAGCGCAGGTTGTCGCCGACGCGTTGGCTGCCGGCGCGGTGCTCGCCGCGGGTGGGCATTACCGCGAATTGTTTTTTGAAGCGACGGTTTTGGCCGATGTCACCCGGGAAAACCCGGCATTTCGTGAAGAAGTGTTCGGCCCGGTCGCAGTGGTGGTGCCGTTCGACAGCGACGAAGATGCGGTGGCCCTGGCCAACGACACGGTCTATGGGTTGTCGATGGGCATCCTCTCCAGCGACGTTGGCCGTGCGCTCAAACTGAGCGAAAAACTGCACACAGGGCTTCTGCACATCAATGACCAGACGGTAAACGATGAAGCGATCAATCCCTTTGGTGGCGTCGGTGTATCGGGCAACGGGACCAGCATAGGCGGGCCGGCCAACATCGATGAGTTCACCCAATGGCAATGGTTGACCATCAAGGGCCAGGCACCGGCGTACTCGTTCTGAAGCAGGAACTCCCCCATGAGCGCAACCCGAGGACACGCCATGAATACTGCGGCGTTGGAACACCAGAAGTCGCTGGCTGCCGCACGCCGTGAATTTTCCAACGGCGCACCGCTGCCGGAAAACCTGCTGACGCCGCCGTTGCAGCGCTCTTGGGAGCGGCTGCGCGCCTCCGGCATGCAACAGCGTGAGGCGCCGTTCCAGCTGCCACGCGTAGCGCGCCCGCCGCAGCCCGAAGGCCACGCCGATCGCCGCCTGGCACGTTGCGCGCAGCACGACATGGATCAGTTGTGGTCCGCTTTTGGTGGCCGCCAATGGCTGATGTACTGCATCAACGCGCAGGGCGTGATCGTTGCCCAGCGGGAGCATGGCTTGACCGATTCGCCGCTGCTGCGTCCCATCCAGGTGGGCCGCCGCCTGCGCGAATCGCACCTGGGCACCAATGCACCCACCTGTGCGCTGAGCGAGGACACGCCAATACTGGTGCGTGGCAACGAGCACTATCTGGACCATTTCACCGCGATGTTCTGCCTGAGCGTGCCGCTGCACGGGCTGGACGGTGAAGTGACCGGGGCGCTGAACGTCACCGGCCTGGGTGAGCGCGATCCGGACTATCTGCTGGATTACTTCCGGCAGGGCGCGCTGTCCATCGAAAACCGGCTGCTGCAGGAGTGCCGCCCCTGTCACCTGCTGGCCCTGCAGCACGATGCGCGCTGGTTGAACACGCCCTTCCAGGGCCTGCTGGCCATCGAAGAGAACGGCCGCATCCGTGCTGCCAACCGCGTTGCACGGCGGCTGCTCGGCCTGCCGCGCCGTGGGCCGCTGCCGGAGGTGACGTTGGAGGAAGTGTTCGCCGGCGCCAATGTGCACCAACGGCGGCGTCTGCTGCAGGCCGGGCCGGCGCGGCGGGTGCCGTTTTCCGAAGACAGTGCCTTGCAGGTGCAGTACCTGCGGGCGCCGGTAACGCGACGCGGCAGCGTGGCCATTCCGGCCGCCGCACGCGATGCGGCCAGGGGTTCGCTGCGTGCGCAGGGCATCCAGGCCGTGCGCGATGCGGTGGACAGCCATCGCGGCAATGTCAGCGCCGCCGCGCGCAAGCTGGGTATTTCGCGTACCACGCTGTACCGCAAACTGCAGCAGGGCGACTGACCCTGCTGCAGCGGTGAATCAATCGCGGAAGTTGTCGAACTGCAGCGGCTGTTCGAACTCGTTCTTCTTCAACAGCGCGATGACTTCCTGCAGGTCGTCGCGCTTCTTGCCGTTGACGCGCAGCTTGTCGCCGTTGATCTGCGTATCAACCTTGATCTTGGCTTCCTTGATCTTGGCGGCGATCTGCTTGGCCAGCTTCTGCTCGATGCCCTGCTTGACGGTGACCTGTTGGCGCGCGCTGCCGAGGTTGGTCTCGATGTCGCCAAATTCCATGCAGCGGAAATCGATGTTCCGTGCGGACAGGCGCAGGCGCAGGATGTCGGCCATCTGCTTGAGCTGGAAGTCGGTGGGCGCGCTGAGCTTGATCAGCTTGTCGTCCTCCAGGTTGAACTTGGCATCCACGCCCTTGAAATCGAAGCGGGTGGACAGTTCACGGTTGGCCTGGTCGATGGCGTTGACCAGTTCGTGCTTGTCAACTTCGGAAACAACGTCAAAGGAAGGCATGGGCCGGCTCCAGTCAATGAAAACAGGCTCCATTCTAGGCGAACGGCCGCCTTCCTTCGTCAGAACGGGCAGGGAGCAGCGTCTCCGAGGCACACGAACGAAGGACAGCTCCTTCCCTTAAGGCTAGGGGAGGGTGGGAGGGAACGTTCGCGCAAAACCAAAAGCACCCCTACCCAGCCCTCCCCTGGGCTTGCGCCGAAGGGAGGGCGGGTCATGCAGGCCTGGCTTTTCCCTGCGTTCCTTCCATCGCGCAAACGGCAGGGAGCCTTTTCTAGAGTGTCGAAAAGCCTTTGCGTCCACCAGGCACGCAACAAGCTGCCGCCACAAAACCCAGGCGAAGAATCCCCCTCCCTTTCGCAAAGCGAAGGGGAGGGCCGGGGAGGGGTGCCGTTCGCGTAAAACCAACAGCACCCCTCCCCAGCCCTCCCCTGGGCTTGCGCCCAAGGGAGGGGGCGGATCGTGCAGGCCTGGTTTTTTCCTGTGTTCCTTCCATCGCGCAAACGGCAGGGAGCCTTTGCGACCGTGTCGAAAAGGCCTTGCGTCCACAAGGCATGCAACAAGCAGCCGCCACAAAACCCAGACGAAGAATCCCCCTCCCTTTCGCGAAGCGAAGGGGAGGGTCGGGGAGGGGTGCTGTTCGCGCAAAGCCAACAGCGCTCCTCCCCTGGGCTTGCGCCCAAGGGAGGGGGTGGTCATGCAGGCTTGGCTTTTCCCTGCGTTCCTTCCGTCGCGCAAACGGCAGGGAGCCTTTTCGACCGTGTCGAAAATGCCTTGCGTCCACCAAGCGCGCTACAAACAGCCGCCACAAAACCCAGACGAAGAATTCCCCCTCCCTTTCGCAAAGCGAAGGGGAGGGCCGGGGAGGGGTGCCGTTCGCGCAAAACCAACAGCATCCCTCCCCCGAGCCCTCCTCTGGGCTTGCGCCCAAGAGAGGGAGCGGAGCATGCAGCTCCACCGCTCGGAGATACCCGCAATCCGCATGACAGGGGATAATCCGCCCATGTCTTCTCCCACCCAATCCCCTGCGCGCGCCATCGTCTGGATGCTGGCGGCAGTCGCCTTTTTCTCGCTGATGGACGCCGGCATGAAGATGCTGGCCGCCAGTTATCCCACCCTGCAGGTCACCATGCTGCGCGGCGCGGCTTCGTTGCCGTTCGTGCTGGTGTGGGTGCTTGCCACCGCAGGGCCGCGCTCGATGATCCCGGTGCGCTGGGGCCTGCATCTGCTGCGTGGTGTGCTGGGCATGGTGATGATCGGCTGCTTCGTCTATGCGTTGCGCACGCTGCCGCTGTCCACCGCGTACACCATCTACTTCGTGGCGCCGCTGCTGGTGGCCGCCTTGTCGGTGCCGCTGCTGGGCGAATACGTTGGCCCGCGGCGCTGGGTGGCGATCGGCATCGGCCTGATCGGCGTGCTGGTGGTGCTGCGTCCCGGCGTGGACGGCATCATTTCCTTCCCCGGCCTGATGGTGCTGCTGGCGGCCGCGGCGTATGCCATTGCCGCCGTGACGGTCAGTCTGCTGACCCGAACCGACACCCCGCAGTCGATGGTGGTGTGGTTCCTGTTGATCATGGGCATCGGTGCCGGCGTGCTGGCCTGGCCGGAATGGCAGCCGCTGCAGTGGAAGCACGCCGCGCTGATCGCCGGCATGGGCCTGGCGGGCGCATTGGGGCAGATTGCGCTGACCCGGGCGTTCCAACTGGGCCAGGCCTCGATGATCGCGCCGCTGGAATACACCGGGCTGGTCTGGGTGATCGGCTGGGATCTGTTGCTGTGGGACAAGCTGCCCGACCGCTGGACCTGGGCCGGCGCGGCCATCATCGTCGCCAGCGGCCTGTACCTGTTGCATCGCGAGCGGGTACAGCGCGCCCAGCGGCCGGAGCAGATCGACCACCCCTGAGCGGCGGGAATCGGAGCCGGGCGCCAAGGCGACCCGTAACTTCCGTAGGAGCGGCCTTGGCCGCGAAGCCGCCGGTTCCGTTGGTGGGCTGGTTGCAAGCTCAGGCGGCCGCCTTGCTGGGTATCGCGACCAAGGGCGCTCCTACGACAGTCGCCTCTTAGAACTAAAAGGAATAAGCTTCGCCGACACAGCACGCGCGCCGGATGGCTGGCGCTGCTAGGCTGCACGCCCCCCTTTTTCCGCCCCCGGTTGCCCTGGCAGTGATTGCGTTCCAGAACCTGCAAAAATCCTACGCCGTCGATGGCCGCGCGATCACCGCGCTGCATCCGCTCGACCTGGAGATCCAGGCCGGTGAGGTGTTCGGCATCATCGGCCATTCCGGCGCCGGCAAGTCGACCCTGATCCGCCTGATCAACCGCCTGGAAGAACCCAGCGATGGGCGGGTACTGATTGACGGGCAGGATGCAACCGCGCTGGACGCCGATGGCCTGCGCGCCCTGCGCCGCCGCATTGGCATGATCTTCCAGCACTTCAACCTGCTGTCGGCGCGCACCGTGGCGGGCAATGTCGCCTTCCCGCTGGAACTGGCTGGCACGCCCAGGGCCGAGATCGACGCCCGCGTGGCCGAGCTGTTGCGCACGGTGGGGCTGGAAGCGCATGCAGCCAAGTATCCGGCGCAGTTGTCCGGGGGCCAGAAGCAGCGCGTCGGCATTGCCCGCGCGCTGGCCACGCGCCCGCAGATTCTGCTGTGCGATGAAGCCACCAGCGCGCTCGACCCGCAGACCACCGCCTCGGTGCTGGCGCTGCTGGGCAAGATCAACCGCGAACTGGGCCTGACCATCGTGCTGATCACTCACGAAATGGATGTGATCCGCCGCGTCTGCGACCGCGTGGCGGTGCTCGATGCCGGCCACCTGGTCGAGATGGGCCCGGTGACCGATGTCTTCCTGCATCCGCAACACGCCACCACGCGCCGCTTCGTGTCCGAATCCGAACACGTGGATGAAGGCGAGCAGTTGCAGAACTACGCTGCCGTGGGCGGCCGCATCATGCGCCTGACCTTCGTTGGCAATGACACCTACGAGCCGCTGCTCGGGCGCATCGCCCGCGACACGGGCGTGGACTACAACATCCTGTCCGGCCGCATCGACCGCATCAAGGACACACCTTACGGCCAGCTCACCGTCGCCCTGGTGGGCGGCGACCAGAACGCGGCGCAGGCCGCCTTCGTTGCTGCCGGGGTACATGTGGAGGAGCTGCGTCGATGATTCTTGCAACCGCGGGCGGCTTCTTCCGCCATCTGGACGCCGGCAAGTGGGCCGACATCGGCCAGGCCACGATTGACACGTTGTTGATGCTGGCCGGCTCGCTGCCGCTGACCATGATCATCGGCCTGCCGTTGGGCGTGCTGCTGTTCCTCACCGGCTCGCCACAGCTGCGGCGCCGGCCGCTGGTGTATGGGGTGACGGCGCTGCTGGTCAACCTGCTGCGTTCGGTGCCTTTCATCATCCTGATGATCGTGCTGATCCCGGTGACACTGGGCTTGATGGGCACCTCGCTCGGCGTGCGTGGCGCGATCCTGCCACTGGTGGTCGGTGCCGCGCCGTTCTACGCGCGCTTGGTGGAAACCGCATTGCGTGAAGTGGATCGCGGCGTCATCGAAGCCAGCCAGGCAATGGGTGCGACCACCGGCCAGCTTGTGTTCAAGGTACTGTTGCCGGAAGCGCGGCCCGGGCTGATTGCCGGTGCCACCGTCACCACCATTGCCCTGATCGGCTTCACCGCGATGGGCGGTGCCATCGGTTCCGGCGGCTTGGGCGATTTGGCCTTCCGCGATGGCTACCAGCGCTCGCACACCGATGTCGCACTGGTCACGGTGGTGCTGCTGCTGGTGCTGGTGCAGGTGCTGCAGATGCTGGGCGACCGCCTGGTCGCGCATTACAGCCGCAAATAATGGAATAAGGGCAGGGCGGCACAGCTGCGTTGGCCCTGTTAGCGTAGAACCACCCCTTTCCCGACGGGATATGTCACCGATGAACAAGCTGCTTGCCTTCCCCCTGCTTGCTGCCGCGCTGGCGCTTTCTGCCTGCGGCAAGCCTGCCGCCGACGATGCCCGGTTGGTGGTGGCCGCGACCGCCGTGCCGCATGCCGAGATACTGGAAGTGGTCAAGCCGCTGATGGAGAAGGAAGGCGTCAAACTCGACGTGCGCGTGTTCAACGATTACGTGCAGCCCAACGACCAGTTGGTGCAGAAGCAGGTGGATGCCAACTACTTCCAGACCGAGCCTTACCTGAAGGCCTACAACCTGGACCGCAAGACCGACCTGGTCACGGTTACCGGCGTGCATATCGAGCCGTTCGGCGCTTATTCGCGTCGTTTCAAGTCGCTGGCCGAGCTGCCCAATGGCGCTGACGTGGTGATCCCGAATGACCCCAGCAACAACAGCCGCGCGCTGATCCTGCTGGACACCGCCGGGGTCATCAAGCTCAAGGATCCGAGCAATGCGTTGTCCACCCCGCGCGACATCACCGAAAACCCGAAGCAGCTCAAGTTCCGCGAGCTGGACTCGGCCATGCTGCCGCGCGTGCTGGACCAGGTTGACCTGGCGCTGATCAACACCAACTACGCCCTGGATGCCGGCCTGAACCCGACCAAGGACGCGCTGGCCATTGAGAGCAGCCAGTCACCGTATGTGAACTTCCTGGTGGCGCGCCCGGACAACAAGGACGATGCCCGCGTGCAGAAGCTCGCCAAGGCGCTGACCAGCCCGGAAGTGAAAGCCTTCATCGAGCAGAAGTACAAGGGCGCAGTGCTGCCGGCGTTCTGATCCGCCTGGCCGTGCGGTGCCTGGCCTTGTGCCAGCACGGCACGGCCGTCTTTCCTGCGGGAATGCCGGGCTTGCCAGGATCGAACCCCGACACGGCGGGGGTGTTCAACGACTGCCCCTGTCCTCAATCGTGCGGCAGCAGGATGGACACGCACAGGCCGCCTTCATTGCGGTTCTGCAGTGAGATGCGGCCGCCGTGGGCCTCGATGATTTCGCGGGTCAACGCAAGCCCCAAGCCGGTGCCGTTGCGCTTGGTGGAATAGAACGGCATCAGCGCGTTCTGCAATACGGCTTCATTCATGCCGCTGCCACGGTCCAGCACTTCGATGCGCAGCCAGTGCGGCAGGCGGGCCACGCGCAGCTCGACCGCATCGTCGGTGGCGCCGTTGTCGCTGCTGGCTTCGTGCGCATTCTTGAGCAGGTTCAACAGCGCCTGCGAGAACTGGGCCTGGTCGATGCGGCTGCTGAGGTCTTCGGCCGGCGGTTCCATGCGGAAGGGAATCTGCTGCTGCAGGCCGTGCAGGAAATTGCGCCAGACCACGGTCTGCAGCTGCGGCTGTGGCAGCTTGGCAAAACGCGCATAGCCGCGGATGAAGCCTTCCAGGTGGCGGGCGCGTTCTTCAACGGTGGCGAAGATGTCTTCCAGGCGATCAAAGCGATTGCGCCGCACCAGCTCGGCGCCGGAGTGCGCCAGCGAGGCAATCGGTGCCAGCGAGTTGTTCAACTCGTGGCTGATGACGCGGATGACCTTCTTCCAGGTTTGCACTTCCTGGCGGCGCAGCTCGGCGGTGAGCAGGCGCAGCAGCAGCAATTCGTGCGGGCGGCCATTGAGATGGAAGTTGCGGCGCGACAGGTGATAGATCTGCTCGTCTTCGTCGTCGCCCTCAGGTGCATCGGGCTCGCGCACTGCGAACAGGCTGTCACCGCCGCGCGCGATGGCGTTGCGCAGCTCGATCGGCATGTTCTCCAGCAGCTCCTGCACGCGCTTGCCTTCCAGCTTCCAGCCGCCGTGCAGCAGCTTGCGCGCAGCGGTGTTGGAAAAGGCCACGCGCTGGATACCGTCGCCACCATCGGTGAGCAGCAGCATCGCCACCGGCGTGTTCTGCACCATCGTGTCCAGCAGCAGTTCGCGCTGCACCAGCGACTGCCGCTGCTCGCGAAGCACTTCGCCAAGCTCGGCGTGGGCCTTCACCAGTTGAGCGAACTCATCGTTGCTGCGCCAATGCACGCCAAAGTTGTACTCGCCGTCGCGGTAGCTGCTGGTGGTGCCGGACAGGGCGCGCAGCAACGAGCGGATGGGTGAGGTGGCGCGGTGCAGGGCATACCACATCAATGCCAGCAGGATGGCGGCGGAGGTGACCACCACGACCCAGCCGTGGTCCATCCAGTAGGCCAGCATCCACGGCAGGGCCGCGGCCAATGCAAGTACCGGCAGCAGGCGCAGGAACAGGCTGAAGGTAAAGGAGCGTGGTTTCACCGGGGCATTCTCATTCGCGCGGGATGCCGTGGCGATCCATGCGCCGGTACAGCGCCTGGCGGCTCAGGCCCAGCTCGGCGGCGGCCTGGGCGATGACGCCGCCGGCATGTTCGAGCGCTGCAATGATGCGCGCGCGGTCGGGTTCCTCGGCGCCGAGGGTGACGGGGCGCGACTGGGCACGCGGCAGGTTGAGGTCGGCCACTTCAATGCGCGCACCCTGTGCGAGCAGGCTGGCGCGCTGGATCACGTTGCGCAGTTCACGCACGTTGCCTGGCCAGTTGTGCCGCTGCAGCGCCTGTGCCGCCTGCGACGACAGGGCCTTGCCATCGTCGCCGAGGAAGTGCCGGGCCAGCGGCAGGATGTCCTCGCGGCGCTCGGCCAGCGGTGGCAGTGCCAGCTCCACGGTGTTGAGGCGGTAGTACAGATCCTCGCGGAAGCTGCCATCGCGGATCATCGTCGGCAGGTCGGCATTGGTGGCGCTGACCACGCGCACCTTGACCTGGCGCTCGCGGTTGGAACCCAGGCGCTCGAAGCGGCCGGTTTCCAGCACGCGCAGCAGCTTCATCTGGCCGGTGAGCGAGAGGTTGCCAATTTCGTCCAGGAACAGCGTGCCGCCATCGGCCGCTTCAAACTTGCCTTCGCGTGCCTTGTTGGCGCCGGTGTAGGCGCCGGCCTCGGCACCGAACAGTTCCGCCTCGATCAACTCGGAGGGAATGGCGCCACAGTTCAATGCCACGAACGGGCCTTTGTGGTGGGCCGAGTTGGCCTGGATGATCTCGGCGATTTTTTCCTTGCCGGCGCCGTTGGGCCCGGTGATCAGCACCGGCAGCTCCGAACGTGCCACCTGGCATGCCAGTGCGATCACACGTTCACTGGCCGGGTCGGCAAACACCAGTGAACGCAGGTCATAGCGCTCATGCAGGCGCTTGCGCTGGGCAAGCTCGCGCTGGCGGCGGCGGGCCAGCTCGCGGCGGGTTTCTGCCAGCTCCAGCAGGTTGTTGACGGTGGTCAGCAGGCGGCCGTCGTCCCAGGGCTTGGCCAGGTAGTCGGCGGCGCCGGCCTTGACCAGCTCCACTGCGCTGTCCAGGTGCGTCCAGGCGGTCAGCAGGATCACCGGCAGGTCCGGGTGCGCGTCGCGGATGTGGCGGAACAGGGCCTGGCCTTCTTCACCGGAGGTGGTGTCGGCAGTGAAGTTCATGTCCTGCAGGACCAGGTCGAACTCCTGCTCGGACAGCATCGCCAGCCCCTGCTCGGGCGAGGTGGCGTGGCGGGTTTCGATGTCATGCAGGGAGAACAGCACGTCCAGCGCGGTGGCCACGGCGGTGTTGTCGTCGATGATCAGGATCTGCGGCATCAGGGGTCACGGGAAGCGGTGGACAGGTGCCGGTACGTCGGCGAAGTCAGCACATTACACGCTGCGGGTGGCGCTGGCAGGTGGCAGGCGCGCGGCGCGGCGTGCCGGCAGCAGCACCGCCAGCTGGCCGAGCGCGGCCAGCAGCAGGGCCGCAGCGGGCAGATAGACCAGCGGCAGACGTGCCAGTTCGTAGTGCTGCATCAACCATTGATTGATCAGCACCGCCAGCAGCAGCCCGCCGAACAGGCCGACGCCGGTGAGCAGCAGGTTTTCGGCCAGGAAGTGGCGCAGGATCTGCCCACGCGTGGCCCCCAGGGCACGGCGGATGCCGATCTGGCGGGTGCGCTGCTGGATCCAGTAGCCGCTCAGGCTGGCGATGCCGATCAAGGTGATGGTGGCGACCACCGCATTGACGGTGACCAGCAGCCACACTGCGGCACGACGCGTGCGCAGGCCGTCCGCCCGCAGTTGTTCGTAATCGGCCACGACCGGCGCGAAACCTTTGGCCATCTGCCCGCCGTAGGTGCTCTGCAATACGCCGGGTACGGCCTTGAGCACCGCCTCGCGCTGCGCGGCGTCGGCACGGATGACAAAGCTGAGCATCGGCAGGCCTGCGGCACGGCGTGGCAGCAGGATGGCGTACTCGGCTTTGCCGTCGTCCAGCTCGGCCAGTTGATAGCGCATCAAATGCGCTACGACACCGACCACCACGTAGTGGCCGCTGTTGTCGCCGGCAGTGAGTGGCTGACCCACCGGGTTGTCATCGCCGAACAAGGTGCGCGCCAACGGATGACCGGCGTGGTCGCACTGTCATCGCCATCGCCCAGTTGCAGGTCACTGTATTCCTCGTCGAGGAAGTCGCGGCCACGGCTGAGCTGCAGGCCCAGTGTGTCGATGAGCCGGTCGCCGATGAAGCCGCTGACCAGCACCGTTGGCCCGGCGGCCGATTTGATGTCGTAGACCATGGTCAGGGTCTGCCGCATCGGCGCACCCACAACCGCAGAGGCGCGCTTCACCCCGGGAATGGCGGCCAGGGCGTCGGCACCGGCACGGGCTTGAGAGGCTGACCAGTTGCCGCCGCCGTTGACCAACTGGTCCACGACGATGACTTCGTTGCGGGCGATGCCATCGTCCACCAGCAGGGGGCCGGCCTGTTGCACCAGCAGGAACAGGGTGTTGCAGAGAATGGCGCTGGCCACGGCAATCTGCAGCACGATCAGCCACGGCATCAGCGGGTGGCGGCGCAGGGGGGAAAGAAGAAAGTTCATGCGGCGGTCCCGTTCATAGCGTTTTTACCTGCAGTGCAGGCTCCTGGCGAGCGGCACGGATGGCCGGCAGCAGGCCAACCAGCAGGCCGGTGAGCAGGGCCAGCAGCACCAGCAGCAGGAACAGGCTGGGATTGAGCCGCGCCAGTGGTGCGTAGGCTTCACCCTGCTGCCGCATCAGCCACAAGCCGGCCAGCGTCAGGGGCAGGGCCATGGCACCGCCGAGCAGGCCGGCGAAGGTGGACTCCACCATGCAGGCGGCGATGATGGCGCGGCGGGGTGCGCCGAGCACGCGACGCACGCCGTATTCGCTGGAGCGGCGCAGAAAGCGCGCAGCGAGCAACCCGGCCACGTTGACCAGGCACAGCACCAGCAGGCCGATGGCCAGCCACAGGTTCAGGCGCACGCTGTCGGGTACGACGCGGTTGTGGTGCAGCCATTGCGGCATCGACAACAGGCGGGTGAAGGCCGGGCGCGCGAAGATGCCGGCGGCGTGACGGTCGGCGGCGAAGGCCTGCAGGCTTTGCGCATAGCTGCGCTGCTGCTGCGCATCTTCCAGCTCGGCCCACAACACCAGCCAGCGGCACTGCTCGACGTTGACCTGGTCGAAGCGGAAGCCGCCAAAGCCGGTGCCGTCACAGATACGGGTACTGCTGATTTCAATGCCCGATGCCAGTGCGGCCTCGGCCGGCAGGAACACTTCATCGCCATCGCCGCGCCAACCGGCATCGCTGGCGGGCAGGAAGTGCGGGCGCGGCCGTGGCGCCCAGCGCTCGCTGATGCCGATGACGCGGAAACTGTGATTGCCCAGCCGCACTTCGCCGCCGGTGCCATCTTCGCGGCCGAGCAGGCGTTCGCTCAAGGCGCGGCTGATGACCACCACCGGCACACGCGAGGCTTCTTCCTCCGGCGTCCAGAAGCGCCCATGGCGCAATGGCACATCGAACATCGGCAGCATCGGGCCAAGTGCCATGGCGGCCGAAACATTCTTCTGTTTGCTGCCGTCGGTACTGCTGACGGTCACCGGCGCGGTCACCAGTGCCACCTGGCGGATGTCCGGGCGCAGCTGCTGCATGGCGCGCGCATCGGAGAGTTTCCACAGCGGTGGGATCGGCGAGCCATCCCCATAACTGTCGGTTTCGCCACTTCTTGCCGCCGCGCGGGAATCCGCCCAGGCAATGTGCAGTTTGTGGCTGACGCCAGGCAACGGATCAGCGCCCAGCACCGAGAGCAGGGTCAGCATCGTCATCACCGAGGCCAGGCCCAGGCCGAGCGTCAGCACCACCAGGGCCATCGTGCGTGGATGGCGCGCACAGCCGCGCAAGCCGGTTTCAAGCGTGTAATTCAATGGTTCGGCTCCTGCCTGTTGGCGCGATGCGCATAGCTCATCACGCGGGTGATCTGCCATTGCCCCTGCTGCTGCCGCCAGAGGATGGTGAAGTCGGCCAGGCCGTCGCAGCGGTGGGTTTGGCTGTCGCAGAAACGGTGCTGGCCACGGCTGAGTGCGCCGAAATCCTTGATTGCAAACACTTCCAGAGAACCTGGAATCAGCTCACGGGTGAAGTTGCCGCAGACATGCTTGCGGGTGTTGGCGAGCATGGCCTCGCGGGTCCAGGTGACGCCGCCGGTGTCGTGATAGAACTCCACCGCCGGGTCGAAGTAGCCGGCATGCTTGTGCAGCTGTGCGGGATCGGCGCAGCGGTTGAAGCTGTCAAACACCTGGAAATCCAGCGCGGCAATGGTGTCCTGCAGCGACGGGGTTGGAGTGTCCGCGGCGGAAGCGGTGGGAACCGCCAGCGGCGCCAGCGCAAGCAACAAGGTCAGCAGATGTCTGTTCATGGGAGCGAACCGGAGAAGGGGCTTTTGAAGGATCATGCGCTGCGCGTGGCCACGGCCGGTGGCACGGCGGCGGCACGGCGCGCCGGGCCGAACACGGCCACCTGGCCGAGCACCCACAGCAGCAGGGCGCTGGCGGGCAGGTAGCTCAACGGCAGGCGTGGCAGTTCATAGCGGCTCATCAGCAGCATGTTCAAGCCATAGGCAAGCAACAGGCCGATGACGATGCCGGCGCTGCTGAGAATGAAATTCTCCAGCTGGAAGTAGCGCAGGATGTGCCGTTGGGTGGCGCCCAGCGCCCGCCGGATGCCGATCTGCTTGGTGCGTTGCTGCACCCAGAAGCTGGCCTGGCCAATGATGCCGAACGCGGTCACCGCCAGCAGTGCAAGGCATACGGCGAGCAGCAGCCAGATCACCGCGCGGTCGCGGCGATGGAAGTCGGCACGCATTTTTTCCAGCGTGTCCTTCTGCTCGATGATGCGGTTGGGGTCGGTGCGGTTGAGTGCGGTGACGGCAGCAGCCAGCACGGCGTCGCGCTGGTCCGATGTGGTGCGCAGTACATAGGCGCCATTGGAGACGCGGATCGGGAACACCATCGAGTGATAGCGATTGGCGAAGGTGCCGGCTTCGCCGGGCGTCATCAGGTCGCTGACCACGCCAACCACCGGCGAGGGCGGCTGGTTTTCGCCCCACACATAGACATGCTTGCCGACGGCGCTCTGGCCGGGGAACAAGCTTCGGGCCAGCGACTTGCCCAGCAGGATGGCCGGAACCGACGAGCCGATCCGGTTGGGATCGAACGCACTGTTTTCCAGATACTCGTCGGCATTGAAAGCGCGCCCTTCGAGAACCTGCACGCCGAGTGTCTGCAACAACTGGCCATCGTCCATGTAGAGCGAGGCATGCACGCTGGGCCGGTTTTGGCCCGCTTCCAGGCGCACATCCGAACCCCAGATGTTGCCGCCGTAGGGAACCTGGTTGACGCTGCTGGCGGCCTTCACGCCGGGCACGGATGAAAGTGCATGCACGTCCTGTTTGCGCAGGGCGTCCATGTTGACGTCGGGCAACAGGCTGCTGGTCGCCAGATAGACCAGCTCGTCATTGGCCACGCCGCTGTCGAGCTGCAACTCGGCGATGCGGTTGCTGATGATGAACACCGCATTGCAGATGATGGCGCAGCTCAGCGCGATCTCAAGCACGATCAGCAGCGCGGCGGTCTTGTGCCGGGACAGCGTGATGAGAATGGGGCGGATGTCGATGGTCGTTCTCCTTGGACCGTTGGGCTGCGATGCATTGCCCAGTGTTCAGAAGCTGGGTGCGGAGGAATGCCGAAGCGGGGTCTGCAAAACAGTGGATATGCCAGGAAGCAGTGGAGAGGAACCAGCAACCGCAGCGTGTGCAGCTTGGCTCTGCGCCCGCGGGTTGTTGGTTCCTCTCCGCTGGTTCCTGCGATCCGGCGGAAGTGGATGAGCTTCGCTCTGGTGGTTGCTTGCGTGGAGGGAAGAGCACGGCAACGGCACCCCTCCCCAACCCTCCCCTTGCCTGCGGCAAAGGGAGGGAGTGGTCTCTTGTGCGTTGTCAGGCCGCGGCGAAGTCCGCTCTTGCCCCCTCCCTTGCGCGTAGCGCAGGGGAGGGTTGGGGAGGGGGGCTGTTTGCACACGCACACGCACCAGCCGCAACACGCCCATCCTGCCGATCTTCATCATGCTCTCCACCTCATTGGCTCTTGAGCTGCAACGCAGGCGGAATGCGCATCGCCCGCCAGGCCGGCAACAACCCGGCCAACAGGCTGACCAGCAGCGCCAGGGCAAAGGTCAGCCACAACGTGCTCAGGTCCATGTGCGCCAGGCGTGCGTACTCATCCGGTTGCTGGCGGATCAACCACAGGCCGACGGCGGCAAGCCCCAGGCCGATGGCGCCGCCGAGCAGGCCGATGGTGCCGGCTTCGACCAGGCACTGCTTGAAGATGTCGCTGCGCGATGCGCCCAATGAGCGGCGCACGCCAATCTCGCCGCTGCGGCGCAGGAACTTGGCCAGCAACAGGCTGACGGTGTTGATCATGCACACCAGCAGAAAGCCGAACGCCAGCCACATCTGCAGGCGCACGTCGTTGGGCACGATGCGGTTGAAATCCAGCCAGCCCATCACGTTGAGCAGGCGCACGTTGTTGGGGCGCTCGAAGCGTCCACTTGCGCGCTGTGTATCGGAATAGTCGGCCAGGTACTTCAGGTAGTCGGCGGCCTTCTGCGGCGTATCCAGCTCCACCCAGTACTGCAGCCACGCGCATGGCGCGTTGAGGCTGTAGTTGCCTTCGGTTTCGTCATTGCTGATGCCCCAGCAGTTCACGCTGCCCTGTGTATCCAGCCGCAGGTCGCGCGAGGTGGAAAAGGGCAGGAAGACCTGCTCCACCGCGCCGTAGCGCTGGTTGCTCAGGTCGTAGAAACGAGGGGCTGGCTTCCAGTCTGCCGACACACCGACGACCCGGAAGGTGCCTTGCGGCAAGCGCAGTTCCCGGCCGACGGCCTCCTCCGTGCCGAACAGCCTGGAAGCCAGCGTGCGATGGATGACGGCCACGCGTGCATGGTCGTCATCGTCCTTGTTGCTCCATGCGCTGCCGCCGAGCAGCGGCACGTCGAACATGGGGAAGAAATCGGCCGAGGTGTAGCGGGCCGAGACACGGAACGGTTGGGTGATGTTGCCGCCGGGCTGCAAGGTCACCGAGCCACCGCTCATCACCGCCTGGCGATCGGCACGCTTCTGCCGCAACAGTTCCTCGGCGTCGTAGCGGCTCATCTGCTTCAGCGGATCCTTGTCCAGCGTGGCGTTCTTGCCGAGGCTGCGTGGCTCCAGCTGCGGATAGAACAACTGCGCACTCTTGTGTGGAATGGGATCACCCGAGAGCACGAAGTACACGGCCAGCGTGGTCATCGTCGCGCCGATGCCGACGGCGATGGTCAATACCATCAACGTGGTCAGCACCTTGTTGCGGCTGAAGCTGCGCAGCGCCAGTTGCAGGTAGTAGCCGAGCATGCGGTCCCCCTTGATCGTCCGTACTCAGGTGCTGCGGGTGGCCACGGCCGGCGGAATGGCGGCGGCCTTGCGGGCCGGGCCGAACACCGCAACCTGCCCCAGCAGCCACAGCGCAGCCGCACCGATTGGCAGGTACAGCAGCGGCAGGCGCGGCAGCTCGTAGCGGCCCATCAACCACTGGTTGAGCAGGTAGGCCAGCAGCATGCCGACCACGATGCCGATGCCGGCCAGCAGGAAGTTCTCGGTCTGGAAGTAGCGCAGGATCTGCCCGCGGGTAGCGCCCAGGGCACGGCGGATGCCGATCTGCTTGGTGCGCTGCTGTACCCAGAAGCTGGCCAGGCCGATGATGCCCAGCGCGGTCACCAGCAACAGCAGGCCGCTGACGATCAGCAGCAGGCCGATCATGTCGCGGTCATTGGCGAAGTGTTTGGTGCGCTTCTCCTCGATGGTCTGCTTGGTCAGGACCAGCCGGTTGGGATCGTTCTTGTCCAGCGCGGCAAGGGCCTGCTTGAGGATCTCGTCGCGGCGTGCCGGTTCGCTGGTGCGGATGATGTAGCGGCCGCCGTTGGCGAAGTTCATCCGGATCGGGAAGATGATCGAATGGGTGCGGTTGTTGCTCTGCATGTTCGGGCGCAGCAGGGTTCTGGCCACGCCGACGATGGTGACCGGGATGTTCGCCATGTACAGGGTCTTGCCGATGGCATCGCCCCCGGGAAAGAACTGCTTGGCCATCGCTTCGGTAAGGATCACCGGCGCACGCAGGGAGCCGAGGTCTTCCACCTTCTCCAGCACGTCGCTGCTCTGGTATTCGTCGGCGTTGAAATCGCGGCCGGCAACGAGCTGGATGCCCAGGGTCTTGAGCGTGTTCTCGCCGACCATGTACTGGGCGCCGTTGACCGACTGTGCGTCGGGGTCCGTGCTGGCCGCAAGCGAGGTGTTCCAGGAGCCGCCCTGGAACGGCATCTGGTTGACGATGGCCACGCTCTCCACGCCGGGGATGGCGCGCAGCGAGGCGATGTCCTCGACGGTGCGTGCATCGGCATCGACTTGCTCGCCGATGCCGCTGAGCCCGATCTCGATCAGTTTGTCGTCATCAATGCCGCTGGCCAGCTGCATGGTTTCCACGCGCTGGGAGACGATGAACAGTGCATTGCAGATGATTGCGCAGCTCAGCGCGATCTCCAGCACGATCAGCGCGGCGGCGGTCTTGTGCCGCGTCAGCGTGGAGAGGATGGGGCGGATGTCCATGAGGTTTCTCCGGGGGAGCGTGGAGCTGGGAATGGGGTTTGGTTGGGAGGCGAGGGCGGCTGCAACTGCTGAAAGCACCCCTTCCCAGACCTCCCCTGCGCGTCGCGCAAGGGAGGGGGGTTATGGCGTCACTGGCTCTTGAGTTGCAGTGCCGGAGTCACCTGCATGGCGCGCCAGGCCGGGAGGATGCCGGCCAACATGCTTGCAAGGACCGCAAGCACGAAGGTGAGCAGCAGCATCGTGCCGTCCAGGTGGGCCAGCGAGGCGTACTCGGCTGGGCGCTGGCGCACCGCCCACAGGCCGAACAGCGCGAACACCAGGCCCAGCAGGCCACCGGCCAAACCAATCGTGCCGGCTTCGACCAGGCACTGCTTGAAGATTTCCGTACGGCTTGCGCCCAACGCACGGCGCACGCCGATCTCGCCACTGCGGCGCAGGAACTTGGCCAGCAGCAGGCCGACGGTGTTGACCAGGCACACCAGCAGGAAGCCGAAGGCCAGCCACATCTGCAGGCGCACGTCGCCCGGCACCGCGTTGCGGTACTCCATCAGTTCCATCACGTTGCGCAGGCGGGTGTTGGCCGGGCGCTCGAAGCGGCCGGTGGCACGCTGCTGCTCGGAGTAGTTGTCCAGGTAGCCCTTGAAGCCGGAGGCATCGGCGGGCGAATCCAACTCCACCCAGTACTGGATCCAGGCGCAGGGGACGTTCAGTGCCATCGCGTCATTGACCAGCTCGCGGCCAAAGCAGTTCATGCTGCCATTGCGGCCCAGCTTGAGCTCCAGCGCGGTGCTGAAGGGCACGAACACGTCTTCTTCCGAATCGAATTTGCCTGCGTACAGGTCGTAGAACTTCGGCGCCGGCTTCCATTCCTTCAGCACGCCGACAATGCGCAAGGCATCGCCTTCGATGAGGACGTCCTTGCCCACGCTGTTGGCACCCTTGAACAGCTTTTCGTTGAGCGTGGCGCTGATCACCGCGACGCGGCCACGGCCCTGGTCCTGCTCGCTGCTCCAGCCCTGGCCGAACGCGAACGGGGTGTCGAACATCGGGAAGAAGTCTGCCGAGGTGTAGCGCATGTTGATGCTGAAGGGCTTGAGCGCATCCACGCGTGGATCAATGATGCCGCCACCGCCGGTCATCATGGCCTGGCGCGGTGCCTTCTTCTGGCGCAGCAGTTCTTCGGCATCGAAGCGGGTCATCTGCATCTCCGGTTCCTCGCCCGGCACGTAGCCTTCGCGGTTGTGGGGGTCCAGCTGCACGTAGAACAGGCGGTCGCTCTTGTGCGGGATGGGATCGCCGGAGAGCACCTTGAACACGGTCAGGGTGGTCATCGCTGCACCAATGCCCAGCGCAATGGCCAGCACCATCAGCGCGGTGAGGATCTTGTTGCGGCCAAAGCTGCGGACTGCAAGTTTGAAGTAATAGCTGAACATGAGCGTTCCTTGGTCGGTCAGGCGCTGCGTGTGGCGACGATGGGAGGGATGGCCGCGGCACGCAGGGCTGGGCCGATGACGGCCGCCTGCCCGAGCAGCCACAGCAATGCGGCTCCCAGGGGCAGGTAGTACAGCGGCAGCCGCGGGATCTCGAAGTACTGCATCAACAACTGGTTGCCGGCATAGGCCATCAGCATGCCGAGCACGATGCCGATGCTGGTCAGCAGGAAGTTCTCGGTCTGGAAGTAACCGATGATCTGCCGGCGGGTGGCGCCCAGGGCGCGGCGGATGCCGATCTGCTTGGTGCGCTGCTGCACCCAGAAACTGGCCAGGCCGATGATGCCCAGCGCGGTGACCAGCAGCATTGCCAGGCAAACGCCCAGCAGCAGACGGGTCATGGCGCGGTCCTGCTGGAAGTAGGTATCGCGCAGCAGCGTCAACGGCCGGCTGTTGTCCACCGACAGGATGGCGTCGGGCGTTACCTTGGGCGCAGCGGCGATTGCATCGCTGATGATGCGTGGCAGGTCGCTGGCATTGGCGCGCAGCACATAGGTGCCACTTTGGCTGTGGGTGGTGACCGGCACGATCACCGAATACTGCGCACCGGCCACGCCGTCTTCGCTGCGGCCGGGGTCAGGCCGGGCGAAATGCTCCAGCACGCCGGCGACGGTGAGCTGGTGCTTGCTCATCCAGAACTGCTTGCCGAGCGGCGATTCACCGGGCCACAGGTGGTCGGCAAAGGCACGGGTGATCCACACCTGAGCGCTCTGCGGCAGGAAGTTGTCGGCGTCCTGGAAATCGGCATCGTTGAAGCTGCGGCCCTGTATCGGCTTGAGCTGCATCACCTCGATGGCGCCGGGGTCGAGCAGATAGAAATGCGGGACGCCACCGAAGTGCTTGCCTTCCGGGTCCAGGGTGATGCCGGCGACACCGGCGCGCGGGCCGAACGGCACCGCGTTGGCGACGCCCACCGCCTGCACGCCGGCCTGGCCGCGCAGTTGCTGCAACCAGCGGCCGTTGAGATCGGCCGGCTCGCAACCGTCACAGCCGTCAAGGCTGAGCGTGGCAACGGTGGATTCATCCACGCCGCTGTTCAAGCCGATCATGTCCATGCGTGAAACCGCAAGGAACAGCGCATTGCACAGCACGGCACAGGCCAGTGCGATTTCCAGGGTGATCAGGGAGGCCGCGACGCGGTGACGCGAGAGCGTGGCCAGGATGGGTTTGATGTCCATGCTCACAATGCCTTGATCTGCAGGGCAGGGTCGATGCGGGCGGCGCGCAGCGCCGGCAGCAGTCCCGCCAACAACGTGGTGACGATGGATGCGAGCAGGGTGACGCCGAGCATGGTGAGGTCCAGCTGCATCATGTCGGCATAGGCCAGCGGCTGCTGGCGCACGCTCCACAAACCAAACAGCGTCAACAGCAACCCGGCGATGCCACCAGCAAAGCCGATCAGTGCCGCTTCCATCAGGCATTGCTGGAACACCATCGCGCGGGTGGCGCCGAGGGCACGCAGTACGCCGATTTCGCTGGTGCGGCGCAGGAACTTGGCCAGCAACAGGCCGATGGTGTTGAACAGGCAGATGCCCAGGAAGGCCACCGCCATCCACGCCTGCAGGCGCACGTCACGCGGCACCACGCCGTTGAAGTCCAGCCACTGCATCAGGCTGGACAGGCGTGTCAGCTCCGGCTGGCTGATGCGGCCGAGCTGGTGCTGCTGCTGTGCGTAGCCCTGCAGGAATTGTTCGTAGGCCGCGACCTGGGCCGGGGTGTCCAGTTGCACCCATTGCTGCAGCCACACGCAGTTGCTGTTCTCCAGGTGGCCGGGCTGCTCGGGCAATCCCCAGCAGGTGAACTGCCGGAAGTTGCCGGCGTTGATCTGCAGGCCGGTGAAGAACGGCACCATCACTTCCTGCGGCGGACCGTAGAAGTCGGCGGTATCGCCCTGTGCAAAACGGCCACCGGCAACCCGGTAGTACAGCGGTGCCGGGCGCCACGGCTTGAGCACGCCGACGATGCGCACTTCGCTGTCGCGGATGCGCAGCATCTGCCCGACGCTGTCCTTGCCGGCGAACAGACGCTGGTTCAGCTCCCACGAAATCACGGCCACGCGCGCCCGACGCTGGTCGTCTTCGTGCGACCAACCGGCGCCATGGGCCATCGGCACCTGGAACATCGGGAAAAAGTCGGCCGTGGTGGCCAGCATCGCGGTGATGCTGGCCGGTGCGCTGCTGCCGGGCGCGGACAGCTTGATCGGGCTTTCGGAGATCAACACCTTGCGCTGCGCCGGGCCATCGCGCCACAGGTCGATGGCCGAGGTGTAGTCGAGCATGTCCAGCGGGTCCTTGCGCGCCTTCTCGCCACGCGGGGACGCGTCCACCTGCGGGTAATACAGGTGCTGGCTGCGTCCGGGCAACGGGTCGCCGGAGAGCAGGTGCATCACCGTCAGCGTGGTCATCGACGCGCCGATGCCCACGGCGATGGACAGCACCATCAGGCCAGTGAGCACCGGCGTGCGCCGCAGACTGCGCATGCCTTGTTGCAGGTAGTACGTGAGCAGGGACATGCCGGGTCCTCAGCCCTGCGTGTTGGTTGCGGCGATGCGCGAGGCATGCGCCAGCACCGGCTCGCGCAGCAGGTCGGTGGCCTGGCCGTCGACGATGTGCACGTTGCGCTGCGCGCGTGCGGCCAGCTCCGGATCGTGGGTCACCATGACGATGGTGGTGCCCTGGGAGTTGATCTCCTCCAGCAGTTCCATCACCCCGCGCGCCATCTGCGTGTCCAGGTTGCCGGTCGGTTCGTCGGCCAGCAGCAGGCGCGGGCTGCCGGCCAGGGCGCGGGCAATGGCGGCACGCTGCTGCTGGCCGCCGGACAGTTCGGCCGGGTAGTGCTTCATGCGCGAGCCCAGGCCGACGCTGGTCAGGGCCTTTTCGATGCGCTCGCGACGCTCGGCGGCTGCCATGCCGCGGTAGCGCAGCGGCACATCGACGTTGTCGAACAGGTTGAGGTCGGGGATCAGGTTGAAGCCCTGGAAGATGAAGCCGATCTTCTGGTTGCGCAGGCGCGAGCGGGCGTCATCGCCGAGGTGGCTCACGTCCTGGCCATCGAGCAGGTACTGGCCGCTGGTGAAGGTTTCCAGCAGGCCGGCAATGTTGAGGAAGGTGGTCTTGCCGGAGCCGGACGGGCCGGTGACGGCGACGAACTCGCCCTCGCGCACATGCAGGTCCAGCGAGCGCAGCGCGTGGGTTTCAACCTGTTCGGTACGGAAGACCTTGGAGACGGATTGCATCTGGAGCATGGGTATTCCTTTCAGCGACGGGGAATGTGGTGGGTGGAGCGGGAGCGGGGTTCTTGGACGGGGCTTGAATCGGTGATGCCAGGGCCGGCGACGGGGAATGGAATTTGAAGACTGGAGCGGTGACGGCCGGACGCACGACAACCTGGACGACTGCAGCGGTTTCCAATCCCGATTCCCGACTCCCCAATCCCTGCCTTCAATCAATTGATCGATACACGCTCGTTGTCGCCGAACAGGTCCGCGCCGGAGACAACGATCTTTTCGCCGGGTTGCAGGCCGGACACCACTTCAACTTCGCCCAGGCTGCTGACGCCGGTCTGGATCGGGCGACGGGTGGCGGTGCTGCCGTTGACGACGTAGGCATAGCGGCCACCGGACTGCTCGACGAACGGGCCGCGTTCGACCTTGAGCACGTTCTTGCGGGTGTCCAGCAGAATCCGCGAGCTCATCCGCTGGCTTTGGCGCAGGCCTTCGGGCTGCTTGTCGGAGAAGCGGATGCGGGCGACGACTTCACCGTTCACCACTTCCGGCGACACCGCGGAGATTTCGCCCGGGAACGGCTGGCCCGAGCCACTGGTTAGCTGCGCCGGCATGCCGATCGCCAGCTCGCGGGCAAAGCTTTCCGGCACCTTGATCTCAACCTCGAAGCGCGACAGGTCGACCACGCCCAGCACCGGCGCGTTGGCGATCACCTGGGTGTGCTGGGTGGCCTGCACCTGGCCAACCTGGCCGTCGAACGGCGCGCGCAGGGTCAGGGCATCGACCTGGCGCTGCACTTCATCCACCACGGCTTGCTGGCGCTCGGCCAGCAGCTTCTTGTTGCGGGCGTCCAGGTCGGCACCGCGGCTCTGCAGGCTTGCATCCTGATGGGCGTGCTGCAGTTCGATCTCGGCCTTCTTCAGTTCGTCCTGGGCCTTGGCCAGATCCACCTGCGGCACCGCGCCGCCGTCGAAGCCGCGCTGGTAGCGGTCCAGGTCGCGTTGTGCGGCGGTGCGCAGCAGCCCGGCCTGGTCGGACATCTTCTCGCCGGTGGCGCGCGCCAGCGTGGCATCCAGCGCGGCGCGGCCGGCTTCGGCTTCCAGGCCGGCCAGGGTGGCCTGTTCCTGCGCCAGCTTGCTGCGCAGTTCCGGACTGTCGATCACCGCCAGCTCCTGGCCCTGCTTGACCACGTCACCGGCGACCACCTTCAAGGTGACCGTGCCGGCGGAGATGGCGTACAGCACAGGGCTGTTGGCGGCGATGACGCGGCCATCGGCGGCGATGTCACGTACCAGGTCGCCGCGGCTGACCTCGGCGATGCGCAGGCGCCCGCCATCGAAGGAGCGGCTGGCGCCGAGCCAGCCACTGGCGACATAGCCGATACCGCCAACAACGACGACAGTGGCAACGGCGGGCCACAGCCACCGCCGCCACTTGGGCTGCGGGCGCTGGGTGGAAACCTGGTCCTGGGCGGAAGTGTCGCGGATCATCGGGGGCTTCGCTGCAAGGGTTGCTAACCATTAAGCAGGCCCCGTGCCAACTATAATTAATTGAATTTATTGAACATTTATAGAGCGATGCGGGTGTCCGGGTGTCCGCGGACACTTTCGCGGACAGTGTCCGCCGGCCACTTGTCCGTCGATGTCTGCTGCGTGACCGGATCGCTGACTTAGAATGTCCGATCACCAAAGTGGACGGATGAGCTATGTGCGGCATTGTGGGAGCGATCGCTGATCGCGACGTGGTTCCAGTACTGATTGAAGGACTCAAGCGGCTGGAATATCGCGGCTACGACTCGTCGGGCATCGCGGTGCTGAATGGAAATGAGGTCCGTCGCGTCCGCCGTACCGGCCGTGTGGCGGAGATGGAAAACGCCGCAGCTGCCGAGCAGTTCCAGGCCAGCCTGGGCATCGGCCATACCCGTTGGGCCACCCACGGTGGCGTCACCGAATCCAACGCCCATCCGCACATCAGCGCCGGCGTGGCGCTGGTGCACAACGGCATCATCGAGAACCACGAAGAACAGCGCGAGAAGCTGATCGCGCTGGGCTATGTGTTCGAGTCGCAGACCGACACCGAGGTCATCGCCCACCTCATCCACCACCACCTGCAGGCAGACCATGACGACCTGCTCGGCGCCTTGCAGCGCACGGTGAAGGAGCTCACCGGCGCCTATGCGCTGGCCGTGATCAGCCGCAAGGAGCCCGAGCGCATGGTGGTGGCGCGCATGGGCTGCCCGTTGCTGGTGGGCCTGGGTGACGGCGAAAACTTCGTTGCATCGGATGTATCGGCGATCCTGCAGGCCACCCGCCGGGTGATGTTCCTGGAAGAAGGTGACACTGCCGAGCTGACCCGCCAGGGCGTGCGCGTGTTCGATGGCAACGACGCTCCTGTGCAGCGTGAGCAGCGCATGTCCGATGTTTCGCTGGCCTCGCTGGAACTGGGCCCGTACCGCCACTTCATGCAGAAGGAAATCCACGAGCAGCCGCGCGCGCTCGGTGACACCATCGAAGCGGCGATCGATGCCGGTGGCTTCCCTGCCACGCTGTTCGGCAAAAACGCCGAAGCGGTGCTGAAGGATGTGGAAGGCGTGCAGATCCTGGCCTGCGGCACCAGCTACTACGCCGGCCTGACCGCGCGTTACTGGATCGAAGCCATTGCCGGCCTGCCATGCAGCGTGGAGATCGCCAGCGAGTACCGCTACCGCGCCGCCTACGCCAACCCAAAGCACCTGATCGTCACCATCTCCCAGTCCGGCGAAACCCTGGACACGATGGAGGCGCTGAAGTACGCCAAGTCGCTCGGCCACCTGCACACGCTGTCCATCTGCAACGTGCCGGAAAGCGCCATCCCGCGCGCCAGCGAACTGGTCTGCTACACCCGCGCCGGTGCCGAAATCGGCGTGGCCTCGACCAAGGCCTTCACCACCCAGCTGGCGGCGCTGTTCCAGCTGACCGTGGTGCTGGGCAAGCTGCATGGCAAGGTCAGCGCCGAGCAGGAAGCGGACTACCTGGAGCAGCTGCGCCACCTGCCGGGCAGCGTGCAGCATGCGTTGAACCTGGAGCCGCAGATCATCGCCTGGGCCGAGCGCTTTGCCGGCAAGTCCAACGCGTTGTTCCTGGGCCGTGGCCTGCATTACCCGATCGCGCTGGAAGGCGCGCTCAAGCTCAAGGAAATCTCCTACATCCACGCCGAGGCCTACCCGGCAGGCGAGCTCAAGCACGGGCCGCTGGCGCTGGTGGACGCGGAAATGCCGGTGGTGGTCATCGCCCCCAACGACAGCCTGCTGGAGAAGGTGAAATCCAACATGCAGGAAGTGCGTGCCCGTGGCGGTGAGCTGTTTGTGTTCACCGACCAGGACAGCAACTTCAATGCGTCCGAAGGCGTGCATGTGATCCGCACGCCGCGTCATGCCGGTGTGCTCAGCCCGGTGGTGCATACCATTCCGGTGCAGCTGTTGGCCTACCACACGGCCTTGGCACGCGGCACCGACGTGGACAAGCCGCGCAACCTGGCCAAGAGTGTGACTGTGGAATAACGGGTGTAACGAAAGCGTAACCATGGCCGCGGATAATCCCTTCCAGCAGCCCGGTTCTCTCTCTCTCCCCCGACGCTGTGAAGAAGCCCGGCCCTGAGCCGGGCTTTTCTTTGCGCGTCCGAGCACATGCTGATCGGATTGCGCCAGGCCTCGCCGACAGGATGGGCGGCCGGCTACGGCGATGTCCTCATGAAGAGCGGCGACATTCGTCCCGGCCCGGCCCGGCGGCTGCGGTGAGCGTTCAGTGCCGGTTTCGTTCGCGGTGCGATGCTGCGGATCGTCATCCGGTTCCACGACGAACCGTCCCATCCGTGGCGGCTTCCGCCCTCGGGAGGCAGACGTAGAATCGGGTTGACCGGGGCCGGCGCGTGTAGTGCCAGCCGCGTTCACGATGCAGCACTTCGCCTGCCGATGAACCTCGATGCAGGCAGGTGTGCCAACGTGCGCTGGAAGGTCTGTTCCTGGGGAGGGACGTATCGGCAGAGCACAACCCGACTTCAGTGGCCTGTAACAGGAAGCAAGAAAGAATGAACGTCCGCGAACTCCTGCAATCGAAGAAAGAAGCCGTCATCACCATCGACACCGAAGACACGATCGGTGCCGCCGCGCACAAGATGAGCGCGAACAGGATCGCCGCGCTGGTGATAATGAAAGACGATGCCCCGGTCGGCATCATTTCCGAGAAGGACATCGTGCGTGCCCTGGCCGACGATGGTCCGCAGGCGGGCCGCAGGGTGATCTCCAGCCTGCCGGCGACCGGCCTGGAAGGCATCGCGCCGGAGGCCAGCCTGAAGCAGGCGATGTCCCTGATGACGTACTCGCGGCGCCGCCATCTGATGGTCACCGAAGGCAACCAGTTGGTCGGCATCCTCAGCCTGGGCGATATCGTGAAGAACCTGCTGGGCGAGCTGGAGCTTGAAAAGGCCGTGCTGCAGGACATCTACATGGCCGCGCACTGAGGCAGCGGCCGATTCTTCAACGGGTATCTGATTGCGGCCAGGTGCATCTGCACTTGGCCGCATGCGTTTTGTTCGCCCGGCTACTGCCCGCCATCGGTTTGCTGCGGTGGAGTACGGGCGCAGGCATTCACGCGGATCAGAACGTGAGCTTCACCGAATCGGCGCTGTAAGCGCCGGGCCGTGCTAGACCACTTCGATGTTGTTGCCGTCCGGGTCCAGCACGAAGGCGGCGTAGCTACCGGGGTGGTAGGGGCGTTCGCCGGGCGCGCCATTGTCGATGCCCGAGACGCCGTGATCCTCCGATCTCCTTCGCGCTCAGGTGTTGGAGATGATCTCCACCCAGTAGCCATCCGGGTCCTTGATGAAGGCCAGGTTCTTCATGCGGCCATCGCTCAGGCGCTTCTGGAACGGCACCTGCAGCGACTCGAAACGCGCGCAGGCCGTTTCGATGTCCGGCACCGACACGCAGATGTGGCCGAAGCCGCGCGGGTCGCTGTTGCCGTCGTGGTAGACCGGGCCGTCCTGGTTCTCGGTGCCGTGGTTGTGGGTGAGTTCCAGCACACCGGGGAGGCCAGCCATCCACCGGCGGCGTTCGTCGTCATTGGCGGGTACCTGCGTGCCGGCCGGCACATAGGCCAGGAAGTACAGGCTGAATTCGGCTTCGGGGAAATCACGCTGGTCAATCAGCTGGAAGCCGAGCACACGGGTGTAGAAATCCAGCGACGCGCGGATGTCCTTGACCCGCAGCATGGTGTGGTTGAACACAAAGCCGTGGGTTTCGGCGGGAACCGATGCGGCAACGCCGGGTTGCTGACGGAGGGATTCAACGGTCATTGATTGCATCCTGTTGCAGTGAATGGGGGGGAGAAATGGACTGCGATGATGCGATCTGCAAGTTGCATCGGCAAGCAATCCGGCAGCAAAAAAGTTACACGAGAAACCTGTTTTTCAGGCAAAAGCAGCGGTTTCGTACGACGACAGAAAAAATCATCACTGCCATGACTTAACGCACCTTTGCGCTGACGAATGCGCTGGCTATGCTGCGACGCAGGATAGTCATTGATGTCATGCCTGCAACTGAAGTGCGATTGCATCGCGCTTGAACAGGGCACAGACGTCGCCGGTACAAGGGGTGTACCGGCACACGCGCAAGGCGCGCACCCAAGGACACACACACGCCGGATGCCAGGGTTGTTGACAGGCTTTGTCCGGACGCGCTATTCATTGTATGTATATACAAATAACGAGGTCCACCCGGAACCCCATGCCGTACCGTTTCTGGCTGCCATTGCTGCTGATCTGCGTGCTTGCGGCAGAAGGCGTGCTGGGTGCATGGGCCGGTGCGCGCATGGCGCTGGATTCGCTGGCCGAGGTGGCTGCCGATGGCAGCATGCTGGACGCGGACTGCGCGCCCGCCGAGCCCACACCGGCCACGGCACATGCCGGCCATGGCAATGAGGGCGGTGCCCGCCATCATGCCGATTGCACATGCGTGGACAGCATGGGCTGCGAATGCGTGTGCGTGCTGGTGCTGTATCCACCCACACGGGTGGCATTGTTTGCCGGTACCCATCCACCTGCCTCCCCCGATACCGCGTTGCCGGTACTGGAATTGCCGGCAAGCAAACTCTCGCGGGTATTCCGACCTCCCATCGCCTGAGCTGTGGTCGACGCGTCCCCCTGACGCAGCAGTGCCCCGTGTGCGCATGAACGTGCACGCACATCGCCCAGAGACAGCTTCCCCTGCGGGAGAGAGAGAGAACATGTACATGAAGTCCAATGCCCTGGCCGTGGCCATCGGCAGTTTGTTGAGCGTGGCCGTCGTCCAGGCCGCACAGGCGCAGGAAACACAGAACCAGGCCGAGGCCGCCCGCACGCTTGATGCCGTGCAGGTCACCGGCAGCCACATCAAACGCGCGCAGTTGTCCGGCGTCGGCCCGGTCAGCGTGGTTGATGCTGAAGCCATCGAGCGCTCCGGTGCCACCTCGGTGGAAACCCTGCTGCAGCGGTTGCCGGCGTCGGCCGGTTTTGCCGGCAGCCAGAGCAATGCCTACTGGGCCGAGAACGGCTACGGCACCACCCAGGTGAACCTGCGTGGCCTGGGCATCAACCGCACTCTGGTGCTGCTCAATGGCCGCCGCATCGTCAACGGCGGCACCGGCGCCAACAGCTCGGTTGATCTGAACATGATCCCGGTGGCGCTGATCGAGCGCGTGGAAGTGCTCAAGGACGGTGCCTCGGCCATCTACGGTGCCGATGCGGTGGCCGGTGTGGTCAACATCATCACCAAGCAGGGTTTCGACGGTGCCGAGGCGGCGGTCCGCTACGGCCAGACCACCAAGGGCGACGGCGACGAGACCGCGGTGGATTTCGCCTGGGGCGTCACCAGTGACCGTGGTTCGCTGATGGCGGGCATCAACTACGCCGAAGGTGGCACGGTGAACATGGGCTCGCGCGCACCGTGCGGCCTGGCCGAAGTGGACGGCAAGCTGGTCTGCTCGGGCAGTTCCACCACCGTGGGTGGCCGCGCGCTGCTGGCCGACGGCAGCCGGGTCAACTTCAACCAGGTGGCCGGCGGCAACGGTGACTTCTACGAGCCGTACTCGGCGGCCAAGCACAACTACAACGGCAACCCCACGCTCAACGCTGTCAACCCGATCAAGCGCATCAGCATGAGCGTGTTCGGCGACAGCCAGCTCAGCGAGAACACCACGGTGTTCACCGAGTTGATGTACACCAACCGCCAGTCCGACCAGCTGGCCGCGCCCGGCGGGCTGGGCGTGTACCGCCCGATCAACATTGCCGCTGACCATCCCACCAACCCCACCGGCCAGGACCTGCTGCTGCAGCGCCGTCGCCTGGAAGAAGCGGGCCCGCGCCATTTCTCGCAGGAGGTCAACACCTTCCGTGGCCTGCTGGGCGTGAAGGGCCAGTTCGGCACCGGCTGGGACTGGTCGGCGGCCTTCAACTGGGGACGCAACACGGGCGTGGATGCGTCGGACAACGTCGCCAACCTGGATCGCGTTGACCAGACCTTGAACCGCAGCATCTGCAGCCCGGTGCCGGGTGCGGCCATTCCCTGTGGTGATTACCTGGGCCACGGCGATCTGAGCCGCGAAGTGCTGGACTACATCCTGTATTCCTCGCGCGATACCGGCGGCAACGAACAGAAGAGCTTCACCGCCAACTTGAGCGGCCAGATTCTTGAACTGCCGGCCGGTTGGGTGGGGTTTGCCACTGGCGTGGAAGTACGCAAGGAGCGCGGCTGGCGCAACCCCGATCCGCTGACTGTGATGGGTATCGGCAACACCAACCAGCAGGACCCGATCGCCGGCGAATACACGGCCAAGGAAGTGTTCGCCGAGTTGGCCATCCCGCTGCTGCAGGACAGCGTCATCGCCGATTCGCTGTACCTCAACCTGGCCGGGCGTGCCTCCGACTACGACCTGTTCGGGCGTGACTACAACTACAAGGTTGGCCTGGACTGGCAGGTCAATGAATCACTGAAGCTGCGCAGCACCTACGCCACCGCGTTCCGCATCCCCAACATCCCGGAGCTGTTTGGCGGCGTGTCCGAGGGCAACCTGACCACCACCGACCCGTGCAGCAACTGGAGTGCGATGCCGGCCGATTCGGTGGTGCGCGGCAACTGCCAGGCCTATGGCGTGCCGGCCGGTTACGTGCAGCCGGGCAACACCATCCTGACCACCGCCGGCGGCAATGCCGAACTGGAACCGGAAGACGCCACCTCGTTCACCGCGGGCGTGGTGTGGACGCCGTCGTTCCTGTCCGGCCTCACGCTGACCCTGGATTACTACAACATCCGCATCAAGAACGCGATCCAGCGCATCGACGGTTCCACCAAGCTGGCCATCTGCTACAACACGCCGGGCCTGGCACACCCGTTCTGCGACGCCAGCAACTTCACCCGCAACCCGCGCACCGGCGAAGTGGACTTCCTGTCCTCGCAGCCGGTCAATGCGGCCAACGAGCGGGTTACCGGCGTTGACCTGGGTGCGTTGTACGAGTTCGACGTGGCCGGTTTCGATGCCAGCGTCAGCGCCGACGTCTCCTACCTGCAGCGTTACGACGTGCGTCCCTATGACGGTGCGGAGATGATCGAATACGCCGGCAAGATCACCGGCGGCCGCGGCAGCTACACCAAGTGGCGCGGGCTTGTGGCACTGAACGCGGCGCGTGACCAGTGGTCGGGCACGTGGTCCACGCAGTACATCGGCCGTGCCGAGGACATCAATGCATCGCGTGGCGACATCGGTGATCACGCGCCGTCGGTGTTCTATCACAACCTGCAGCTCAAGTACGCGGTGAGCAAGGCGTTTGATGTGTCGCTGGGCCTGGACAATGTCTTCGACAAGAAGGCGCCGTTCATCCAGAGCTACACCGATGCCAACACTGACACCATGACCTACGATCTGCTGGGTCGCCGCTGGTATGCACGCATCGGCTATCGCTGGTGACCGCAGGCGCCCCGCCGTGTGACGGCGGGGCGCAGCATTGATTGAGGAAGATTGGATGAAACCCGCATTCTGGGCACGCCGTGCCCACAAATGGATCGGCCTGGTCATCGGCGTGCAGGCATTGCTGTGGATGATCAGCGGCGTGTACATGACCGTGGTGCCGCTGGACGTGATCCACGGCGACCATCTTGCGCACGTGCACGGCGAGCCGCTGCCGCCGCAGGCAGCGCGCATCGATGCCGACGCGCTGGTCGCGCGCTATCCGCAGTTGCAGTCGTTCCGGCTCAAGCACGTGCTGGAACGTGAGGTGTATGAAGTGCGGCAGGGCGGGACGAAATTCCTGGTCGATGCGGCCAGCGGCGAGCGTGTGCCGCAGCTGGACCGTGAGGGCGCGATCACCCTGGCCCGTTCGCTGTACCAGGGCGAAGGGCAGGTCACCCGGGTGGAGTGGATCACCCAGGCGCCGTCGGAGGTCAAGACCCGGCCGGTGCCGATGTGGGCGGTGCATTTCAGTGGCGGTGGCGCCACCACGCTGTACCTGTCGCCGGATAGCGGCGAATTGCTCGCGCGTCGCCACAGCCTGTGGCGCTGGTTCGATTTCCTGTGGATGTTCCACATCATGGATTACGAGAACCGCACCGACGTCAACAACAACCTGCTGCGCGCCGCCTCGGTCATCGGCCTGGGTTTTGCGCTCAGTGGCATCTGGTTGCTGTTCTACAGCTTCGGCAAGCGGAGGTCCGCATGACGCCCTGGATGCGAACCCTGCACAAATGGGTTGGCTTGTTGATCGGCCTGCAGTTCGTGGTGTGGCTGGGCAGCGGCCTGATGATGAGCCTGCTCGACCCGGACAAGATTGAAGGCCGTGCACAGCGTGCACCGGCGCTGGAAATGCCGGCGTGGCCGGCCGATACCGTGTCCCCGGCCGAGGCGCTGCGCGCGGCCAAACACCCGGCGGCGACGCTGGACAGTGGCTGGTTGTTGCAGCAGCCGGTGTATCGCCTGCAGTCGCCGGAAGGCACCGAGGTGATTGATGCACGCAATGGCCAGCGCATCGACATCAACGCCGCACTGGCATTGCGGGTGGCGCAGGCCAGCTATCGTGGTGATGGCGTGCCGGCAACGCCCACGTACCTGGGCAAGACGCTGGAAACCCGCGCGAACCCCGACCCGGTGTGGCGCGTGGACTTCAGCGATGCACAGGACACGACGATCTATGTGTCCGCGCACAGCGGCCAGGTGATGGAGCACCGCACCGCGACGTGGCGCCTGTTCGACATCTTCTGGATGTTGCACATCATGGATTACACCGAGCGGGTGAACTTCAACAACCCGTTGGTGGTGGGCGTGGGCATTGGTGGCCTGTGGCTGGCGCTGACCGGCTTCTGGCTGCTGGTGGCCAGCTTCCACCTGCAGGAATTCATCCCGCGCCGCTGGCGCAGGCAGCGCCAGTTGATGGTGTTCGCCCCGGGCGGCGCGCATCTGCGCACGGTGACGGCAGCCAACGGTGACAGCGTCTATGTGGCCCTGGCGCGCGAAGGCGTGAACCTGCCATCGAACTGCGGTGGCGGGCAAAGCTGTGGCCTATGCGAAGTACGCGTGCGTGGCGGCGCCGACAAGGCCACTGCGGCTGATCGCTCGCATCTGCCCGATGCCAAGTTGAAAGTGGGTTGCCGCCTGGCCTGCAATCTGCCGGTGAACGAAGACCTGGAAATCGAAGTGGCCGGCGGCGCCAGCCTGTGGACCGAGCATTGGGCCACGGTGGTCAAGGTGGAGGCGGTGACGCCCTTCCTGCGCGAGATCCATCTGCAGCCCGAGCACGCGGCCGATGCCCAGTTCCAGCCGGGTTGCTACCTGCAGTTGCATGTGCCCGAGTACCAGTTGCCGCGCAGCGCGCTGTGGCATCCGGACGATCACCGCGATGACTGGAAGCCACTGCCGTTGCCGGCGACGCTGCACAACAAGGCAGCGGTGCGGCGCTCGTATTCGCTGGCAATGCCGGTCAATGCGAGCGATGGGCAGTTGGTGCTGCTGGCGCGTTTCAGCCCGGGCTGGCAGGAAAGCAAGCGCCATCCACCCGGCAAGGGCTCCACCTATCTGTACACGCTGCGCGAAGGCGACCGTGTGCGTTACAGCGGGCCGTTTGGTGATTTCGCCCTGAGCGGTGTGGAGCGCGAAAAGATATTCATCGGCGCGGGTGCGGGCATGGCGCCGCTGCGGGCGATGATCCAGCAACGCCTGGAAGAGGGTGGCGGTGAACGCATCCACTTCTGGTATGGCGCCCGCAATGCGCGTGACTGCCCGTATGCCACGCAGATGGAGATGCTGGCCAAGCAGCATTCCAACTTCAGTTGGCATCCGGTGTGGTCGGGCGAAGCGGAGGGAACTTCACCACGTCGCGTGCATGACGCGATTCATGAGGATCTGCTGCGCACGCATCCGGATCTGGCCGGTTGCGAGTTCTACCTGTGCGGGCCACCGGCGATGCTGGCAGCGACGCGGCAGCTGCTGCGCACGCTGGGCGTCGAGGAGGCGCGGATTGCGTATGACGATTTCAAGATCTGAGGACGGGGGGCGTGGTTAAAGCGGCCCTCACCCCAACCCCTCTCCCGCTCGCGGGAGAGGGGCTAGTGCTGCACGAGCGCTAGTGATGCTTGCTTCCCTTCTCCCCTTGCGGGGTGAGCACATGCGGCTTACGAGCCATTGGCTCGTGCATGCGCGAACGCTTCGCGTGTTACGCGAAGCCGGGGCGCAGAGCGAGGTGCCCGAAGGGCGGAAGAGGGGGGCTTCTTGCTCTATTTGCTTCAAGAGCGCCCTCTCCCCAACCCCTCTCCCGAGATGGGAGAGGGGCTAACGCTGCAGTTGCGCGTGATGCCTGCGCTCCTTCTACTACTTACACAGGCAAACGCTCACACGCATCAGTGCTTCGTGAACTCACTCAAGCTGCCATCCTCGGCCCACAGGGAAACCGTGTAGGGGCGGCTGAAGCCATCCGGTGATTCCATGCCCGGCGAGCCGATCGGCATGCCCGGCAGTACCAGGCCGCGGGCCTTCGGGCGCTCGGCCAGCAGCTTCTGTACGGCGCTTACCGGCACGTGGCCTTCAATCACGTAGCCATCGATCTCCGCGGTGTGGCAGGACATCATGTTGTCGGCAATGGCCAGGCGTGCCTTCACCGTGCCCATGTCGTCGGTGTTGTTGACCTGCACCGGGAAGCCGGCGGCCTGCATGTGCTCGGCCCAGCCGCCGCAGCAGCCGCAGTTCGGATCCTTGTGAACCCTGACCACGGGCAGGTTTTGTTTCACTGCGGCGGCTGCAACTTCGGCCACCGCGGCCGTGGCCGCGCCGGTGGTCGCGGCAACGGTGGACGTTGCAGGCGTTGCGTTGCAAGCGCTGATCAGCAGCGTGCTGCCAGCCAGGGCCAGGCCGTAGAGGGACATCTTTGATTTGATTTTCATGGTGTTTGTTCCTTGCAGAAGGTCGCGCCGGGATACCGCGGCGCGACGGGAGAGATCAAAGCATGGACAGGCCGCGCTTGAATTCAGTGAGGTCGAGCTTGCCGTCGCGGTTGGCATCGCTCATGTCGAAATGCGGCAGCAACGGGTGCTTGGCCGGCAGTTCCTGGCGGGTGATGAAGCCGTCGTTGTTGGCATCCAAACGCTTGAACATGGCGTCGCTGTCAGCGGCCGCCGGCTTGGCCTGGTGTGCGCTGTGGTCGTGCGCGCCGTGACCGGCGTGTTGTGCGTTGGCCAGTGCGACCGGGATGAACGCAGCGGCGGCGCCGAGCAGCAGGGTGTGCAGAATCTTCATGTTGTTGTCCGTACGCGAAAGAGAGGGCGGCACCCCCAGCGGCGGGCCCCCGCGGGGCTGCACCCCAGATACGCCAGCCGGCGCCGCAAAGGGCAGCGGGCGCACCATAGCCGGCGGCGCGGGGCC
>NZ_JBRRDL010000029.1:0-49975 GCF_056759635.1 Stenotrophomonas sp. STEN056
GTCTCGCTGGACAAGGTCATCAAGACCATGCGCGACACCGGCCGCGACATGCAGGACAAGTACAAGGAAACCAGCCGTGGCGGCCTGGCCGTCAACGTCATCGAGTGCTGATGCCTGCACCGTAGGCTGGGATTCCATCCCAGCCTACGCCGTTACCGCGCCCTTCCCGTAGAGCGGAGCCGTGCTCCGCTGGCGCTTTCCCTGTAACGCCCCTTGCCGCGCATGGCTCGGCACTAACGGCCCTGTGCCTCGTATTGCAATCCCCCTGACTGGCCCTCCAGAATCGCGCCACACGAAGGAACGTCAGGGGGACAGATGCACACCGAGCAGGAACCCGGCGGGCAACCGCCCGCTCTACCCACACCACCTGTACGACCGGCGCCTCGGCCTGCACCACGACCGGCGCCGCGCTCTGGCGGCCTCAGTCTGGACAAGATCGTGCTTGCCGCAATCGTGCTGGTGATCGGCGCCTATTTCATCGGCAATAGAAAGCCGGCGCCGGCAGATTCCGAAGCCACTGCCGTCACCTCCGGATCAGAAGCGGCGGCCACTGCGCCGAACGCCGCCAGACGCGAAGCGATGGTGGTAGAGGGCGAGAAGCCGACCACGCTGACCAGTCTGGAAGAAGCACGCATGGTAGCCAGCGAGAGCGGCAGCGTGCTGCGCATTGAAGGCAGCGTCGGCAAGAACTTCGCCAACGATCTGAAGGCCGCGCTGGATGCCAACCCGTCACTGCAACGCATCGACATCACCAGCGGCGGCGGCTACGCCGGGCCAGGGCTGGAAGCGGCGCGGATGATCCGCAGGCGCAACCTCATCGTCCGCGTGAAATCACAATGCGCAAGCATGTGCGTTGCACTGTGGGCCGCCGGCGCGCAGCGACAGATGGAACCGGATGCCTGGATCGGCCTGCACGACTGGGATGCCCGCTGCGACCTGCGCCCCTCGCCCATACGCGAGGAATGCCACTACCAGATGCAGTTCGCCACCAACCACGATTCCAGCTACGACGCCTGGCTGCGCGATGCCGGTTTCAACCAGTATCTGCTTGACCTGCAGACCAGGACTGCATCCAAGGACATCGCCATCCTCGCCGCGCCCCAGCTCTGGGAAAACGGCGTGGACTTCAGCGTAGTCAGCCACGACGGAACCCGCATGAGCCGCGCCGACGTACAAAGCTACCTTGCCGAGAAGTTCGGGCGGCGCTGAGCCGCGCGCGCAGGAGCGGCTTCAGCCGCGAAGCCGGGACTGGCACAGCGAGATCGATTGGTTCTGCCATCCGACGGCCCATCCGCTTCGCGGCATACGCGCTCCTGCAGCAGCGCGTAAGCCACGGCCACTCAGCGAGTGACGATGCTCAACACGTCATCCAGCAGCGCGGCGGCGGTCACTTCCGCTCCCGCGCCCGGGCCCTGGATCAACAACGGCTGCGTGCAGTAGCGGTCGCTGTGAATGGCCACACGGTTGTCGGTTCCGCGCCCACCCGCAAGCGGGTGATCGGCCGGCAATGCGCGCAGGCCGACGCTAGCGCCCTGCGCATCGAGACGACCGACAAAGCACAACTTCAAGCCCTGCTCGCGCGCCTGCAACAGGCGCGCCTGCAACGGCGCGTCCAACAGTTCCAGTGCAGCGCCCACTTCATCGGCCGGCAATGCCGCCAATGCCGGTGGCACCAGCGATTCCACCTGCACCTGGTCCGCTTCCAGTGCCACGCCTGCCGCGCGGGCCAGGATCAGCAACTTGCGGCGAACATCCTCACCGGACAGATCAATGCGCGGGTCCGGCTCGGTGTAACCGGCCGCGGCCGCTTCACGCACGCAGGTGGAGAACGGCGTACTGCCGTCGAAACGATCAAACAGCCACGCCAGCGAACCGGACAAAACGCCTTCGATGGCGTGCACATGGTCGCCGCCGGCGACCAGCGCGCGGATGCTGCGCAACAGCGGCAAACCCGCGCCAACCGTGGCCGCATCGCCGTAACGCGCATTGCCGACAGCGGCCGCATCGCCAATGCCGCGCGCACGCGACAACGCAGTGCCGTTGCCCAGCTTGTTGGCGGTGACGACATGAATGCCCTGCCCCAGCCAATGCGCATGATCAGCCGCGACGTCCTCGCTGGCGGTGGCATCCACCACGATGTCGCCGACGCTCAAACGGCCAACTTCCTGCCGATGCACCGGCTCACCGGCACGCGGCTGTGCATTGCGCGCGGCCGACAGCGCGGCATCCGGCGCATCAGCGCACGCCAATGCGATACGCGAGTTGGCCACCACATGCAGCGACGGCAACGTCAGCTGCCGCTGCTGCAGCGCCTGGTAGCGCGCGACAAAGGCTGAACCGACGGTGCCGGTCCCCAGCAATACCAATCGTGCCTGCGGAATGTCCAGCGGACGCAGCTGAGCGCTCATGCATCCACCGTCTTTTTACATTTGGCGTTGCCGGCCTGAATGTCAGCCACCGCCTGCGCAGCGCGGGCAAGCCCGGCCTGCAGATCGGCCAGCAGATCCTCGCTGGATTCAATCCCCACCGAAATACGTAGCAGGCCATCATTGATGCCGGCCTTGGCACGCGCTTCGGGGGTCATCGCTGCATGGGTCATGGTGGCCGGGTGCGCGATCAGGCTTTCCACGCCGCCCAGCGATTCGGCCAGGGTGAAGTAGTTCAGGCCCTCCAGGAAGGCGCGCACCACCGCATGCGGATCGTCGCCTTCGCTCGGCACCAGCTCGAAGGACAGCATTGCGCCGAAACCCTTCTGCTGGCGCGCGGCCACCGCATGGCCCGGATGCGATTCCAGGCCCGGGTAATAGACATTGCTCACCACCTCGCTGGCGGCCAGCAGGTCAACCAGCACCTGCGTGTTTTCCTGGTGCACGCGCAGACGCGCATCCAGCGTGCGCAGGCCGCGCAGGGTCAGGAACGCATCGAACGGCGATCCGGTCAGGCCCAGCGCATTGGCCCACCACACCAGTTGCTGGTGCACCTCGGCATCGCGTGCGATCACCGCACCGCCGACCACATCGCTGTGGCCGTTGACGTACTTGGTGGTCGAATGCAGCACCACGTCGGCACCGAAGGCAATCGGTGTCTGCAATGCCGGCGACAGGAAGGTGTTGTCCACCACCACTTTTGCGCCGGCCTTGTGCGCGGCATCAATCACGAAACGCAGGTCGGTGATACGCAGCAACGGATTGGACGGGGTTTCGATCAACACCAGCTTCGGCTGCCGCGCCAACGCATCGGCCAGCGAGCGCGGATCGGTCAAATCGGCGGTGATCAGCTCGAAGTGGCCCTTGGTGGCCAGTGCATTGAACAGGCGCCAGCTGCCGCCGTATGCGTCGTGCGGCACCACCAGACTGTCGCCCGGCTCCAGCAGCGCGTTGAGCACCAGGTTGATCGCGCCCATGCCGGTCGCGGTGATCACGCCACCGGCGCCACCTTCCAGTTCGGCCAACGCTTCGCCCAGCAGATCGCGGGTGGGATTGCCGCTGCGGGTGTAGTCGTATTGGCGCTTGTTGCCGAAGCCGTCGAAGCTGAAATTCGACGACAGCACGATCGGCGGCGTCACCGCGCCGTAGGCGGTATCGCGATCAATGCCGGCACGCACGGCCGCCGTGGCGCGGCTGCAGGAGATATCGGAAGTGTGGGACAGGCTCATGCGGTTTCTCCAGGCAGGCGAAGGGCGTTGGCAAGAATTGCGTCGATGCGGTCGGTTTCTTTCAAAAAGGCGTCGTGGCCGTAAGGCGAGCGCAGCACGCGCAGACTGCCGCGCGGCCCTAAGCCTTCCACCAACGAGACAAGGTCGGACAGCGGTACCAGGCGATCGCCCTCCACCGCCACCACCAGCGTCGGCACGTTGATGGCAGCCGGATCGACGCGATGCAGGTCGATGGATTCGGACAGGCGCAGGTACGCGTTGACGCGGGTGCGGGCGACGTACTGCGCGCCGGCCGCGTCGAGATAATCTTCAGCAGCCACGCGCACGCGGCCATTGACCACTTCCGGCGCAACGTCAAAGCGTTCGCCGAACTCTTCCGGCGTGCGGTAGCTGAGCATGGCGAACTGCCGTGCCAGTGCCAGCCCGTGTGCTTCGGCACATTGCAGTTGGCCCAGCGCCACCGCACGGCGCTGCAATGCGCGCCATGCCGAGGCATACGGATGCGGGCGATGCGCGCCGCTGACCGCAATCAACTTGGCCAGGCGCTGCGGATGGCGCAGTGCCAGTTGCTGGCCCACCAATGCACCGTAGGAATAGCCGACAAAGCCCTGCAGCTGCTCGATATGCAGCGCGTCCAGCAAGGCGGCAATGGCATCGGCCTGGTCCGCGGTATCGATGGGCTCGTCAAGGTCGCCATCGGCGCCGATGAAATCAAACCCCAACAGGCGGCGGTGCTGCGGATCCAGCGCACGGCCGGTGCCCGCCAGGCCTTCGGCCCAGCCCTTCTCGGCAAAGCCACTGTTGGACGCGATATGACGGTGTGCGGAGATACCGCCGGCCACCAGCACCACCGGCAAGCCAGCCGCGCCTACCAGTTCATAGCGCAGGCGCAGCAGGCGCTGTCCTGCATGACGCATCGCCAGCCGCACTTCCACTTCACCGCGCACGGCAGTGACTGCGCGCTCGGCGCTGACGAAGGAAGCAGCAGGAAGTTCCTGGGCGGCAATTGCAGTGGCGAAACTCATGGCGGTATCCCGATAAGGAGCAGCCATCGAGCTTCGCGGAGCCCGTGTTCGCCGTGCGATGCACGTAACGAACCATCTTTTCGGCAGACACGTGGTCCCCGCAGGATTTGGCACCAAACACAGGCGCTTGCGCGTCTGCTGGTTGCCCCGGCTTCAAAGGGCCTGTCCCTCTGCCGGTCTCGATGGTGGCGCTACGATGCCAGCGCGCCCAGGCCATGTCAATCGCTTTATTCGGATAAAGCGATGGAATATTTTCAAAGGCAACCAAGCAGGCACAATCGCTCCCCAGTCATGTCACCGTAGCCGCCGTGCGCCCCCTTCTCTTATTGCTGCTTGCCGCGATGTTCGCCGCCCCGCCCATCGCCGATGCCACGCCCAGCGCCCGCTGGCGACAAAGCTGGGGGCTGAACAGCGCAGCAAGCGCACGCGCGCCCGCCAGTGCCGCCTTCGCAAGCCTGAACCTGGAACCACGCGCCGGAGGCCACGCCGCCATCGTCACCAACCTGCTGGCCGGCCCGGTGCAGGTGCGCCTGCACGGGCAAGGCGCCGCACTGCAGGAAACGCCGCAGCGCCCGCTGCTGCTGATGCCGAATGAACGGCGCACGCTGCTCTGGTTGCCCGCTGATGGCGGCCGCTCGCAGTTGTTGCTGGATGCCTTCCCCGGTGATCCCACGGCCCGGCCTGATGACTACCTGTACCAACTGCCCTTCCGCAGCCAGCAGGTCCGCGTCAGCCAGGCCTTCGCCGGCCGCTACAGCCATACCGATGCGCAGAACCTGCATGCGGTCGATTTCCCCCTGCCCGAAGGCACGCCGGTAGTGGCCGCGCGCGCGGGCAAGGTCATGCAGATCGTGGAGAACGCGCCCGACCTCGGCTGCCTGGTGCGGGTGCTGCACGGCGACGGCAGCATGGCGCTGTACGCGCACCTGCAGGCCGGCAGCCTGCAGGTACGACCGGGCCAGGCCGTGGAAACCGGCCAAGCCCTCGCCGCCTCGGGCAACACCGGCCAAAGCACCGGCCCGCATCTGCATTTCGCGGTGCAGGCCAACACCGGCCTGGCCCTGACCTCACTGCGCTTGCGCATGCGCAGTGAACGCGGCGAGCTGCAGTTCGCCCGGGAAGCGCCCTGACTTTCAGCCTCGAACCCGGCTCAGCAGTGACGACCAAAGCAGTGATTCCCCGCAGAGAGGGTTGACACACCCCAAGTGTATTGATGTATTAATACACATGGACGCAAGAGCACTTCATATCTCACCGCAGGCGGCCGAGCCCATTTATCGGCAGATCGCAGAACAACTGCGTCGGCTGATCAGCGCCGGGCAACTGCAGGCCGGCGATGCCTTGCCATCGGTGCGGGAAGTGGCCTCTGCACATGCAATCAACCCGATGACGGTCTCCCGCGCCTACAGCCAACTGGAAGCCGAGGGCGTGCTGGAGCGCCTGCGCGGCAAAGGCATGGTCGTGGCAGCCGGCAACGCCGGAAGCGACAGCCTCAAACAACGCCTGCAGCTGGCCGAGCCGCTGCTGCAGGAACTCGCCCGTCACTGCCATGAACTGGAACTCCCTGCCGACCGCGTGCTGGCGCGGCTGCAACAACTGCTCGAAAAGGAATCGACATGAACGCATTGGCCGTACCCGCCCCCACCTTCGGCGCCGAATTAGATCTGGCGCTGCCGTTGCGGGCGAACAATCTGCAACTGCGCTATGGCCACCATGAAGTGCTGCGCGATGTCTGCCTGCAGTTGCCCCGCGGCCAGGTCTTGGGGCTGATCGGCCGCAATGGCGCCGGCAAGAGTAGTTTGATCAGCTGCCTGCTGGGCCTGATGCAACCGCAGTCCGGTCAGGCGTGGGTGATGGGAGCGCCAGCCCTTGCCCTCGACGATGCACGCAAGAGCCGATTGGCCTACGTCCCACAGCAGCCACAATCGTTCTCCTGGATGAAAGTCGGGCAACTGTTCGCCTACCTGAGCCAGCTGTATCCAAGCTGGGATCGCGCCTATGCCCACTCCCTGCTTAAACGCTGGGAACTGGATCCGAACCGCGTCATCTCCAAACTATCCCCCGGGCAGGTTCAACGATTGGCCTTGATCCGAGCCCTCGCACCGCGCCCGCGCTTGCTGGTACTGGACGAACCCGCCTCGGCGCTGGACCCGATCGCCCGCCGCGAACTGATGCGCGACATCATCGAGCAGGCCATCGACAACGACGCCACGGTGCTGTTCTCCAGCCACATCATCAGCGACCTGGAGCGCATTGCCTCGCAGGTTGCCTTCCTGCACGAAGGCAGGATTCTGCTCAACCAGCCCTTGGATGAACTCAAAAGCCAGGTCATCCGCTTGATTATCCCTGCCGTCCACGTTGCTCAACTGCCAGGCCGCATGCCTGGTGAACTGGTACGGCGCCCACTTACTGACGGTAGTCTGCGGCTGCTGATCGAGCAGGAAAGCGTTCCGAACGAACTGCTGCAACTGGAAGGCATTCGCGCTGACCGACTGAACCTGGAAGACCTGTTCGTCGAGGTGGCCGAGTGAACACCGCCATCCATCGCCTTTCGCTGCCAGCCTCCGCGCTGATCACCCTGCGCAGCGTGTTGGCCGCCGGCAGCTGGACCAACCTACTGCTGGCAGCTACATGGCTGCTGGCCATCACCGTTCCGCGCTGGGACGACAGCCGCGACAACGCCATCAATCTGGCGCCCGTGCTCACTGCGGTGCTGGTCATGTGCTGGGCAATGCTGACCACCAGCCGCCTGACCGGGCTCACGCTACAAGCCCGGCGACTACAGCTTCCCAACGCCGGCCGCCAAGCCCTGCGGCTCGGCCTGGCGGTACTCCTGCTGAGTGTGGTGCTGCCGGCGGTACTGCTCACCGCAGCGGGCAGCCCGGGGTTTGCGCTCAACCTGCTGGTCCCGGCCGTTGGCCTGCTGGTGGGCGTGTTCTGGACAAGCATGCCACCGTGGCTGATGTGGGCGTTCTTTGCACTGGGCACCGTGCTGGCTCAGTTTGAAGTGCCCCTGCTGCGCGAATGGGAACGCCTCAGCAGCACACCCGCACTCTTCTTGTCGCTGCTGGTTGTGGGCCTGCTGTTGGCCAATGCCGGGTGCTGGCGTCTAATGCTGCGAAATCCCGGAACGCGTCCTTGGTCTACCCCATTGGCACTCGTCACCCTGCGAAATGATCAAGGACTTTGGGGCAAGCCACCACAGATTCCTGACGGCGCATTTTTTTCTATCGACACCCCGGTCAGCCACGACCTCGCCCAGCATCCCGGCAAAGCCCTGGCCATCGCGCTAGGTCCGGGGTTCGGGCAAAGCACCGTAAAAAGTGTGCTGGCCGCGCAACTCCCCATCATCGCCGTGGCAGTGCTGTGGTTGCTGTTGAACCGCTCCGAGATCGCCGTCACGGCGCTGTTCTTTACGCCGCTGCTGGTGGTCGCCGCCGCCCTCCCCCCGGTAATGCGCCTGCACACCTTGCTGCGACTCCCGCAGCTTGGGCTGCATGAGCCCGCCCTGTTGCCCGGCCTTCCGCGCCGCCCCGCACCCGCCCTGGCCGGCCTGCTGACGCGGCAGATGCTGCTGCGCGCCTTGCCGGCGCTGGCGATCATGGCAACCACCGCCATCCTGCTTGGGGCAGACCATCACTACCTGCTTCTACTGCTGTGGTGCTGCACAGCCAGCTTGATGTGGCTGCATGCGGCCCTCCTGTTCGCACTGCAAAGTCGCCTCGGCCGCGCCGCGTTGGTGGCGTTGATGGTGCTGCTGCCCATCGCAATGGTCGCCAGCACCATGCCCTTGAAAGCACCCTCCTCGCTCTTGCCGCTGTGGTCCTGCGTCCTGCTGGCCGGGGCGCTGGCGTCGGCAATGGCCCGCCGTCGGCTGGACAGGCACCCCCATCCCTGGCTGCAGAACTGAACGCGGCCGCCGGGGCGGCGTATGCGGTACCGGCGGGTCGGCAGGTATAATCGCCGGTTCATTCGTTTCCTGATGCGCCCGGGCGGGCGCGCCTGCCATGTCCGAAGTCGCCTCCGAAGCCGCGCGCCGCCGCACCTTCGCCATCATCTCCCACCCTGACGCCGGCAAGACCACGCTGACCGAAAAGCTGTTGCTGTTCGGCGGTGCGATCCAGATGGCCGGCTCGGTGAAGTCGCGCAAGACCAGCAAGCACGCCACCTCCGACTGGATGGCGCTGGAAAAGGAACGCGGCATCTCGGTCACGTCGTCGGTGATGCAGTTCCCGTACGAAGACAAGATCATCAACCTGCTCGACACCCCCGGCCACGCCGACTTCGGTGAAGACACCTACCGCGTGCTGACCGCGGTGGACTCGGCGCTGATGGTCATCGACGTAGCCAAGGGCGTCGAGGAACGCACCATCAAGCTCATGGAGGTCTGCCGCCTGCGCGACACCCCCATCATGACCTTCATCAACAAGCTTGACCGCGAGGGCAAGGACCCGATCGATCTGCTGGATGAAGTGGAAACCGTGCTTGGCATCCAGTGCGCGCCGGTCACCTGGCCGATCGGCATGGGCCAGCGCCTGAAGGGCGTGGTGCACCTGCTCACCGGCGAAGTGCACCTGTACGAGCCGGGCCGCAACTTCACCCGCCAGGATTCCACCATTTTCCCGTCCATCGACTCGCCCGGCCTGGCCGAGAAGATCGGTGAAAAAATGCTGGCCGACCTGCGCGACGAACTGGAACTGGTGCAGGGCGCCAGCCACCCGTTCGACAAGGACGCCTCCCTGCGCGGCGTGCAAACGCCGGTGTTCTTCGGCTCGGGCGTGAACAACTTCGGCGTGCAGCCCCTGCTGGATTTCTTCGTCGAGCACGCGCCGGCACCGCAGCCGCGCGCCACCACCGGCCGCGACATCGCACCGCAGGAAAACAAGCTCACCGGCTTCGTTTTCAAGATCCAGGCCAACATGGACCCGCAGCACCGTGACCGCGTGGCCTTCATGCGCGTGTGCTCGGGCAAGTTCACTGCAGGCATGAAGACCTTCCACGTGCGCTCCAGCAAGGAAATGAAGCTGGCCAACGCACTGACCTTCATGGCCAGCGACCGCGAACTGGCTGCAGAAGCATGGCCGGGCGATGTCATCGGCATCCACAACCACGGCACCATCTCCATCGGCGACACCTTCACCGAAGGCGAGGCCGTTACCTTCACCGGCATCCCCAATTTTGCGCCGGAGCTGTTCCGCCGCGCGCGGCTGAAGGATCCGCTCAAGCTCAAGCAGCTGCAGAAGGGCCTGGCCCAGCTGTCCGAGGAAGGCGCCACCCAGTTCTTCCGCCCGCTGATGAGCAACGACCTGATCCTGGGCGCGGTCGGCGTGCTGCAGTTCGACGTGGCCGCTTACCGGCTGAAGGACGAATACGGCGTGGAAGCGGTGTTCGAGCCGGTGACGGTCACCACCGCGCGCTGGGTCTCCTGCGACAACGCCAAGAAGCTGGAAGAGTTCCGCGAGAAGAACGCCAGCAACCTCAGCATCGACGCCGCCGGCCACCTGGTGTATCTGGCACCGACCCGGGTCAACCTGCAGTTGGCGCAGGAACGTGCGCCGGACGTGCGCTTCTCGGCCACGCGCGAGGCCGCGCACACGGTTTCGGTGGCCTGACCCCCGGAACCAAGGATAGGGAACAGGGAGTGGCTCAGACATGCGCCGCTCCCTCATTCCCCGTTCCCTGCTTTAATAGGCCCCAACGGGCCTCCCCCCGGCCCGCGGCATCCCCCACATGACCGCTACCGCTTCCGTCCGGGAAGAAATCGCCAGCGCCCTGACCCATGGCCTGGGCGCCGTTACCGCACTGGCCGCCGGCGCCGTGCTCATCACTCTCGCTGCGATCTACGGCGATGGCTGGCAGCTGGCCAGCGCCATCGTTTTCGGCGTGGCCCTGCTGCTGCTCTACACCGCCTCCACCCTGTACCACGCCATCCAGCACCCGGTGGCCAAAGGCCGGTTGAAGATCTTCGACCACTGCGCGATCTACATCCTGATCGCCGGCACCTACACGCCGTTCACCCTGATTGGCCTGCGCGGGCCCTGGGGCTGGGGGCTGTTCAGCGCGATCTGGGCACTGGCCCTGTTCGGCGTGGTGTTCAAGCTGTTCTACACCGGCCGCTTCAAGAAGCTGTCCACCGCCATCTACATCGCGATGGGCTGGCTGGTGGTGGTGGCGATCAAGCCGATGTGGAATTCGCTTGATGGCTGGACCATCGGCTGGCTGTTTGCCGGCGGCATCTTCTACACGCTGGGCACGGTGTTCTATCACCGCGAACAATTGCCGTATTCGCATGCCATCTGGCATCTGTTCGTGATCGCCGGCAGCGTCTGCCACTTCGTGTCGGTGACGGCGCAGATTCTGTGAACCCGCCGCGTGGCGGCGCACTCCTGGTGACCGCGCCGCACCAACTGCTGCACTGCTGCACTGCCGGCCACGATCGTGACAAGCCCGCGCAAAGAGGATGTCGATTGCAGCGGCTGCTACGCCAGGCAGCGCACCGCAGGCGATGCCTCAGGTACCCGTGATGTACTGCTGCAGTTGGCCCAGTTCCATGCGCTGCTGCTCGATCACCGCCTTGACCAGGTCGCCGATGGAAATCACACCGACCACGTCATCCCCTTCCAGCACCGGCAGGTGGCGGATGCGGCGGTTGGTCACCAGCTCCAGGCATTGCTCCACCGTGACGGTGGGGGCCACGGTCACCAGTTCGGAAGTCATGATCTCGCGCACCGGCGTAGTCGCCGAAGAGCGGTCCTTGAGCACGATCTTGCGTGCGTAGTCACGCTCGGAAAGGATGCCCACCAGACGCCGGCCGTCCATCACCAGCACTGCGCCGATGCCTTTCTCGGCCATCAACCGGATGGCCTGCACCACCGCCGCATCCGGTGGTACCGCGTGAATCTCAGGGGACTTGGCCCCAAGCAACTGTCGAACGGTGAGCATTGCGTTCTCCTGCGCTGGCGGATGGGGCAGATACTGCCACGTTCGCTGGCAACCAGGTGTCGACCAGGTACAGCGGCCGCTGCTTGGCCTCCATGTACAGGCGGCCCAGGTATTCACCAATCAGCCCCAGCGCAATCAATTGCACGCCGCCCAGGAACAGAATCGCCGCCATCATCGTCGGCCAGCCAGCCACCCGGTCGCCATAAAATGCTGCCTTGCACACCACCCATGCGCCAAATGCGAACGCACCCGCGGCGGTGAACAACCCCAGGTAGGTTGCCGCGCGCAGCGGCGCAGTGGAAAAACTGGTGATGCCTTCCAGCGCGAAATTCCACAATTTCCAGAAGCCGAACTTGCTGCGCCCGGCCACCCGCCGTTCGCGTCGATAAGGCAGCGCGACACGGCGGTGCCCCACCCAACCGAACAACCCTTTCATGAAGCGCTGCCGCTCACGCAGCTGCCGCAACCCCGCCAGTGCGCGTGGCGACAGCAGCCGGAAATCCCCGGCATCAGCCGGAATCGGCGTTTTCGACAAACGCCCGATCAGCCGATAGAACACCGACGCGGTGGCGCGCTTGAGCCAGCCATCACCATCACGTTCCAGTCGCACGCCATACACATCGTCGTACCCCTGCCGCCACAAGGCGACGAACTGCGGCACCAGTTCCGGCGGGTCCTGGCCATCGGCATCGAGCATGATGGCCGCGCCTTCCTCGACAAAATCCAGGCCCGCCGTCAGCGCGGCTTCCTTGCCGAAGTTGCGCGACAGGCGCAACGCAGCCACCCGCGCATCCCCGGCGGCCAACTGCTGCATCAACGCCCAGGTGGCATCGCTGCTGCCATCATCCACATACAGAATGCGCCCCTCGATATCGGTCAGCGCATCGAGTTGCGCGCACAGGCGCGGATGCAACAGCGGCAGAGCGTCTTCTTCGTTGAAGGCAGTGATGACAAGCGTCAGGTGATCGCGCGGTTTCATGCGCCAATTCTACGCAGACCACCGGCCTCAATCGGCACCGTCGATATACCCAGCACCGCCCAGTTGACGCGCCTGCCGCTGGATCCACGCCGCCCGGCGCTGCACATAGGGGCCGGGTTTGACCGCGCTGTAGCGCCGCGGCGATGGCAGCACCGCCGCCAGCCGCGCGCTCTCGGCCGGCGTGAGCCTGGCCGCGTCCTTGCGCCAGTACTGCTGCGATGCCGCCTGCACGCCGTACACACCGTCCCCGAACTCAGCCACGTTGGCGTACACCTCCAGAATCCGCTGTTTGGGCCAGAACAGCTCAATCAACACCGTGTACCAGGCCTCCAGCCCCTTACGCAGCCAACTGCGCCCCTGCCACAGAAACACGTTTTTGGCGGTCTGCTGGCTGATGGTGCTGGCCCCGCGCAGGCGCCCGCCATCGGCATTGTGCTTGCGCGCCTTCTCGATGGCCTTCAGGTCAAACCCATTGTGCTCGGGAAACCGCTGATCCTCGGCAGCCACCAGTGAAATCGGCACGCTCGCCGCCATTTCATCCAGGTCGCGCCACTGGTAATGAATGCGGAATTTCCAGTCCCCCTCGCCCCAGGCTTCCAACTGCCGGAACACCATCACCGTGGACACCATCGGGTCCACGAAGCGCAGCAGCACCACCTGCAGCACACTGGCGGCCACCAGCAGCACCGGCACCCAAAGCAACCACCGCCATCTGCGCCGCTTGCGGCCTGAACCGCCCGCCGGCTCCGCCTTGCGCTTGGCCTGTTCCGCCCCCATTGATGTTCACCTTGCACCTTCCACTGTCCGGCGCATTATCCGGCACCGGCCCCACTTCGCGCAGACGCCGCTCATGACCGATACCTCCGACCTTCTTGTCCGCTTCCTCCTGCCCGACGCCGGCGTGCGCGGCGTTCATGTCCGTCTGAGCGAAAGCTGGCGCGAGATCCTGTCCCACGGCGACTACCCGGCTTCGGCGACACGCCTGCTCGGCGAAGCCTCCGTGGCTTCGGCCCTGTTCACCGGCCATACCAAGGTTGATGGGCGGCTGTCGATCCAGTTGCGCAGCGCCTCCGCCCTGCGGGCGCTGTTCGCCGAATGCACCTCGGCCGGCACCCTGCGCGGCATCGTGCAGCTGGCCGAAGGAGAAGACGCCCCGGCCAGCCTGCAGGCCCTGGGCGAAGGCGCACTGCTGGCCATCACCATCGAAAACCCCGGCCTGGACCCGCGCGAACCGCAGCGCTACCAGAGCCTGGTGAACCTCAGCGGCGACAGCCTGGACGAGGCCTTCGAGGACTATTTCCGCCACTCCGAACAGCTGCCGACCCGGCTTCTGCTGGCCTGCGATGGCGAACACGCAGCCGGCCTGCTGCTGCAAAAGCTGCCCGGCGACAGCGGCGACCAGGACGGCTGGGTCCGCATTGGCGCCCTGTTCGACACCCTGGGGCGCGAAGAACTGCTGGCCGTGCCTGGCAGCGAACTGCTGCACCGCCTGTTCCATGAAGAGCAACCGGAACTGATGGGCGACAAGCCGCTGCGCTTTGGCTGCTCCTGCTCGCATGAACGGGTCAGCTCAATGTTGCAGTCACTGGGCGAGGAGGAGGCCCGCGCTGCCGCCGAAGCCACCGGCCAGGTCGACGTCCGCTGCGAGTTCTGCGGCCAGGAATATCACTTCCCTTTGACCGAATTCGGCGTATTGTTTGCGGCCACACCGGCAAACCAGCCCGCCCCCGAGCGGCTGCAATAACCGGGCTTGCGAGTTGCGTTCTGGGGAGGGCGAAGACTTGTTAAGAATCCATAAACGACATACGATCAAACCTTCATGTGCCGGGAACTTCCCGGCGCGTAACGAGTCTGATTGAGTCCATGAACGCCTTTCTGCGCCTGCCGCTTGCCCTGATGATCGCCTTGAGCGCGGTCACGGGCGTGCATGCACAAAGCAAGGCGTCGTCAGACAGCGCCGTGCTGCCGGTCTGGAACCGCGGCAGCGGCAAGGTCGAGGCCCTCCTTTACCTGGAACCGACTGGCGAGCAGCGCGCTGGCGCACGCTGGAACTTCGGTCGCAGTTCACTGGATGCCGCCTTCGGCCTGTCCTCCGGCGATTCGCTGGGCCTGCTCTGCAACAGCAGTCGCGGCACCAGCATCGGCGGGCTCGCCAGCCATTGCATGCTGGCCAGCCTCGGCGATGACGACGACAACGTTGGCCGCCACATTTCGGCCACCACCGCGTTCAACCGCCCTGGCGGGCGCGTCGGCATCACCGCGGGCACCGGCCGCGACACCCTTCCTGCCTGGCTGGCCGGCGGCAACAAGGCCGGCACGGCGCGCATGGAACAAAACGACCTGACGGTCTTCGGCCAGAAGAACATCGGCCGCGAAGGCTTCGTGTCCATCGGCGGCACCTACGCCAAGGCGCGTCTGGTCCCCCTCAGCGACGCCTCACCGGCAATCGTTGATCAATGGGACAGCAAGAGCCTGAGCGTGGGCGGCGGCTATGGCCCCTTCAGCGCCAACGTCATCGGCCGCGTCGTCGACGCCCCCGGCAGCAGCGGCAAGTGGGAAGGCCTCGGCCTGGGCATCACCTGGCGCACCCCCTGGAGCGGCCAGCTGACCGTCGGCGCCGAGAACGTCATCACCCGCGGCAAGAACCCGTTCTCCCCTCGTAACGAGAGCAACGACGACGGCGCAATCCCGTACGTCCGGTACGAGCAAGATCTGTAACTAAGATTACAAACTTCACTCTCAAAAGCGCCCCGTCCGGGGCGTTTTTCGTTTCCGCCTGTCAAATCAACACTTTGCCGACTTTTATCAAATTCCCACCAATCATTAACCAATCTTTAATTTATTTGCAGTCGCAAGTACTATCGGTACCAGCCTAGGGCTTTGGGTTCACCTTTCGGACCCTCCCCAGGCACTCACGTAGTACCCAAGTCCACTTGGCAGAGAGAGAGAACCCAATGAATTGCAAGACCAACAAACTGCGCGATGCTGTTGTACTTGCGCTTGTCGCAAGCGCCGGTACCGCAGGTACCGCTTACGCTCAGGACGCCACCAAGAGCGGCGCGACCACGCTGGATCGAATCGAGGTCACCGGCTCACGCATCCGTCAAGTTGACGTCGAAACTGCACAGCCGGTCCTGACAATCTCCCGTGATCAGATTGAAGGCCAAGGCTTCAGCACCGTTGCAGACATCCTGCAGAACATTTCCTCGACGGGTAGCCCGACCTTCAGCCGCGCCTCGCCGCTGACCTCGAACCAGGAAGCCGGTGGCCAATACATTGACCTGCGTAACCTTGGCGCCCAACGCACCTTGGTGCTGGTCAATGGCCGCCGCCTCGGCATCAGCCCGGCAGGCTTCCAGGATATCTCCAGCATTCCCAGCGTCATCGTTGAGCGCATTGAAGTCCTGAAGGATGGCGCCTCTTCGATCTACGGCTCTGATGCGATGGCCGGCGTGATCAACATCATCACCCGCAAGAACTTCGACGGCGCCGAAGCCAACGTCTACATGGGCCAGTACGGCGAAGGCGATGGCCAGAAGCAGACCTACGACTTCATGGTTGGCTTCTCGGGCGAGCGCGGCTCGGTCACCATGGGTGCTGAGTACCACAAGGAAGACGCCGTGTGGGCGCGCGACCGTTGGTACACTGCCGAGGCCGATCCGCGTGATCCGGGCGGCAACAACACCTCCGTTGGCCAGTGGGGCAATTGGCGCCCAACCGGTACTAGCGGAGCTTGGCAGGCACCAAACCGTGGTGAAGATGCACTCGGTCCTGGCGCTTTCCACCCACAGAATGGCGATGACACCAGCAACTCCATCGATCAGATGCAGCTGCTCACGCCGCTGGAGCGCCGCTCCCTGTTCGTGAACGCCAATTACGAGATTACGGACAACCTTCGCTTCACCAGCGACATGGGTTACACCAAGCGGTCGTCGGATCGCCAGATCGCAGGCTATCCGCTGCAGTCCACTGCCTATGGCATGCCGATGGCCGCAAATAGCTATTTCAATCCGACCGGCGGAGTGAGCGCCGTCGATTGGCGCCGCCGTGGCTGGGAAGTCCCTCGCACAACCGCAACTGACCAGACAACTTGGCGCTTCGCCGCTGCCCTTGAAGGCTCGTTTGAGATCGGTGAGCGCTTCTTCGACTGGGATGCCGGCTACATGTACAACGAAGCCGACACCACCATCATCAACAACGGCAACTTCTACGTGCCGAATGCCGCTGCGGCTGTCGGGCCATCCTTCAAGGATGCCAATGGCAACATTGTCTGCGGCACCAAGGGTGTGAATGGCGCGCCCGATGACGTGATCGCGGGCTGCGTACCGTGGAATCCGTTTGCAGGCTTCGGCACTGGCGCTGTCGCAAACTCGCTGGATGACCCGAACGTGCGCAACTACCTGTTCAAGGAAGAGCACGCCGTCGGCACCACCAAGACCCACAATTACTTCGCGAACCTGTCAGGCTCGCTCTTCACTCTGCCTGCGGGTGATGTGGGTTTTGCAGCCGGTTATGAATACCGCAAGGAAGAAGGTGGCTTTACTCCGGACGCCATTGCACAGTCTGGTGACTCCACCAACCTCGCCTCGGGCCCGACCTACGGCTCCTATGCAGTTGACGAGGTCTACCTGGAACTGAACGTGCCGATTCTGGCCGACCTGCCGGGTGCGAAGGAGTTGAGCTTCAACGCCGCTACGCGCTACTCGGACTTCAACACCTTTGGTGACACCACCAACAACAAGTTCGGCCTGAAGTGGCGTCCAATGGACGACCTGCTGGTGCGTGCGACCTACGCTGAAGGCTTCCGCGCCCCGACGATTGATGACCTGTACGGCGGCAAATCGCAGACGTTCACCACCGGCTTCCAGGATCCATGCGACAGCGTGTACGGCGTCGCCCGTGGTTCAGCGCGCTGCTTGCAGGACGTCGCCGCCAACTACCGCCAGTTGAAGCAGGGCTTTGAACCGATCACTGGTCTCGTTGGCCAGCAGAGCCCGGTGCCGTTCGTTGCCGGTTCCAACCCGACCCTGCAGCCGGAAACCTCCGAGTCCAAGACCATCGGTCTGGTGTACAGCCCGAGCTACGTGCAGGGCCTGAGCGTGGCACTGGATTGGTGGAAGATCCGCATTGACAGCACGATCATCTCTGACTCCCCGAACGCAATCCTGCGCGACTGCTATGTCAATCTGATCGAGTCTCGTTGCGGCTTGTTCGAGCGCGATCCAAACACCCAGATCGTTAGCACGCTGGAGTACGGTAATCGCAACGCCGGTTACTACTTGACCGAAGGCTTTGACCTCGACGTCAACTACGCTCTGGATACCAACTACGGCCGTTTCAGCGCAAAGTGGGCCAGCACCTACGTCAGCAAGTACGAAGCCAAGAGCACGAACGAAAAGGGCACCAAGCCGTCGCAGTACAACGGTTTTGAAACCTACTTCCGTGTCCGCTCGAACCTGGATTTGGGCTGGAGCAAGGGTGACTGGTCGGCCAACTGGGGCATGCGTTACTACTCCGGCACCAAGGAGGACTGCACCTACGCCGAGCACTGCAGCGATCCGAACTACTACAGCCCGACTGCCGGCCGCGTCATCCCGCAGGAACGCATGAGCAGCGTCGTGTTCAACGACGTCCAGCTGGCGTGGAAGGCACCTTGGAATGCCCGCATTGCCATCGGTGCCAACAATGTGTTCAACAAGGTTGGCCCGATCATGTACAGCCAAGGCGCATCGAACTTCTCGTACTACGGCGGCTTCGACACCGGCCGCTTCCTGTACATGAAGTACAACCAGAAGTTCTGATGAGCTGACGGTTCAACGCTTGCAACAACGGCCCCGAAAGGGGCCGTTGTCTTTTGCGAGGAACTTCAGGGCATCTGAAAAACACGAGCAAACAAAAAGGCCGCCTTGCGGCGGCCCTTGTCCTCGACGCATGCGGATTACCCTCAACCGTTCGGGATCAACGTCTCGATCACATGTTCCACGTAGGCCTCGAAATCCTCGCGGGCCTGCTTGGGTTGCTGCAGTTGCAGTGACAGCTGCAGGAAACCGACGTAGGCCGCGTAGGCAAGGCGCGCGCGGTGGCGGGCATCGGTGGAGCTGAGGCCGGCCTGGCGAAAGGAGGCGATCAGGTATTCCATGCGGCGCTGCGAAACACGGTCGATGACCGGCCGCACCATCGGGTTGTCCAGCGCCTTGAGCAGCTCACTGTAAATGACGTGCGGGGTGACTTCGTGCGCCACCAGCTGGAACAGCGCGCGCAGGCGCGTGCGTGGATCCGGCACTTCTTCAAGACTGCCAAACACCTGCTGCTGCTCGACGACCTCCCAGCGCTCCAGTGCTGCTTGCAGCAGCGCGTCGCGCGAAGGGAAATGCCAGTAGAAGCTGCCCTTGGTGACACCAAGACGGCGTGCCAGCGGCTCAACCGCCACGGCGCCCACGCCTTGTTCGGCCACCAGATCCAGGGCTGCCTGTGCCCAGTCGTCCGCGCTCAGGCGGCTGTGTCGTCCGCTGCGGTTCTCCGCAGGTGCTGCTGCTGTGTCGTTCATGCGCAGATTTAACCATACGGCGGGGACTGGTTGCAGTATGCGGCTGACGAAAGGTACAGCCTGGCTGTCCCCGACGATCCGCCGCAAGCCCCGGCGGGCCGCCCATTTCCCATCCATACCGGGCAGTATTGACAGCCCGCAACCGCATCCATACCATCGCGTATGGCATCCACTACTCTTTTAAGCATGCATAGCGAAGACATCCGCCTTGAAGGTGCCAACGGCGCTGTGCTTGCCGCCACCCGTTCCAGCGGCAAACGCACCCCCATTGTGTTCGCCCATGGCTTTGGCCAGACCCGGGGCGCGTGGACCAGCACTGCCGAAACCATGGCGGCTGCCGGCCATCCCACGCTCAGCTATGACGCCCGTGGCCATGGCGGTTCGGACTGGAATGCAGCCGATCTGCCCTACCACGGCGATCAGTTCACCGATGACCTGATCGTGGTTGCCGGTGAACTGCGCAGCCCGCCGGTGCTGGTGGCTGCGTCGATGGGCGGCCTGTTCGGGCTGATGGCCGAAGCGCGTTGGCCCGGCCTGTTCTCGGCGATGGTGCTGGTGGATATCACCCCGCGCTGGGAAACCCGTGGCGTGGAACGCATCCTCGCCTTCATGAGCGCGCACCCGGAAGGTTTTGCCTCGCTGGAAGCAGCTGCTGACAGCATTTCCGCCTATATGCCGCACCGCCCACGCAAGAGCGAGGATTCGCTGCGCGCGTTGCTGCGGCCGACCACCAGCGGACGCTGGAGCTGGCATTGGGACCCGCGCCTGGTGGAAGAACTGGCCCGCGACAGCGAACAACACCAGGACGCCATCGCCGATGCTGCACGCAAGGTGGGGTGCCCGGTGCTGCTGATCAGTGGCGGCCGCAGTGATCTGGTCTCGCCGCAAACCGTCGAAGAATTCATGACGCTGGTACCGCACGCACAGCATGTGCATCTGCCCGAGGCCACGCACATGGTGGCCGGCGATGACAACAACGCGTTTACCAGCGCCGTGTTGAACTACCTGGACGCCGTGCCCTCGGCCGCTGCGTCCGTCCGAACCGAGCACGTTACCGGAGCAAGTCCATGAGCATTGTCGTTCCCTTCCTGGCCCTGCTGTTGGCAGGTGCCTTCGTTGCCTATCACCGCATGCGGCTGGTGGTATGGACGCTGATCAGCGTGGTGGCCCTGGCCGTCTGCTGGTTTGCCGGCGTCCACCAGACCGCAGTCATCGTCGCCGCCGCCATCGTTGCCCTGGTCAGCGTGCCGGTGTTGCTGCCGTTCCTGCGCAAGCCGCTGATCACCGCGCCGTTCATGGGCGTGTTCCGCAAGGTGCTGCCGCCGCTGTCCAAGACCGAGCGCATTGCCCTGGAAACCGGCTCGGTCGGTTTTGAAGGCGAGCTGTTCACCGGCGACCCGGACTGGAACATCCTGCTCAACTATCCCAAGCCGCAGCTCACCGCCGAAGAACAGGCCTTCCTGGATGGCCCGGTGGAAGAGCTGTGCAAGATGGTCAACGACTTCGAGATCACCCACGTCCACGCCGACCTGCCGCCGGAGCTGTGGGACTACATCAAGAAGAACAAGTTCTTCGGCATGATCATTCCGAAGGAATACGGCGGCCTGGGTTTCAGCGCGCTGGCGCACCACAAGGTGATCCAGAAGCTGGCCTCGGTTTCCAGCGTGGTCAGCTCCACCGTCGGCGTGCCCAACTCGCTGGGCCCGGGTGAGCTGCTCAACCATTACGGCACCCAGGAACAGAAGGACTACTACCTGCCGCGCCTGGCTGTCGGCCAGGAAGTGCCGTGCTTCGGCCTGACCGGCCCGTTCGCCGGCTCCGATGCCACCTCGATCCCCGACTTCGGCATCGTCTGCAAGGGCATGTGGAAGGGCGAGGAAGTGCTGGGCCTGAAGCTGACCTTCGACAAGCGTTACATCACCCTGGCCCCGGTCGCGACGCTGATCGGCATGGCCTTCCGCATGTACGACCCGGACGGCCTGCTCGGCGACACCAAGGACATCGGCATCACCCTGGCACTGCTGCCGCGTGACACCGATGGCGTGGAAATCGGTCGCCGCCACTTCCCGCTGAACTCGACCTTCCAGAACGGCCCGATCCGCGGCAAGGATGTCTTCATCCCGATGAGCCAGCTGATCGGCGGTGCCGAGAAGCGCGGCCTTGGCTGGAACATGCTCAACGAGTGTCTGGCCGTCGGCCGTTCCATCACCCTGCCCTCCACCGCGTCCGGCGGTGCCAAGGCCGGCGCGGTGGTGACCGGCGCCTATGCGCGCATCCGCAAGCAGTTCGGCCTGTCGGTCGGCCGCTTCGAGGGCGTGGAAGAAGCGCTGGCCCGCATCGGCGGCAAGGCCTACAAGATCAGCGCGCTGTCGCAGGCCACCGCCGCCGCCGTGGACCGTGGCGACGTGCCGTCGGTGCCGTCGGCGATTGCCAAATACCACTGCACCAACATGAGCCGCGAAGTCATCTCCGACGTGATGGACGTGATCGGCGGCAAGGGCATCATCCTGGGGCCGCGCAACTTCGCCGGCCGCAGCTGGCAGGCTGCGCCGATCGCCATCACGGTGGAAGGCGCCAACATCATGACCCGCTCGCTGCTGATCTTCGGCCAGGGCGCCATCCTCTGCCACCCGTGGGTGCTGAAGGAAATGAAGGCCGCGCAGGATGAAGACCGCAAGGCGGGCCTGCGTGAGTTCGACCAGGCGCTGTTCGGCCACGTCCGCTTCGGCATCTCCAATGCCGTGCGTTCGCTGTGGTTCGGCCTGACCGGCGCGCGCTTTGGTTCGGCACCGGGTGATGCCTATACCCGCCGCTACTTCCGCAAGCTGGACCGCTACTCGGCCAACCTGGCGCTGATGGCCGACATCTCGATGATGACCCTGGGCGGCAAGCTCAAGTTCAAGGAATCGCTGTCCGGCCGCCTGGGTGATGTGCTCAGCCACATCTACATGACCAGCGCCATGCTCAAGCGTTACCACGACGAGGGCGCACCGAGCGCCGACCAGCCGCTGCTGGCCTGGGCCTTCCACGACAGCGTGCACAAGATCGAGGAATCGCTGTCCGCTGCCCTGCGCAACTTCCCGATCCGCCCGATCGGCTGGCTGATGTGGGCGCTGATCTTCCCGTTCGGCCGCCGCGCCGAGGCCCCGGGCGACCGCCTGAGCCGTCGCGTTGCCGCCTCGCTGATGGCCCCGAACGAAGCCCGTGACCGTCTGGCCCAGGGCGTGTTCCTGACCCCGTGCGAGAACAACCCGGGTGGCCGCATCAACAGCTACCTGGCCAAGGCGATCATGGCCGAGCCGGTGGAGCGCAAGTTCCTCAAGGCACTGAAGACCAAGGGCATCGAGGCATTGACCTTCGCCGCCCAGCTGGACGAGGCCGTGGCCGAGGGCGTGATCTCCCAGGACGAACGCAAGCTGCTGGAAGAGCTGCGCGAGATCACCATGGACACGATCACCGTGGACGACTTCGACGCGCACGAGCTGCGTTCGGCCGGCTACTACGACCTGCCGGGCAAGCAGCGCCCGCAGCCGCAGCAGGCCGCATAAGCCATCGACAACGTCACACTAACGGCGGGCCTGGTGCCCGCCGTTTTCATATCGGGACCGCCCACCATGACCGCGCCACTGCTTTCGCTGTACCACCGCTTCCGCCGCTGGCCTGCCGGCAACTGGCTGTTTTCCCGTGCCGTGTGCTTCAAGGCGCCCTACTTCAGCAGCATCTCGCCGAAGATCACGCTGCTGGAGCCGGGCCGCTGCGAAGGCGTGATCCGCCAGCGGCGGCGCATCAGCAACCACATCGGCACCGTGCATGCGATCGCCATGTGCAACCTGGCCGAGCTGGTTGGCGGGGTGATGGTCGATGCCAGTCTGCCGGCCGACATGCGCTGGATCCCCAAGGGCATGGAAGTGAAGTACCAGGCCAAGGCGCTGGGCGTGCTCAAAGCGGTGGCCACACCCGCACAACCCATCGTCAGCGCGGCCAGTGGCTACGACCTGCCGGTGAAGATCAGCGTGACCAATACCGCCGGGGTGGAGGTATTCCACGCCACCATCGCGATGTGGGTGTCACCGCGCCCGGCGCGCAACGGAGGCTAACCGATGGATACCGCCGAATGGATGGTGCGCCTGGGCGGCCTGCACAGCCTGGGCTTTGCAATGTTCCACCTGGCGTTCTGGCGGGTGTTCGCCTGGAAACGCGAACTGGCCAAGGTCAGCGCCGCCAACCGCGCGATCATGCAGATACTCAACCTGCGCCTGGTCTATGTGTTCCTTGGCATGGGTGTGCTGTCACTGGCCTTCACCCGGGAGCTGCTGGATGCGCCACTGGGCCACGCACTGCTCGGCTTCATGGCGCTGTTCTGGCTGGGGCGCACGGTCGAACAGTTCATCTACCTGCGCATCAACGACTGGCGCGTGCACCTGCTGACCGCCATGTTCGTACTCGGCGCGGTGCTGTACGCCGTGCCACTGTGGCAAGGCGTTTCGCTCTACATCAGCCACTGAGCGCGCTGAGCGTAGCCCGGCGCTGCGGCGATCACAGCGCCCGCAACACCAGCGCCAGAATCGCCGGGACGGCCTGGATGTAGAAAATGCGCGGGCTGACGCTCCAGGCCCCATAAGCGCCGGCCACCACCACGCAGCCCAGCGAGAAGGTCACCAGCAGCGGCGCCTGCAACGCCAGACCAATGAAGATGCCGGCAGCGAGAAAGCCGTTGTACAGCCCCTGGTTGGCCGCCAGCACGCGCGTGGCCTGCGCTTTCTCGGGCGTGTTGCGGAAGGTCTTCAGCCCCAGCGGACGCGTCCACAGGAACATCTCCAGCACCAGGAAGTAGACGTGCAGAACGGCGACCAGCAGGGTCAGCGACAGGGCAAGCAGGTACATCGGTATGGCCTCCTTTCATGCAGCATCAACGTAGTGGAACCCTGCCCGTTCAGCGGTCGCGCGGCAGTTTCTTCTCTTCGCGCAGCACGCCCAGCGCCGACAGTGTCATGAATATCGCCATCAGCGTGCCACCGGCAAACACCACGTGCGAGCCAAACAGCGACAGGCCCTTGTGGATCCAGGCCGAGGTCAGGTCGGCGCCGCGATAGATCACGGTGTCGATGGCCGCACCCGCCTTGTACCGCCACTGCCGGTCCACCCGCGTGTAGATGGTCTCGCGCGCGGGCTTGCCCAGCGAGAACTCGCTGGCACGGGTCAACACCTGCACCATCGCCACCATCAGCGGCAACGGCGAGGCCGCCAGCGCCGAGAAGCCGATGATGATGGCAAAACCCGGGATCAACAGCGCCGGGGCGATGCCGAAACGCGACAACAGCCAGCGGGTCAGGCCCAGCTGCACGATCAGCGTCAGGGCGTTCACCGCCAGGTCGATGCGCGAATAGAAGGCCGTGCTGGCGGCCGGGTCGGTGATCATGCGCCGCGCGATGGAGGCCTGCTCGTTGTACAGCGTCGTACCAACGCCCACGCCGAACACCACCATCAAAGCCAGCCAGCGCAGCAGCGGCTCGCGCGCGATCAGCTTCAGGCCATCAAGCACGCTGCCGCCCATCGGCTTCTCGCCGTCGGCCAGTTGCTGCTCCCGCTCGCGCAGCACGGCCCATCGGCGCAGTTGCCAGATGCACAGCACGCAGACCAGCAGGAAACCGGCCGAAACCAGCATCAGGTTGGCGATGCCGACCCGCTGCACCAGCGAGCTGGTGATGATCGGGCCGAGGAAGGCGCCCACCGTGCCCGCCGCACCGATGTAGCCGTAGTAGGCACGCGCCTGCGCGTTGGAGAACACGTCGGCCATGAAGCTCCAGAACACCGCCACCGCGAACAGGTTGAACACGGTGATCCAAAAGAAGAACGCCATGCCCCGGCCGGGCACGCCGCTTTCAAACATCGCGTAGAAAATCAGCAGCGTGACGATGAAGAAGACATACATCACCGGCAGGAACACCCGCCGCGGGAAGCGGCTGACCAGCCAGCCATACAGCGGCTGCATCACCAGCATGATCAGGAACACGCAGGTGAACAGGAACTGCAGGGTGAAATCCTTCAGCGCAATGCCGTGGCTGTCGAACCAGCCGATCAACGACGCCGGGAAGATCGTCTGCAGGTCCGCCGAGGCGGCCATCGCCTCGCGTACCGGGCGCAGCACGTAATAGCCGCTGAGCAGGCAGAAGAAATACAGGAACGACCACAACAGCGCCGGGGATTCACGCAACGCGTCCAGCAGCCGTGCCGCCGGGTGCTTCGCACCGGCAACGCTCATGCAGCACCCCGGACAGGGGGGTAGCGACAGGACGGCGACATCGGGCACTCCGGGGGCTGCAAAGCGCGTAAGTTATCTAATGCACCGCAACATCGCCAGTGTGGAAAGGGATGTCGGTCAACAACACGCCGTTCTATCCTCCAACGCATCAAAAGGGAGATGCCGTGAAGGATTTCGACTACATCATCGTCGGCGCCGGATCCGCCGGCTGCGTCCTGGCCAACCGGCTCAGCGCCGACCCGCAGCTGCGGGTGTTGCTGATAGAAGCCGGGCCGCGTGACTGGCACCCCTTCATCCACATGCCCGCCGGCATTGCCCGGCTGGTCAACAACCGCCGGCTCAACTGGAGCTACGACACCGAGCCGGAGCCGGCCTTGAACCAGCGCCGGTTGTGGTGGCCACGCGGCAAGGTGCTGGGCGGCTCCAGTTCGATCAACGCCATGTGCTACGTGCGCGGCGTGCCCGGCGACTACGACCGCTGGGCGCAGGCCGGCGCCACCGGCTGGGATTGGGACAGCGTGCTGCCGTGGTTTCGCCACAGCGAAGGCAATGCGCGCGGTGCCGATGCACTGCATGGCGACGCCGGCCCGTTGCAGGTCAGCGACCTGCGCCACACCAACCCGCTCAGCCACGCCTTCATCGCCGCCGGACAGCAGGCCGGGCATGCGCGCAACGACGACTTCAACGGCCCCCGGCATGAAGGCGTTGGCCTTTATCAGGTCACTCAAAAGGACGGCGCGCGCTGCTCGTCGGCTGCTGCCTATCTGGCGCCGGTGCGCCAGCGCGCGAATCTGCAGGTGTTTACCGGCGCCGTGGTCGAGCGGGTTCAGATCGACAACGGCCGCGCGAGCGGCGTGGTGCTGCGTGCGGGCGGCCAACGCCAACACCTGCAGGCCACGCGCGAAGTGCTGCTCAGTGCCGGGGCGATCAATTCGCCGCAACTGCTGATGCTGTCCGGCATTGGCCCGGCCGATCACCTGCGCGGTCACGGCATTGACGTGCAGCTCGACCAACCCGGCGTGGGCAGCAACCTGCAGGATCACCTGGACATCTGCACGCTCTACCGCACCGTGCCCGGCGTCAGCTACGACCGTCTCAGCGAGCTGAAGATCGGCTTGGACTACTTCCTGCGCGGCCGCCGCGGCGCCGGCACCAGCAATGTGGCCGAGGCCGGCGGTTTCGTGCGCTCGCGTTTCGCCCCGGACGAACGCGCCGACATCCAGTTCCACTTTGTTCCGGCCATGCTCGACAACCATGGCCGCCACCGTCTTCCCGGCGACGGCTACACCCTGCACGCCTGCTACCTGCACCCGCGCAGCCGTGGCCACATCGCCCTGTCCAGCAATGAGCCACAGGCACCGGCACGCATCCACGCCAATTATCTGAGCGATGCCGAGGGCTTTGACCTGAAGATGATGATCGAGGCCGCACGCCTGAGCCGCGACATCCTGCAGCAACCGGCGTTCGCCCCCTGGCGCAAAGCGCCCCTGCTCCCCGAGCACGACAACCTGGACGACGCCGGCCTGGAAGCCTTCATCCGCGCCAAGGCCGAAACCATCTACCACCCGATCGGCACCTGCCGCATGGGCAGCGATGACAGCGCCGTGGTTGACCCGCAACTGCGGGTGCGTGGCATCGAGGGCCTGCGCGTGATCGACGCTTCGGTAATGCCGGCCCTGCCCAGCGGCAACACCAACGCACCGACCATCATGATTGCCGAGCGCGCGGCCAGCCTGATTCTCAACAGCGGGATGTTGTAGCGCAGCGCCATGCTCCGCTGCTGTATTGCGGGCAAAGCCCTTGCCGAGCATGGCTCGGCACTACGTGGGCCTCGTTGGCACCGTGCAGACTTCTCATGTAGAGCGGAGCCATGCTCCGCTGCTGTACTCCTAGTAAAGCCCTTGCCGAGCATGGCTCGGCACTCCTGCTCCAGCACGTTCAATGCACCTGAAGCGACGCCGGCAGCGGGCAATGCAGCGTCGCGCAGAGGGTGCGCAGCAGCTCGGCTTCGGCCACGTTGACGCGCTGGTTGTGGCTGATGGTGGCAGTCACCGATTCAACCAGCAGTTGCTTGGCCAGCGGATCCAGTGCATCCAGCGGCTCCCACACCGCATCCAATGCCAGCACACCGTTGGCCGGCGGCGCATACGGCAGGTGATCCTGCGGCAGGATGCGCTGCAGCCCGGCCAGATAGGCACGGCGCGCACCGGCTTCATCACCCGGGTTGCCCGCACGCGCCACCACCGCCAGCAAGGTGGCGAACTCCTGGCGCACGCCAACCACTTTGCGGCGACCGAAGTGCAGATGTTTTGACGGCGCCAACGCCGCCTGCACCTGCACCCGCAACAAGCGCGACAGGCAGTACTCGAACAACGAAATGCGGCCATCGGCATGGCTGAGCGTATCGATGCACTGCACGAAGGCCTGCAGCTGTGGTCGCGGCAAGCTGCGCAATGTCGGGAAGGCCAAGGAGGCCAGCGGCAGCCGCAGCGCCGCGTGCAGGCCACGCAGCGGACCGGCGGCCAGCTCCTGCATGCGTTGCGCCTGCAACGCGCCCAGTTGCGCCTGGACGGCCTCGCGCTGGCCTGCCGCCACCGTTGCATCGGCATCGAGCAACAGCGCCAGCAACAGCGCAGGCGCGGCTTCACGGTCGCGTGCGTGTTCGCGCAAGGCCTGCGGCAGGCTGCCGGCCAACCGCACCGCCTGCTGATAATCATCGTCGGCCGGTGCCGCCACCTGTGCGGCGACCTGCGCAGGATCCACCCGCACGGTGTACGGCGTGCCGGGCAGCGCCGTTGGCACCCGCGCATCCACACTCGGCGCGTAATGCGCGGCCAGGCCCAGGGCGCGGTCTTCGGCCAGACCATCGGGCGGCGTCGCCAACCAATTGCCACGCAGCGCCTGCAAGTGTGAGGCGCGGAAGGAGGGCTGCAGCCGCTGGATGCGTTCAAGCAGGGGCGGATGCGTGGCGAACCAGCGCGAAAAACCCAGGCCTTCGCCGAACAACATGTGGCTGACTTCCTCGGCATCGGCGCGATTGCCCAGATACGAGCCGTCCGGCAAACCACCAATCTTCTTCAAGGCGCCGGCCAGGCCCTGCGTCTGCCGGGTGAACTGCACCGCCGATGCATCGGCCAGCAGTTCGCGCTGGCGTGACACCGCCGCCTTGATCAAGCGGCCGAAGAACACGCCGATGCTGCCGATGGCAATTGCCACGACGCCGGCCACCAGCAACGCCACTACCGGACCCAGGCTTCGCCCACCGCGCCCACGCGCGCCGGTGCCCATGTGCAGCAGCACACGCCGGCCGATCACGCTGATCATCAAAATGCCGAACAGCACGCCCATCAGGCGGATGTTCAGGCGCATGTCACCGTTGAGGATGTGGCTGAACTCGTGGGCGATCACGCCCTGCAACTCGTCACGATTGAGCCGCTCCAGCGTGCCGCGCGTGACCGCGATGGCAGCGTCGGCCGGCGAGTAGCCCGCCGCGAATGCATTGATGCCCGGTTCCTGTTCCAGCACATACAGACGCGGCATCGGCACGCCGGAGGCAATCGCAATTTCCTCCACCACATTGCGCAGCCGCCGCAATGCAGGGTCGCTGCTGCTGGCGGGCACTTCGGTGCCGCCCATCTGCACCGCCACCACTTCACCACCGCCGCGCAGGCTGGAGATGCGGTACAGCGAGGCCAGGCTGATCACCGCCAGGGTCAGTACGCTCGACCACAGCATCGCCTGCGGGCTGCGGCTGATGAACAGCAGCACCATTACGTCCACCACCGCGACGATGGCGATCACCGCCACCGCGAACAGCAGCAACAGGCGCGCCGAATTCCGCCGCGCCTGTGCCTGGTGTTCAAAGAAATTCATCCCCTTCCCCCTGCTGCCGCCAGCCGGTGCAGTGCGCGCAACGCCGATCCAGCGCGCTTCAGAACTGAACCCTGGGTGCCTCACGCACCTGCTCACGCTTCTCCAGCGGAATATCCAGCAAGGCGGCAGTGGTGAAATTGAACATGCCGGCCAACACATTGGCCGGGAACGTCTCGCGCCGATTGTTGTAGCCCATCACCGCATCGTTGTAGGCCTGCCGGGCGAACGCGACGCGGTTCTCGGTGCTGGCCAGTTCTTCGCTCAACTGCATCATGTTCTGGTTGGCCTTCAGCTCCGGGTAGGCCTCGGCCACCGCCATCAACCGCCCCAGCACGCTGTTCAACTGCCCTTGCGAGGCAGCCAGCTGCGCCATCGCCGCTGCATCACCCGGGTCGGCCTTGGCCGCGGCCAGACCTGACTGCGCCGCACTGCGGGCGGCAATCACCGCCTCCAGCGTCTGCCGCTCGTGGCCCATGTAGGCCTTGGCGGTCTCCACCAGGTTGGGGATCAGGTCAAAACGGCGCTGCAATTGCACGTCGATCTGGGCAAATGCGTTCTTGTATGAATTGCGGGAACGCACCAGCCCGTTATAGATGCCGATCCCCACGCCCATAACTGCGATAACCACCACAAGAAAAACAAGAAATATCAACGTGATGCCCATTCATCCTCTCCCCGTTTGTGCAATCGTAAAAAGCAGCGCTAGAATCCATTCCAGCAGTAGCTTACAGGCACGGATCACGATGAAAGACAACAGCAGACGCCGGCGCATCCGTCCGGTGGCATCGGGGTTGCTGGGGGTGTTGATGCCCTTTGCATTGTCATCGACCGCGCAGACGCCGGCCCAGGCGGGCCTGCCCACTGCCGCACCGGCCGCCGCCGCATTTCCAGTCAACCTGGAAAACGCCCCGACCCAGTCGCCCACCCAGCCGATGCCCTACCGGGTAGCGCTGCGTCCGGACCAGGTACAGCCGCTGCCTGCCGAATTCAACGTGGCTGCCATCGAGTCGCTGGCCGAACAGCTGACCTACGGCAACCGCGTCCCGGGCATGGCCATGGCCATCGTCCAGAACGGGCGCATCCTGTCCGCACGCGGCTACGGCGTTACCGACATCAGCAACCCGCAGCCGGTTGATGCCCATACCGTGTTTCGCCTGGCGTCGCTGTCCAAGGCCTTCGCCGGCACCATGGCCGGCCTGCTGGTCAACGACGGCACGCTGCGCTGGGACAGCAAGGTCACCGATTACGTACCGGGCTTCCAATTGGCCAGCCCTGAGGCCACCAACCGGCTGACCGTCGCCGATGTACTCAGCCACCGCGTGGGCTTGCCGTACAACGCCTACGATCGCGACGTGGAAGCCAACGCCGACTACTACACGCTCACCCGGAAGCTGGCCAGCGCCCCGCTCAAGTGCGAGCCGGGCGATTGCTACGCCTACCAGAACGTGGCCTTCAGCCTGATCGGCGACGTGGTGTTTGCCGCCTCCGGCAACTTCTACGAGCAGGCGGTGGAAAAGCGCCTGCTCAAGCCGCTGGGCATGGACGATGCCAGCCTTGGCCTGGCCGGCATCCAGGCCAGCTCGCGTTGGGCACGGCCGCATGTGCGCAGCCGCAACGGCTGGGTGTCGCTGACGCCCAAGCCCACTTACTACCGCGTTGCACCGGCGGCGGGTGTCAATGCCAGCGCCAGCGACATGGCGCAGTGGCTGCTCGCCCAGACCGGCCATCGCCCCGATGTGTTGCCGGCACCGTTGCTGGCTACGCTGCATGCGCCGCTGGTCAGCACGCCGGGCGAGATGCGCTCGGGCTGGCGTCACCAGCGCCTGGATTCGGCTGGCTATGCACTGGGCTGGCGCGTGTTCGATTACTCCGGCCATTCCGTGGTGTTCCATGCCGGTGCCGTGCAGGGCTATCGCGGCCTGGTGGCATTGCTGCCCGAACGCGACCTCGGCATTGCGGTGATGTGGAACGGCGAAAGCAGCCTGCCTTCCGGACTGATGCCGACCATCCTTGACCGCGCCATCGGCCTGCCCAGCCAGCGCTGGCTCGACGTGGACACCGACTTCGGCAGCGACAACCTGATGGCCGAGGACGCCGCACCGGCACGCGGCGGCAAAAAGGGCGCATCGTCGGATCGCGCAGTGGCCTCGCCACGCTGAGCAGGCGCCGGTTGATGATGCAAGCAAAGGGCGGCCACTGGCCGCCCTTTGCATATCCGGCAGGCAAACGTACCGCCGGCATGGAAGAACAACGGCACAGCACGGCCACGCAGCGCCGAAGATAGATAACCTTGAGTTCCCGCATCAAGCCGCTCCCCTTGCAGGAGAGCGGTTCGGAAGGGAGAAGAGCAAGCGTGCGACTGCCTGGGCAAACCAAGCTTTGCACTCACCACTTTTCTTCCTGCCGGCCTGCTCCGCCTCCAAGTGGGGAGGAGAGCAACTGCGCACTTGCGGTGATCCGCTCTCGGCAAGGCAGCGGCCAAACATGGCTCGCCACTACGTGCCGGCCCTCACCCTGCATGGCGGCGCAACGCACCAGACTGCCCCGGCAACCCGAGCAGTCGACAGCACCATCGGCGCATAAAAAAACTCCCTCCCCGCTGGGCAGTCGGGGAAGGAGTTTCAGGTGCAGCTATTGGCGCTGGATCAGATCAGCGGCGCCGGGGTAGCCGGCAGCGCGACCGGAGCGGCCTTCTTCTTGCGAGCAGCCGGCTTCTTCTTCGCGGCAACCTTCTTCACGGCCTTCTTGACAGTCTTCTTGGCCGCAGCCTTCTTGACGGTCTTCTTGGCAGCAGCCTTCTTGGCTACTTTCTTGGCAGCCTTCTTGACGGTCTTCTTGGCAGTAGCCTTCTTGGCTACCTTCTTGGCAGCCTTTTTGACGGTCTTCTTGGCCGCAGCCTTCTTGACGGTCTTCTTCACTGCCTTCTTGGCAGTCTTCTTGGCGGCCTTCTTGACGGTCTTCTTGGCCGCAGCCTTCTTGACGGTCTTCTTGGCAGCAGCCTTCTTTGCGGTCTTCTTCACTGCCTTCTTGGCAGTTGCCTTCTTGGCAACCTTCTTCACTGCCTTCTTGGCAGTTGCCTTCTTGGCGACCTTCTTCACTGCCTTCTTGGCGGTTGCCTTCTTGGCGACCTTCTTCACAGCAGCTTTCTTGGCAACTTTCTTGACCGCCTTTTTGGCGGCCGGCTTTTTAGCAGCTTTTTTCGTGGCCATGGGATGGTTCCTCGTCAGTGATCTATGGAATTGAAATGCCCAGTTGAAGCAAATCCGCGGCGAGCCGCGGAGGACCGACGACGCGTCCTGCGCGTCGTGACGGATACAGAAACACCCGCAACGGTTCCCGCTACGGGTGCCATGTCTGATTCGGGGGGGTGTTTCGCGGAAGGAAGCGAGTCCTGATCCACCATTAAAGAGATCCTGGCGGACGTCCAAGTTGTGCTTCGCGTCTGAATGTTGATTCGGCTCACTCGCTTCCGCAGGAAAGGTCTGCTGGGCGAAACCTAATCACGGTTTTTTTTACTGTCAACAGTCTGCGTGATTTTTTTTTCAGGAAGGCGCCAGGCTGCCTGCTCGTTCCCAACAGGTTATGGGCGGGTGACCGTACCCATTCCTGCCATGCCAAAGCACTCGACAAAAACACGAATGCAAAAAAACGTCGAGGAAAACGCACTTTTCTTTCATTGCGCCGAAGTCGTGGTGTATTGAAACGTAGCTGCGCGCGTCGTGTTTCCATCCCGGCCGCGGCACCGGAACACGGCATGCCAGGCCAAGAAAATATTTCATCCGCCGGTCATGCATTGCGGTGCACGACGATCATTTTGCGCAGAATTTTTTGCACCGTTTCCGCGCTCCGGCATGGCCGCCTGCCATGCGTGCACCGCCCCGCGCGTGGTTGGCAGTGCGCTTGGCGTGCGCTGTACCCATCGTTTTCATCACACGGCGATGACATCGTTCGCGCGCTGAAGGTGCAACGCAGTCACCCGGCAATCGCCACCGGCACATGCATCGCACCCATGCTTCGCGCCGCTGCCGGCGGGCAAAAAAAAACGGCCACCGGAGGTGGCCGTTTTCTCCAGCACGGAGAACTCAGTGCTCGTCGTCTTCCAGCACCTGGGCGTAATCGTCCGGGCCCAGCAGATCATTCAACTGCTCCGGCTCGGAAAGCTCGACCACGAACAGCCAGCCGTCGCCGTAGGCATCTTCGTTGATGGTTTCCGGCTTGTCGGTCACCGCTTCGTTGACTTCGACCACGGTGCCGGACACCGGGCTGTAGACGTCCGATGCGGCCTTCACCGACTCGACCACGGCAGCGCCGTTGCCGGCCTGCACGGTGTCACCGACTGCCGGCAACTCGACGTAGACCAGGTCGCCCAGCAAGCCCTGGGCATGGTCGGAAATACCAACGGTGACGCGGCCATTGCCTTCGGCACGGGCCCACTCGTGGGACTTGAGGAATTTGAGGTCGCCTGGGATCTCGCTCATGGAACTGCTCCGGAAAAAGCGGTGGTCGGGATGGAACGCTAGTTTAACGAACCGGGCGAAGGGTAGCGCCTGCGCCCGGCCTTGCAAACAGTCAGAGGTTGATGCCGGCCTGCGCCTGGCCATCGCGTACGAACGGGAACTTCACCACGCGCACCGGCACTTCCTTGCCACGGATGTCCACGCGCACGTTGCCCGGTTCACCGGCCGGCACGCGGGCGAAGGCGATGGCCTTGCCCAGCGTCGGCGAGAACGTGCCGGACAGGATCTCGCCTTCGCCATTGGCGGTGAGCACCTTCTGCCCATGGCGCAGCACGCCCTTGTCGTCCATCACCACGCCGATCATCTGGCGTGCGTTGCCGGCAGCCTTCTGTGCTTCCAGCACGGCACGGCCGATGAAGGCACGTCCCTCGTCCAGTGACACCGTCCAGGACAGCGCGGCTTCGTATGGGCTGACGGCCTCGTCCATGTCCTGGCCGTAAAGATTCATGCCCGCTTCCAGACGCAGCGTGTCACGCGCGCCCAGGCCCGCCGGCTTGACGCCCGCAGCAAGCAAGGCATTCCAGAAGGTGATGACATTGGCTTGCGGCAGCAGCACTTCGTAACCATCCTCGCCGGTGTAGCCGGTACGCGCGACGAACAGCGGCACGCCATCGGCGGAGCTGACATCCAGCGCCGCAAAGCGGCCCAGCTTGTCCAGTGCGGCACGGTCGGATTCGGCAACCAGCCCGGCGACCAGCGCGCGCGCCTGCGGCCCCTGCACGGCAATGATGGCCAGGTCTTCGCGCTCAATCACTTCCACATCGAACGCGGCAGCATGCTGGCGGATCCAGGCCAGGTCTTTTTCGCGGGTGGAGGCGTTGACCACCATGCGGAAGAAATCATCGCCCAGGAAGTAGACGATCAAGTCGTCGATCACCCCACCCTGTGCGTTGAGCATGCACGAGTAAAGTGCCTTGCCGGTGACCTTGACCTTGTCGATGGAGTTGGCCAGCAGTTGGCGCAGGAACTCGCGGGTGCGCGCGCCCTTCAGGTCCACCACGGTCATGTGGCTGACGTCGAACATGCCGGCGGCATTGCGCACCACATGATGCTCATCGATCTGCGAGCCGTAATGGATCGGCATGTCCCAACCGCCGAAGTCGACCATCTTGGCGCCGAGCGAGCGGTGGGTTTCGTTGAGCAGGGTTTTCAGGGTCATGGCCGTTCCACTAAAAAAGGGTGCGCCATTATCCCAGATGGTTACGGCTAAAACCTGCGGCACCGCCACACGGGGCCGCAGTCAGGTCAGGCCTGCTGGACTTTCAAGGCCGTACCGTCCACCGCAATCACCCGCACGCGGCTGCCACTGGGCATCCCACTGCGCGGCGCCGCCCTTTGCACGCCCGATGCCATCCACGCCCCTCCACGGCATGTCAGCTGTCTTTGTGATTGCCGATGGACTGCAGCCGGCTTCGCGTCCGAGGCCGCTCCTACGCTGCCGGGATGGCGGATCAGATCGTGACGCGGCCACGCAGGATGTCGACGAACATCACCCAGTCGCCAGCAAATGAATAGAACGGGTGCCTGAAGGTCGCCGGCCGGTTCTTCTCGAAGAAAAAATGCCCGACCCAGGCAAACCCATAACCGCAGAACAGTGCCGCCAGCAGCCATGCACCGCTGCGTTGCCAGAGCGCCATCGCCACACACGCAAGCACGCCCCAGCTGCCGATGAAATGCAGCCGCCGGCTCACCCGGTTGCGATGTTCCTGCAGGTAACAGGGATAGAACTGACGGAAACTGCTGAACCGTGCCATGGCCTCTGCTCCCGGGTAAGCAGGGCGCAGGATACGACCTTCAGTTGCTGCGCGGCGCGAACATGATCACGGCCATGCCGAGCAGGCACAGGCCACCGCCGAGCAGGTCCCAGCGCGAAGGTTTGACCGAATCCACCAGCCACAGCCACAGCAGCGCCACACAGACATACACGCCGCCGTAAGCCGCATAGACGCGGCCGGTCGCGGTGGGATGCAGGGTCAGCAACCATGCGAACAGCGCCAGGCTGGCTGCGGCCGGCACCAGCAACCAGGGGCTGCCCTGCTTGCGCAGCCACAGCCACGGCAGATAGCAGCCGATGATCTCCGCCAGTGCGGTCACCAGGAACAGCAATGCGGTCTTCATGACGCGACCGTTTTCTCGTCGCGCTTGACCGACTGCCACAGTGCTTCCTGCTGCTCCAGCGTCAGCCCCGCCATGTCACTGCCCTGCGCCGTCGCCAAGGCTTCCATTGCCCGGAAGCGACGCTCGAACTTGTGGTTGGCCTGGCGCAGTGCGGTGCCGACATCAACCTTGGCATGACGCGCAAGGTTGGCGACGACGAACAGCACGTCACCCAGTTCCTCCTGCAGCCGCGCCTGGTTGTCGGCCAGCGGCGCGGCCTCGAATTCGGCCTGCACTTCGTCAATTTCCTCGCGCAGCTTGTCCAGCACCGGCGCTGCATCGGGCCAGTCAAAGCCGGTGCGGGCCGCACGCGATTGCAGCTTGGTGGCGCGCAGCCATTCGGGCAGGCCACGCGAGATGCCGGCCAGCGCGGAGCTGTCCTGTTCGCCCTTGGCAGCGCGTTCGCCGCGCTTGATGGCGTCCCAGTTGAGCAGGACTTCATCGGCGTCACCAGCTTCGGCATCGCCAAAGATATGCGGGTGGCGGCGGATCATCTTGTCGTTGATCGAAGCCACCACGTCGCCGAAATCAAAGGCGCCCTGCTCGCTGGCCATCTGCGCATGGAACACCACCTGCAGCAGCAGATCGCCCAGTTCATCCTTCAGGTCGGCCATGTCGTTGCGATCGATGGCGTCGGCCACTTCGTAGGCCTCCTCCACCGTGTACGGGGCAATGCTGGCGAAGTCCTGCTCCAGGTCCCACGGGCAGCCACCGTTTGGGTCACGCAGGCGCGCCATGATCTTCAACAGCGACTGGATATCGTTCAACTCGGACATGGCCACTTCACCCTCATCAACAATGCATCGGCTGCTGCCGACGTCTTGAATACACGCAATCCATGACAACCCGGCTTACAGCCCGCTCACCCAGTCCTGCCACGGCAGCGTTGCGTCGCCGAGGGCGACGAAATCACCATTGAGCAGACGCGGCCGCTGGTTGTACCGGAACGGCTGCCCGGTATCGGCAGCCAGCACGACCCCGCCGGCGGCTTCGAGCACGCACTGCCCTGCGGCGGTATCCCATTCACTGGTCGGCCCCAGGCGCGGATACACGTCCAAGGTGCCTTCGGCAATGCGGCAGAACTTCAGTGAGGAGCCCTGTGCGACCAGTTCGATCTCGCCCATCCGTGCCAACAAGGTGGCAGTGCGTTCGCTGCGGTGCGAGCGGCTGGCGGCCACCCGCAGCGGCACTGCCGGCGGCACGCGGGTGCGGATCGCATCCTGCTGCTGGCCATCTCGACGGTACGCCGCAGCACCGCGCTCGGCATGCCAGACCAGCCCGGTCACCGGCGCCTGCACCACACCAAACACGGAGACGCCGTTGTCGATCAATGCGATGTTCACGCTGAACTCGCCATTGCGCTTGATGAATTCGCGGGTGCCGTCGAGCGGATCCACCAACCAATACCGCTGCCACTGGCGACGGGTTTCCCACGCCACCTGTGCCGATTCTTCCGACAGCACCGGGATATCCGGGGTCAGCTGCGACAGACCCTGCACGATCACCCGGTGCGCGGCCAGGTCGGCGGTGGTCACCGGGCTGTCGTCAGCCTTGTGTTCGATATCGAAGCCGCTGCCGTAGACCTGCATGATCGCCGCACCGGCCTGTTCGGCGATGGCGATCACCCGCTCGCGCACTGCTGCATCCAGGTGGCTCATCGCTGGCCCCCCAGCCACTCACGGGCTATGAAAAGTGCCGCCAGTGAACGGCCTTCGGAGAAATCTTCGCGCAGCATCAGTTTGTCCAGGTCCGCCAGCTTCCATGGGATCACTTCCAGCTCCTCCGGCTCGTCGCCGGGCAGGCGCTCGGGGTACAGGTCACGCGCCAACACCAGCCACGACTGGTGGCTCATGTAGGTCGGCGCCAAGGTCAGCATGCGCAGCACATCCAGTTGCCGGGCGCCGTAGCCGGCCTCTTCCTTGAGCTCGCGGTCGGCGGCCTGCACCGGGTTCTCCCCGGCATCGATGCGCCCTTTCACCAGGCCCAGTTCGTAGCGGTGCAGGCCGGCGGCGTACTCGCGCACCAGCAGCACGGTTTCGTCATCGAGCATCGGCACCACCACCACCGCGCCATGCCCGCCACTGACCAGGCGCTGGAAGTGCCGGCGCTCGCCGTTGGAAAACTCCAGGTCCAGCTGTTCCTGACGGAACGGACCCATCTGTTCTTCCACGATTTTGTGAATCAACGGCAGCGGGCGGGTCATGCGTCGCCCCCGGCAAGAATGCAGACGACCGATAGAATGCGCATTGGCTGATACGTTCTCATGAGCCCGAAATGCTAGCAGACCCGGCCCGCCCCCCGCCGCCCCGCCCTACCGAGACCTTCGCATGCGCCTGACCCGTTGCCCCATCGAACTGCCGCTCAACGTGGGCCAGACCCTGCCGTTGCCGGAAGAAGCGGCCAATCATCTGGTACGGGTAATGCGCCTGCGCGAGGGCGACGGCTGCGTGTTGTTCAACGGTGACGGCCACGACTACAGCGCCAGCATCACCGTTGTCAGCAAACGCGAAGTGCTGGTGCGGATCGACACCGCGCACGCCGTGGACAACGAATCACCGCTGCCGATCACCCTGCTGCAGGGCATCGCACGCGGCGAAAAGATGGACCTGATCCTGCAGAAGGCCACCGAGCTGGGGGTCAGCGCCATCATCCCGGTCAACGCCGAGCGCACCGAAGTGAAACTGGACGCAGCCCGTGCCGAAAAGCGCATCGCCCACTGGCGCAACGTGGTCGGTTCGGCCTGCGGTCAATCCGGCCGCGCCCGTATTCCCGCTATCAGCGCACCACAATCACTGGCAACAGCAGCAGCGGCCTTGCCGGAACAGACCCTGCGCCTGACCCTGGACCCGATGGGCGAACATCGGTTGGCCTCACTGTCAGCGGCACCGGCCAACGGCGTGGTGATCGCCATCGGGCCTGAAGGCGGCTGGTCACCGCGTGACCGCCAGCAGCTGGCCGAGGCGGGCTTCCAGGGCCTGCAACTGGGGCCACGCATCCTGCGCACGGAAACCGCGGGGCTGGCTGCCGTGGCGGCATTGCAGGCGCGGCTGGGAGATCTGTAGGCGGCAGCCGGAAAGATCCTGCCGCTTGTCATTGAGCCCACATCGATCTTCCCGTCCCAGTCCTTGCGTGTTCATAAGGCCGCGAACCCACGCTTCGCAAAGCCCCTGCCTTCCCGCGCGCAAGGTGCTTCAAGGGAATGGCTTCAACCGTGGTTCTGTTTGCCGATCAGCCGAACGGCTGGATGCACAGCAGCGCCGAGCGCTGCGGATCGCCCGGAATTTCCACAAGCTCCGGTGCATTGCCTTCGTCCGAAGCGGCGCTCCGGGCAAACTCGCTGCCAAGCGTCGCCCGCAGCACGGCGCGTGCCTGTTCCACCGGCACCGCAAAATGCAGGCCCTGTGAAAAGGCCGCCGTTGACGATGGCATTTCTATGCGATCAACCGGCAACCCATGAAAGTTGTCGTTGACGCAGAAGTAGGCGATTTCGGCCACATCATCGATTTCGCACGGGGTCAGCAGGCCGCGCTGGCGAAAATACGGGCTGACCGGCTCCGGCGGGTCGCCATCGCGGTAAAAGCCGTGCAGGCGGCAATTGCTGAACCCCTCCAGCGCCTGCTCAAGCGAGATGTGCTCCGAAGCGGCACCGGCCGGCTCCTGTTGAGCCGAGCAAGCCGCCAGCAACGGCAGCATCACCACCCAGCACAGGCCAACCAAGCTGGCTGACCCTGGCAAACGTTTGGACGCCTTGGCGCAGCGTTGCATTCCGCACTCCGTTGCTTTCCCGCAGACAGGCCGCCGATGGTGCCTGCCGGGCTGCCGGCATTCAATTGCAGGGAGGAAAACGGACCAAGTTGCTGGCAGCGCCCGCCGACGCGCGTGCTTCGGCTGTTCCCGCCGAAGGCCGGCGGAAACCCGGAGCGGCCGCTGGCAGGGTCAGGCCGCGGTGGCCAATGCACTGACAACCGCGCTTTCAATCGCATCCAGGTCCGGCAGCAGCGCGCTCTGCTCACCCAGCAGCACGCGCATGTGCACGCCGGCAGGCAGGCTTTCTTCCGAGGCGTCGGCCAGCAGGCCGTCGCGCGGCACCGCGATCAGTTGCGGGAAGGTCTGCGTCAGCAGTGCGAAGTACGGCAGGTCCGGGTTGCCACCCAGCGCCTTGAGCACGACCACCTTGTTGTTGGTGGTCACCGTTTCGTGGCCATGCCCACTCAGGCCGGCGTAGGACAACAGCGGCACGCTCCAGCCATGCCAGGCAATCTGTCCGATCAGCCAGTGCGGGGCGTTGGCAATGGGCTCCACGGGCACGCGCGACATCATTTCGGCCACGGTGGCGTTGGGCAGCAGCACGCGCTCGTTGCCGGACTGGATCAGGACGCCACGTACTTCGTCGTTGGTTGCATAGCTCATCGTCTGTTCCTTGATCGGGGCGGTATCAGCCGGCGCACTGCACGGCCAGTTCCGCCACCAGATATTCCGGGTCGCCTGCGGCGAGGCCGGCCACGGCCAGTTGGCTGGCGGCGGCAGGGTCATAGCAACCCTCGCCGATCTGCCCGGCCACCCAGCCGCCCTTGCCGGCAAATTCAAGCACCTGCGGCACCAGGGCCACGTCGGCACCACTGAGCATCATCACCGCGCTGCGGGCCGGCGGCATGATCGACAGCAGCTCGCTCTGCCCGGCACTGAAGCTCAGGCCAGCCTCTGACAGCTCCAGGCCCATTGCATCGGGCAGGATGTAGACGTTGCCCGCCTGCAGCGGCTGCCCGGCATCGGCCAGCGCCACCGGCAACACCGTGGCCCGTGCCATCTGCTTGACCAGGTTGGCGTAGCGGCCGCCATCCAGACGCAGTTGCACCAGCACCGGGCGCTGGAAATCTTCCGGCAGGCCGGCCAGCACGCGACGCACCGCGTCGGGGCCGCCGATACCGGCCAGCAGCAACACCGCGCCCGTCACGTCCGCGGCATCGCCATCGATTTCCACCAGCGAGAAATCCCGGGTGAGCAGGCTGGCCAACGCCGGTGCCTGTTCCTTCTCCACGTCCACCGCCACCGGCGCTTCGGTGTAACCGTCGTCTTCCACCAGCGACCAGCTGTGGAAATCGCCGGCTGCCTTGGGCGCCGTGTCGGCGTCCTCGATGGAAACGGCATCGGGCGAAAGTTCCGGCAACGGCGGCGGCACCGCTGCGCTGGGCGCGGTTTCCAGGACGGGCGTGGCATCGGGAACCGCCGCGGAGATCAGCTGTTCAAAATCCATCACTTCCACGGGTGCATCGGCGGTCGCCGGCACCTGACGCTGCGTGTCCGGCTGCCAACCACTCAGCACGGATGCCGCTTCTTCCAGCTCAAAATTCAATGGCGTATCACGCGCTGGCGCGGGCGCCTCCCATACCGGCTGCGGCTGCGGCTCCAACTCCGGCGCAGGCTCTGGCGTTGCAACGCTGGCTGCGTCCAGTTGCTCACTCTCCGAACCGGGCGGCAACACGTTGTGATGGCCCTGCAGCTTGGCTGCCAGATGGCGGATCCAGCGCTGCGCTTCCCAGCCTTCACGGCGCGCAGCCAGTTCAGCCTCTTCAAACATCAGGCTCAGGTGCGGTGCTTCCAGCACGGTTTCCAGGCGCTCCAGGGCGTCTTCCACTGCCGGTTCCAGCGCCACCAGCACCACCTGCGGTGCAGCCGCGTCGAACACTGCCGCATCCAGCGCGTTGGGATCTTCTTCCAGCACGATGCGGCCGCCAGCGGCAGCCACGGCTTCGCGCAGGCGATCACGCGCCGCGCCGGCGCGGGCCAACAAAGCTACCGGCTTGGCCGAATCATCAGTCGCGTGCACGTGCAATCCCCAGCAGGTCGTAAACATTACGCATCAGGTCCAGCTCCTGATACGGCTTGCCGAGGTAGCGCTGCACGCCAATCTCGAAAGCGCGTTGGCGGTGCTTGTCGCCGCTGCGCGAGGTGATCATCACGATCGGCACATCCTTGTAGCGGGCATCGGCACGCATTGCCGTGGCCAACTCGTAGCCGTCCATGCGCGGCATTTCGATATCCAGCAGCATCAGGTCGGGCACGCGCTCTTCCAGCTGTTCCAGCGCCTCGATGCCGTCGCGGGCTACCGCGACTTCAAAGTTGTGGCGCTCCAGCACGCGGCCGGTGACCTTGCGCATGGTCAACGAATCGTCGACCACCATCACCAGCGGCACATGGCGTTGCTGCGTGACTGCCGTGGTTTCGACCGGCTGCTGCGGCTGGGCCAGGTGACGACGCACCAGCGGTGCCACGTCCAGGATCACCACCACGTTGCCTTCGCCAGTGATGGTTGCGCCGTAGATACCCGGCACCGAGGCGATTTGCAGGCCCACCGGCTTGACCACGATTTCGCGGTTGCCCAGCACCTGGTCGATGGCCACCGCGGCACGCAGGTCGCCCGAGCGCACCAGCAGCAGCGGGATTTCGGCCTGACCTTCCGCCTTGGCGGCGGCCTGGCCAACCAGTGCGCCCAGGTTGTACAGGGCGAAGTCTTCACCGTTGTAGTGGTAGCTGCCCTGACCGGCCTCGAAACGATCGCGCGAGATGCGGCCGATACCGCTGACCGATGCCACCGGCACGGCATAGGTGGTCTCGCCGATACGCACGAACACGGCCTGGGTGACGGCCAGCGTCTGCGGCAGGCGCAGGGTGAACGTTGCGCCCTGGCCGCGTACCGAACGGATGTCCACCGAGCCGCCCAGCTGCCGGACTTCGTTGCGCACCACGTCCATGCCCACGCCACGGCCAGCCAACTGGCTGACCTGCTCGCTGGTGCTGAAACCCGAAGCAAAGATCATCTGATCCAGCTGCGCGTCTTCGAGCAGGTCGTCAGCCGACAACAGGCCACGCTGCTCGGCGCGGCGACGGATCGCCTCGCGGTCCAGGCCGGCGCCATCGTCACCAACTTCCAGCACGATTTCCGAACCTTCGCGACGCAGGCGCAGGGTGATCTCGCCTTCTTCCGCCTTGCCGGCCTCGGCACGGGCGGCCGGCAATTCCAGACCATGGGCCACGGAGTTGCGCAGCATGTGTTCCAGCGGCGCGACCATGCGGTCGAGCACATTGCGATCCAGTTCGCCGTGCGTGCCTTCCAGCTTCAGGTGCACCTGCTTTTCGGTTTCCTGCGCGGCCTGGCGCACCACGCGACGCAGGCGCGGCACCAGCCCATCGAACGGCACCATGCGCGCACGCATCAGGCCATCCTGCAGTTCCGAACTGACGCGCGACTGCTGTTGCAGCAACACGTCGTAGTTGCGCGAGAGGTCATCCAGCACGCCCTGCAGACCGCCCAAGTCGGCCGCCGATTCGTTCAACGCGCGGCTCAGCTGTTGCAGCGTGGAGAAGCGGTCCAGTTCCAGCGGATCGAAGGTCTGGTCGGCCTGCTCATGCTCGCGGCGGTAACGGGCGACGATCTGCGCTTCGGTTTCCAGATCCAGGCGGCGCAGCTGGTCGCGCAGACGCGCGTTGGTGCGGTCCAGTTCGGCCATGGCGCCACGGAAGGCACCGAGCTGCTGTTCCAGGCGCGAACGGTAGATCGCCACTTCACCGGCGTGGTTGACCAGGCTGTCGAGCAGGTCGGCGCGCACGCGCACCTGTTCCTGCCCACGCGGTGAACCGTCCTCGTCGCCGGCCTGTTCTTCCAGCAGCGGCGCGGACAACGGTTCGTTGGCAACCAGGGGCTGCGGCACCACGGCGGCCGGCGGCTGCACGGTGTTGTCCTGCGCCGGCGCGGGAACCGAAGCGGTGACCAGCGCATCGGCAGCTTCTGCGCGGCCCTCGGTGCGCAGTTCAAAGGCCTCCAGCAGATCAACCGGCATCTGCACCGCACGGTGTTCGCCGGTACGCAGCAACAACTGGTGCAGGCGATCAAACCCGCGCTCCAGCAATTGCACATCGCCGCGGGTCATCTCGGTGCGGTTGGCCGCCACCGCTTCCAGCAGCGATTCGATGTTGTGGCCAAGGTCGCCGATGGCGTTGATGCCGGCCATGCGTGCACCACCCTTCAGGGTGTGCAGATCGCGCTGCAGACCCGCCAGTGCCTCGCGGTCCTCCGGCGCGTTTCGCAGTTCGCTGACCAGACCATCGCAATGGTCCAGCAGGTCCTTGCCTTCCTCGACAAAGATGTCGACCAGCTCGCGATCCAGCTCGCTGAAGTCCAGCGGGCCATCGTCGAACTGGGTGACCAGCGGTGCGGTCACCGGCTGTGCGGCCTCGTCCGGCAGCGGCGCGGTCAACGGCGCCAGTTCGATCTTCGCCGGCTCGACCGACACGTGGATTGTTTCCGGTTCGGCCTCGACGTCGGCAGGCGCTTTGATTTCGTCCTGCGCGGCCTCGGTGTTCACCGCAATGGACGCATCAGCAGAGAATTCCACCAGCTCGGAGGCTTCGACCGGGGCCTGTACGCCTGCGGGCTCGTCCGCGATGGCCGCTTCTTCCACGAGCGACTGCGGCGGCTCGACGGCTGTTTCCACAGCGTTGGCATCGCTTGCTGCCATCGGCGCTTCAGCGTCCGTGACAACATCCAGATCACCAGCTTCCTCGGCCCTGTCATCGGCCGCAGATTCGGCAGCCGCGAGCTCAGGCGCCTGGACGCCAGCGTCGGCATCCTCGACTGCCTGCTCATGCGTTGCTTCAGCAACCTCTGCAGCTTCAGCCGATTCGGCCTCCGTCGCAGCTGCCTCAGGCAGCATTTCGGCGTTGTCTTCTTCCACCACGGCAAACGTTGCAGCGGCGGCTTGGTCGTCCTCGACGACCGCATCCACATCCGCGCCCTGATCGGCGCTGCTGTCCGCGGCTTCATCGAGCGCAAGGACAAACTCGCCAGCTTCCGGTTCCAGCCCGATGGCTGCGTCATCGCGTGTGACGTCATCGGCGGCAATGGCAGCGGCGGAGACCTCGTCAACGCTTTCCGGCGCCGCAGCGACGAAGTTGAATTCCTCGACCGCGATTTCGTCGGCCAGCGGTACCGGCACAGGCGATGCTTCCAGCGCTTCGGCGGCATCCAGCTGAAGCGCAGAGTCGCCGGCGTCGAGCCCTTCCACCGACAACACCTCGGCCGTGTCTTCCAGCGGCGCGGCAACATCGGTCACCTCAAGGAACGCGGGCGCATGCGGCGCCACAGCGTCCACCGGCTCGGACAGGAACGAAGGCAGATCGCCCAGCGTGTCCTGGATCAGCGCAGGGTCGAAGTAGGCCGACAGATCCTCCACGCCCTCCAGCTCGGCCTTGGGCCCTTCTTCCACGGCTGCGGCCACAGGTTCGGCATCGAATTCGGGCGCGACTGCGGCAAATGCCAGGTCTTCGTCCATCGCCATCGGCGGCCACTTTGCATCGGGCAGCGCGTCGGCCAGCGCCTGCAGACGCTCGGCCACCCCCGGGAATGCGGGGATGCGGGGCGACGGCTCACGCAGCGCGGTGATCGTGCCACTTACCGCCACCGCCATCTGCGCCAATGCACCCACGCCGTTGGCCGTCGGGGTGATGCCCGCAGCCAGCGAACGCTTCACGAAGGATTCGGCCGGCGTGGTGATGCCGGTGATCACCGGCACATCCGTCATCGCAAAGGCGCCACTCATGGTGTGCACCGCGCGCAGCAATTCTTCGGATGCCGGTTGCGGCTGTACTTGTGATTGCGCCAGCCACTGGTTCACCGTTTCCAGGTGAACGCCGATTTCGGCCTCCAGAATCTCGCGCAGCACGCTGTCCACCGACGCGGGCGTGCCACGCTCATCGCTCAGCACAGAGCTTTCGGCGTTGTCACTTGCGGGTTCGGCAGCGGCTGCCGGAACCTGCGACGCGCCCACGATGTGGAACGCTTCCTCGCCGGCAGCAACACGCTCAGCCACGTCCTGCATCGCGATCAGATCAGACTGGATTGCACCGTTGCCGCGCAGGGCGGCATTGAGCTCGGGCAGCACGTCGTAGGCCTGGTTGACCATGGCCACCACCGCCGGGCTGGCCGGCCGGCTGCCATCAAGCACGCGGTTGAGCATGCTTTCGATCTTCCAGCTGAACTCGCCCAGGGTGCGCGCACCCACCAGGCGGCCACTGCCCTTGAGCGTGTGGAACACACGGCGTACCGGACGCAGGCGTTCGGCATTACCCGGCGCAGCGCGCCATGCCGGCAGCAAGCCGCCCAGGTTCACCAACTCTTCGTCGAACTCTTCAATGAAGACGTCGCGGATGTCCTGGTCGATGGCATCGCCGTTGTCGATGAAGCCACCTTCCAGCTGGTGCGTGGCGGCACCGGCAAATGGCACCGCGCTCGCGGCGTGTGCCAATGCGACCTCGGCCACCGGCTCCTTGGCCTCTGCAACGGCGACGGCATTGAACGACTCGGATGCGGCATCAAGCTCGGCCATGAACGCGGCCGTCTCGGCGTCGAGATCGCTCGTCGCCTGCTCATGATCATCGGCAGCGTTGCTGGAGACTGCGACCGCAGGCACCTGCGGTTCCAGCGCGGCGTCTTCCAACGGCGCGGCGTCCAGTTGCCAATCCGGCGATGCAGCCGCCACTGTCGCCTCGCCAAGCGCTGGCGGCTGGGCTTCGAGCGTCGGCTCGAAAAAGGCGTCTGCGGTGGGCAGGTCGAAATCGTAGGAGACCGCGGACTGCGATACGGCAACCGGCTCGTCGACGACATCCAGCTCCAGCGCACTGCTGTCGAAGGTGTAGACATCGACCGATGCGGCCGGAGAAATGTCCTGCTCGGCGGTGACCGGATCAAAGCTGAGCGGCGCAGACGGGGTGAAGTCGTCGCCTGCAGCGGCGTGCTCAAAGCCTTCCAGTGCGATCGGTGCCACGCTGTAGCTGGTGTCGCTTGTCACCGCGTCTTCAGCGGCAACCGGGTCAAATGCCAGCGGCTCCAGCGTGATTTCCGGCGCCGCTTCGGGCACGGCAGCTGCGGGCCTGGCGTTGATCGCCGCCCCAAACACCAGTGGAATCTCGGCGCCCGGCGCTGCCGGCGCTTCGGCCAACGGAGGCAACGGCGGCGGCGTGACAGCAGCCACCTCCGACACCTCGGCCAGCGGCGCCGACTGCTGCAATTCAGTGATACCGGCTGCACCATCGAGGACAGCGGCAGTTTTCTGCCCAGCAACTATTTCGGCAGACGCCGCCGCGGACGGCAGCGGCCAGTAGCGCAGGGTTTCCAGGCTGGTGCGGGTGATGTCGAGGATTTCCTCGCGGCCCGGGCGACGGTCGCGCAGCGCTTCGAGGTAGTACTCCAGGCTGGCCATCGCATCGGCCAGGGTATCGAGCTGGCGACCGCTGGGTACGCGCTGGCGCTCGATCAACTCGGCCTGGATGTACTGGCGCACGGCCTGCAGATAGCCGGCCGGTTCCGGGATTTCCAGCATGCGCAGTGCGCCGCTGACTTCCTCCAGCAGGCGCGGCACTTCGACCAGGCGCTGGTGGTCCCAGTTGGTTTCGATGAAGGCGACAAACGATTCACGCGCCGCAGTGAAGTTGGCGATGGCCTCGTGCGCAAGCACTTCCACCGTGCGCCGTGTTTCGACCGCGCCGGCGTCATCTTCGCCGCTGCTGCTGGCCCCCAGGTGTTCAACCTGGTCGTCAAGCGAGGCGTCCACGTACAGCAACGCACCGGCGATATCCAACAGCAGGTTGTCATCGATGGTGCGGCTGCCGGCCACCACGTCGCGCAGCGCATCGCGCTGCTGGCCGACGATATCCCGTGCAACGCCCAGCCCCATCACGCCAAGCGTGTCGGCAACGGCGCCCAGTTCGGCCACCTGCACCTGCAGGTCGGCAGGGTTGCCGCCGGTGCGTACATGCAGGTCCAGCGCATCCTTGATGCGCATCAGTTCTTCCTTGACCGCACTGCCCACCGTATCGAGCAGTTCACGGTTGCGCCCGCTCAGGCTGCCGCGGGCGTGTTCAAGCTCATCGGGCGTGGCGTTGCTGGCATCCGGGTTGAAGGCCAGCAGCACGCTCTCATTGATGCCTTCGGCACCGCGTGCGGCGCGGATTTCATTGAGCAGCGGCAACAGCACGATCGGAATGTCGCGATGCCCGTTCTGCAGGCGCTCCAGGTAATCCGGCAGCAACACGGTGCCGCGCATCAAGGTGCCGCAGGCTTCGTCGCGGTCGCTCACCGTGCCTTCGCGCACGGCGTTGGCCAGCTGCTCCAGCTCCTCGGCCACCATCGCCGGTGCGTACAGCTCGACCATGCGCAGCGTGCCCTGCACCTGGTGCAGATAGCCGGCGCAAAAACGCATGCGGCTGGTGTCGCCGGGATCTTCCACGAAACTCTCGACCTCGCTGCGCACCTGGCGCAGGGTCTCGTCCAGCTCGGGCTTCACCCAGCCCAGTGCCGCATGGCTCATGGCATCGCGCAAGGTACTCATCGCACTCCCCTGTACAGCATCAATTGCATGCCGTTCGGGCGGCCCTGCTTTGCGTTATGACGACACTTCATCTGCTGGTTCCTTTGCATCCCCGACTGCATCAGCGCACGTGGCCCGGTCAGGCCGGCAGCTTGAAGTCGGCCACCGAACGACGCAGCTCCGCTGCCAGCTGGTTCAGCTGGCCCAGCGAATCGGCGGTCTGGCCGGCACCCTGCGAGGTCTGGCCGGTAATCTGCCGGATCACGCCCATCGTCTGGGTGATGTCCGTTGCAGCCGAGGCCTGCTGGTGCGCGGCAATGGAGATGTTTTTAATCAAGTTGTTCAGCGCGTTGGACACGCGTTCGATTTCGGTCAGTGCGGTACCGGCGTCTTCGGCCAGGCGCGCACCGGACACCACTTCGGCGGTGGTCTGCTCCATCGAAGTAACGGCTTCGTTGGTATCGGCCTGAATCGCCTGCACCAGGCCTTCGATTCGCCGCGTTGCACCGGAGGTACGTTCTGCCAGGCGCTGCACTTCGTCGGCCACCACAGCAAAACCGCGACCGGCTTCACCGGCCGATGCGGCCTGCACCGCGGCGTTCAACGCCAGGATGTTGGTCTGCTCGGAAATGTCGTTGATCAGTTCCACGATCGAGCCGATTTCCTGCGAAGACTCGCCCAGGCGCTTGATGCGCTTGGATGTTTCCTGGATCTGGTCGCGAATCTGGTCCATGCCCTGGATGGTCTGGCGCACCACGCCGGCACCTTCCGTTGCGATGACCACCGAGCGCTGTGCCACTTCGGCCGACTCGGTGGAGTTGCGCGAGACCTGCTCAATGGACGATGCGATTTCGCCGATGCGCTCCGAAGCGCTGGTGATTTCGTCGGCCTGGTGGCCGGCGGCCTCGGCCAGCTGCATCGCCGTTGCCTGGGTTTCCTGCGCCGACACGGCCACCTTGCCGGACATGTCGTTGATGGTGGTCACCAGGTTGCGCAGCTCGTCCACGGCGTAGTTGATAGCGTCGGCAATGGCGCCGGTCATATCCTCGGTCACCGAGGCCTTCACCGTCAGGTCGCCTTCACCCAGCGAGCTGATTTCGTCCAGCAAGCGCATGATCGCCTGCTGGTTGCGGCTGTTGAATTCCACCTGGGTCTGGTAACGCAGTTCCTGCTCGCGCGAACGGCCGCGCACCGAGCTCCACACAAAGCCAATGATCGACAGCACCGACAGGCCGCCGAAGATCACGCTCCACCAGAAGTTCGGGAAGATGCGGGTATCGCGGGCCGAACCGAACGCGGAGAACGCATCAAACAGCTTGCGGCTGCTTTCCAGCATCTTGTCCGAGCCGCGGGTCAGTGCAGCGGCCGAGGACTGTGCGGCGAACAGGTTGCGCGAGCTGGCCAGGATGGCGTCGGCGTCCTTCTTCATCTTTGCCCACTGGTTGGCCGATTGTTCCAGCGCCACCTGTGCGGCAGCATTGCGCACCCGCGCGATGCCCAGTTCTTCGTTGCCCTGACGCAGGCCTTCGAGCACCTGCGAGAACACCACCATGTCACGCGCCAGCGCGTCGCCGGCGCCGCTGGCGCCCTGGCCACCGGCGCGGATTTCGGTCACGCGACGGGCCATGGTGCCGGCCACGACCACCTGCTGCAGGC